>DATCFB010000387.1:0-3326 GCA_036509755.1 Pseudolabrys sp. | reverse complement strand
CGTATAGCTCAACCGTGAAACGAGCATGTCGCGCGTGAAGCCGTAAAGATTTTTGCTGGTCGACCCCATGCCGTACCAGTAGCGCATCGCGAAGGTGGCGGTGAATGCCGGCTTCTCCGGCTCGATGATGAAAGGGTTGGCGACAGCCGCTTGCGTGGCGGCAGAGAGAGCCAGAGCCAGTGCCATAATTGTCACGCGTTTCACGATGATGCCTTCCCGTGCGCGTTCATGCGCATGAGTGTTGCGGGAAGGGTTTGCTCACTCGTTACACGTCGAATGAATGCTTCAGGGAAACGGCCGCATCATTAAGGAAGGAATAAAGCGCATCCGTTAGCGTAAACACCGGCTGAAAACGCAAACGGCCGCGCATCGAGCGCGGCCATTGTCAATTCGAGTTTGCCCGTGGTTAGAGGGCGGCAGCGGCCGGCAGCGGCGCGGCGCGGCTCGCGCGATCCTTCTTGAGCAATTCGGCGAGCAAGAAAGCGAGATCGATCGCCTGCTCGGCATTGAGCCGCGGATCGCAGACCGTGTGGTAGCGGTCGTTGAGGTCGGCATCGGTAATGGCACGCGCGCCGCCGGTGCATTCGGTCACGTTCTGCCCGGTCATCTCCAGGTGCACGCCGCCGGCATAGGTTCCCTCGGCTTGATGCACGTCGAAGAAACCGCGCACCTCCTTCAGGATCAGATCGAACGGCCGCGTCTTGTAGCCCGAAGCCGAGGCAATCGTATTGCCGTGCATCGGGTCGCAGGACCAGATGACGACGCGTCCTTCGCGTTTCACCGCGCGCACAAGCGCGGGCAAGTGCTCGCCGACCTTCTCGGCGCCAAAGCGGCCGATCAGCGTCAGCCGGCCCGGCTCATTGTCGGGGTTGAGCATGTCGATGAGACGGAGCAAGTCGTCGATCTTCAGCGACGGACCGCATTTGAGCCCGATCGGATTCTTCACGCCCCGCGCATATTCGATATGAGCATGGTCGAACTGCCGCGTGCGGTCGCCGATCCACAGCATGTGGCCGGACGTCGCGTACCAGTCGCCGGTCGTCGAATCGACGCGCGTCAGCGCCTGCTCGAAGCCGAGTAGCAGCGCCTCGTGGCTCGTATAGAACTCGGTCGTGCGCAGTTCGGGATGGCTCTCGAGATCGAGGCCACAGGCTTGCATGAAGCCGAGCGCGTCGGAGATGCGCTCCGACAACTCGACGTAGCGTCGCGACTGCGGCGAGTCCTTCACGAAGCCGAGCATCCACTGGCGCACGCTGCCGAGGTTGGCGTAGCCGCCCTGCGCGAACGCACGCAGTAGGTTCAGCGTCGCCGCCGACTGCCGGTAGGCTTCGATCTGCCGGCGCGGATCGGCTGTGCGCGATTCCGGCGTGAAAGCAATGTCGTTGATGATGTCGCCACGGTAGCTCGGCAATTCGGCACCGTCGCGCTTCTCTACGGCTGAGGATCGCGGCTTGGCGAACTGGCCTGCAATGCGCCCGACCTTCACCACCGGCGAGGCCGCCGCATAGGTCAGCACCACCGCCATCTGAAGGAAGCTGCGGAAGAAGTCGCGGATATTGTCGGCGCCGTGTTCGGCGAAGCTTTCCGCACAGTCCCCGCCCTGGAGCAGAAAAGCCTCGCCAGCGGCGACGCGCGCCAGCCGCTTCTTCAGGCTACGGGCCTCGCCTGCAAAAACCAGCGGCGGAAAGGTCGAAAGCTGCTTCTCGACGTCGGCCAAACCCTGCCGATCCGGATAATCCGGGACCTGCTGGATCGGCTTTCTGCGCCAGCTATCTGGCGTCCAACGCTCGGACATGACGGCAAACTCCAACGCCTGAGCGCGCCTTATACACGACCCCCGCGCGCGGATACCACAGTTTCGCCGTGCCAAATCTTAACGGCTACTCCGCCGCCTGTCGCCGCCAAGTCATGGCCTTCTCACGCATGGTCACGAGTTCCTCGGCCGCCGTCGGGTGCACCGCCATGGTCGCGTCGAAATCGGCCTTGGTAGCTCCCATCTTCACCGCGACCCCGACCACCTGGATTAACTCGCCGGCGTCAGGTCCGACCAGATGGCAACCGACTACGCGATCGGTGACGCCATCGACCAGAAGCTTCATGAACGAGCGCGTCTGCCGGCCGGACAGCGTCGCCTTCATCGGCCGAAAAGAGGTCTTGTAGACATCGACGACGTCGAGTTGCGCGCGCGCCTGCGCTTCGGTGAGACCGACGACGCCGACCTCCGGCTCGGTGAAGACCGCGCTCGGCACGTCGGCATGATCGGCGCGCACTGGCTTTTTACCGTAGACGGTGTCGGCGAAGGCATGGCCCTCGCGGATCGCCACCGGCGTGAGATTGACGCGATTGGTCACGTCGCCGACGGCGTAGATGTTCGGCACCGAGGTCTTCGAATAGGCGTCGACGTCGATGCCGCCGTGTTCGTGGATATTCACTCCGATCTTATCGAGGCCGAGGCCCATTACGTTCGGACGGCGCCCGATCGCGAACATCACCTTGTCGCAGAAGATCGAGGAATTATCGGACAGCCGCACGGCGAACGCGTCGCCGGCCTTGTCAATCGCCGTCACGGTGTGGCCGCACATGACCTTGATGCCGCGCGTCTGCATCTCGTTGCGCAAGTGCTCGCGCACGTCGTCGTCGAAGCCGCGCAGGATGTTCTCGCCGCGATAGACGACCGTCACCTCGCTGCCGAGGCCGGCGAAGATGCAGGCGAATTCGAGCGCGATATAGCCGCCGCCCTGGATGACGATGCGCTTCGGCATTTCCGGCAGATGAAGCGCTTCGTTCGACGAGATGACGTGCTCGAGGCCGGGAATTTTGGGGCCGTAATGCGGCCATGCGCCGGTGGCGATCAGGACGGTTTCGGCACGCACGCGGGCGCCCGTCGCCTCCAATCGCACCGTATGCGCGCCCTCGATCACCGCGCGGGTCTTGCGCAGTTCGACCTTGTAGCGATCAAGCGTGTTCGTATACGCAGCCTCAAGGCGCGCGATCTCGCGGTCCTTGTTGGCGATCAGGGTGGACCAGGAAAAGACGGGCTTCTCGACGGTCCAGCCGAAGCCGGCCGCATCCTCGAAGTCGTCGGCGAAACGTGAAGCGTAGACGAGGAGCTTCTTGGGCACGCAGCCGCGGATGACGCAGGTGCCGCCGACCCTGAATTCCTCGGCGATCATGACACGGGCGCCGTGGCCCGCGGCGATGCGCGCGGCGCGAACGCCGCCGGAGCCCGCTCCGATCACGAACAAATCGACGTCATGCTTTGCCATAAGGTGCGCCCTGCCTATCGTCGCCGGTCTCTCGTCCGGCGACGCGGCTCACATCGGGTG
>DATCFB010000386.1:0-5803 GCA_036509755.1 Pseudolabrys sp. | reverse complement strand
CATGCGGAACGCCCGGCCCCGCGCCGGGCGTTTTCATTTACGCATGTGCGCGAGCACGGCGGCGGTGGGCCAGCAGTCGACCTTCAGCCCGTTCTGCTTCTGGTAGGCGCCGAGCGCGGCTCGGGTGAGCATGCCGGCCTTGCCGTCGAGCTTGTCGCGATAGAGGCCCAGCGCGGTCAGCCGTTCCTGCATGCTCTCGACCTCGCGCGTCTTCAATTGCGCATTCTTGCTCCACGGCGTCACGAACGGTCCGGCGCCGCCGATGCGGTCGCTCAAGTGGCCGACGAACAGTACGTAAAGATCCGAGTAGTTGTAGTCTTTCAGCACGAAGTAGTTCTTGGTCGCCAGGAACGCCGGACCGTAGGCACCTTCCGGCTGTAAGAGTGAGGCGCTCGTCGAGAGGTCTCGCGCGTCCGGACGCGGCGCGCCGACCGGGATAAAGCCGCGCTTCGCCCATTCGCCGACAGGCATTGTCACGTCGGGCACGCCCTGAGTGCAGTCGACATTCGCCGGCGCCTTCACCTCATAAGCCCAGTGCACGCCGCTGACCCAGCCTTTGCCGGCGAGTTGCTTGGCGGCAGAGGCGAGCGCGTCCGGCACCGAATGCCAAATGTCGGGGCGGCCGTCGTGATCGAAATCGACGGCGTATTTGTAGAACTCCGACGGCAGAAACTGCGTCAGCCCCATCGCCCCGCCCCAGGACGAGCGCAGATCGGCGCGCGGCACGCCGTCCTGCAGCATCTTCAGCGCGTGCAGAAATTCGTCGCGGAAGAACTCCTTGCGTTTGCCGGTGTAAGCCTGCGTCGCCAGCACCTGAAGCGCGTCGTGCGGCAGCTTATAGCCGCCGTAATCGGTCTCGCGCGCCCAGATGGCCAACACGACATTGCCAGGCACGCCGAACTCGCGCGCGATGCGCGCAAGCGTGTCGCGATATTGCGTGGCAAGTTGCTGACCGCGCGCGGCGAGGCGCTCGAAGGTCGGCTCGCGTAGGTACTGCGCCGGCGTCTGCACGAACTCCGGCTGCTGCGGCGCCTTTTCCGGCCGCCCCGAAACAGCGAGATCGGGCAGCGTGAGATCGGGCTCGAGCCCCGCAATCGCTTTGTCGAAGGTCGCACGCGAGACGCCAAGCGCCTGCGCCGCCGGCCACTGCTCGGCGAGCCACCGGTCGAAGACCGCGTCGGCATGCGCCTGACCGGACATCGCGAGCAGAACAAACGAGACGAGCGCGAGAACAGATCGCATCTTTGTCATGCCGCTCTTGTGCCGAGTGTTCATGTTCGAATCGCGGCTAGCGTAAAGACGTGGGCGGCCCGCGCAACTTGGACATGCAAGCGATGCGGCCAAGTGAGCCGCGCGGTTCTCGCAGACGCGCACTACCGCGTGAACTTCTTATACTTCACCCGGTGCGGGGTGATGCTGTCCTGGCCGAGCCGGCGCATCTTGTCCTTCTCGTAGTCCTGGAAATTGCCCTCGAACCATTCAACGTGACTGTCACCCTCGAAGGCCAGCATGTGGGTGGCGATGCGGTCCAAAAACCAGCGGTCATGGCTGATAATGACGGCGCAGCCGGCGAAATCCTCCAGCGCCTCTTCGAGCGCGCGCAAGGTATCGACGTCGAGATCGTTAGTCGGCTCGTCGAGCAGCAAGAGATTGGCGCCCGAGCGCAGCATCTTGGCGAGATGGACGCGGTTGCGCTCGCCGCCTGAGAGCGTGCCGACTTTCTTCTGCTGGTCGGTGCCCTTGAAATTGAACAGCGAGACGTAAGCGCGCGAGTTCACTTCCTTCTTGCCGACCAGAATAATGTCCTGGCCGTTAGAAATTTCCTCCCAGACGTTCTTTTTGCCATCGAGCGCGTCGCGCGACTGGTCGACATAGCCGAGCTGCACCGAGGCGCCGATCTTGATGGTGCCGTCGTCGGGCTTGTCCTGGCCGGTGATCATGCGAAACAAAGTGGTCTTGCCGGCGCCGTTGGCGCCGATGACGCCGACAATGCCGCCGGGCGGCAGCTTGAACGACAGGTCGTCGATCAGCACGTTGTCGCCATAGCTTTTCTTGAGATGCTCGAAGTCGACCACGTTCTGGCCGAGCCGTTCGGACACCGGAATAGTGATCTGCGCCACGGTATTGGTCTTGGCATTGGCGATCTTGAGCAATTCGTCATAGCGCTCGTAGCGCGCCTTGGACTTGGCCTGGCGCGCCTTGGGCGAGGATTGGATCCATTCGCTCTCGCGCTGCAAAGTGCGCTGGCGTGACTCGTCCTCGCGCGCTTCCTGTTGCAGCCGCTTTTGTTTCTGCGACAGCCAGGCGGTGTAATTGCCCTCGTAGGGAATGCCGCGGCCGTGGTCGAGCTCAAGGATCCAGCCGGTGACATTGTCGAGGAAGTAGCGGTCGTGGGTCACGATCAAAATGGCGCCGGGATAATTGCGCAAATGGCCTTCCAGCCAGCTGACGCTTTCAGCGTCGAGATGGTTGGTCGGCTCGTCAAGCAAGAGTAATTCCGGTTGATCGAGCAGGAGCCGGCAGAGCGCGACACGCCGGCGTTCGCCGCCCGACAGCTTGGTCACCTCGGCGTCGTCAGGCGGGCAGCGCAAGGCGTCCATCGCCAGGTCGACTTGTGAATCGAGATCCCACAGGTTCTTGCTATCGATCTCGTCCTGGAGCTTGGCCATCTCGTCGGCGGTCTCGTCCGAGTAGTTGGCGGCCAGTTCGTTGTAGCGATCCAAGATCGCCTTCTTGGCGGCGACGCCCTCCATGACGTTCTCGCGCACGGTCTTTTTGGGATCGAGCTGCGGCTCCTGTTCGAGGTAACCGACGCGCGCGCCTTCGGCGACCCAGCCCTCACCGGAGTACTCGGTATCGATCCCCGCCATGATGCGCAGCAGGGTTGACTTGCCCGAGCCGTTGACGCCCAGCACGCCGATCTTGGCGTCCGGGTAGAAGGACAGATGGATGTTCTCCAGCACCTTCTTGCCGGCGGGATAAGCCTTGGTCAGACCCTCCATGTGGTAGATGAATTGGCGTCCGTTCATGGCGATCCTGAACCCCGATTTTGACCCGAATCCACGGCCGCGCGCGGCACGCGCCCTGCGCCGGATACCGTTGTCGGGAAGGCGCGGCTGATGTAGCGAGCGTCCCCGCAAAGAGCAAGCCGGGGTGGGCCCTGCGGCCGATGCAGCATCAACTTTTCGGAAAGCTTGTAACGAAATTTTCGATGAAGGGCGGGATGCGCACCGTGTTTTAACCGCTCCGAAGACATGATCCTCGGTCATGAACCCGGACGTCGCTGCAAGCGACGCAAAGGGGTGCGGGTGGATCGGCCTCCCGCAGATTCAGTGGGACTTGGTGTCATGACTCGGGCCATCGCGGTCCTTTCGGCGGCGCATCTGCCGCAACCCTTCGTCGGTTTCGCTCACATGGTCGCCGCCTTCTGGCGCGAGGTCATGCGGGACGCCGCGCGGCCGTACCGGCCATACCGGCCGGAACGGCACTATATGCGCGGCCCGGGGCCGGCCTGGCACGCCAAGCACGGCGACGGCATCTCGGGCTAAGGCCCCCCTCTTCCTTTTCGGATCGTTCGCCCTAATCTGGCGCCGCCCGCGACACTGCCGGGCGCTCTCCAAGACGGGGTAACGACATGATCCGGGCCGCGATCCTCGACGACTACCAGAATGTGGCGATGTCGTTCGCCGACTGGTCTCCCATCGCCAAGGACGTCGAGGTCAAGGTCTTCAATCAGCCGTTCAGGAGCCGCGACGAGGCGATCAAGGTGTTACAGGGCTTCGCCGTCATCGTCGGCATGCGCGAGCGCACCCCCTTCCCGCGCGCCGTCATCGAGGCGCTGCCGGATCTGAAGCTCCTCATCACCACCGGCGCCCGGAACAATTCCTTCGACCTGAAGGCGGCAGCCGAGCGCGACGTCACCGTATGCGGCACGAGCGGCTTCGGTTCGCCGACCACCGGCATCGTCTTCGGCCTGATGCTGGAACTGACCCGCCGCATCGGCTTCGAGAACGCGCGGATGAAGGCCGGTCAACCCTGGCAGGTCACCA
The DNA here is from genome assembly GCA_036509755.1 of Pseudolabrys sp. Lineage (GTDB taxonomy): Bacteria > Pseudomonadota > Alphaproteobacteria > Rhizobiales > Xanthobacteraceae > Pseudolabrys. Next base: position 1,754 of record DATCFB010000386.1, on the reverse strand, counting down.
TCGGTCCCGACCTCGAAGGCATGACGCTCGGCGTGCTCGGCCTCGGCAAGCTCGGGCAGCGCTCGGCCGCCGTCGCCAAGGCCTTTGGCATGAATGTCATGGCGTGGAGCCCGAACCTGACGCCGGAAAAGGCGCAGGCGGCCGGCGCGACCCATGTGTCCAAGGAGGAGCTGTTTGCCAAAGCCGACGTCATCACTATCCACGTCGTGCTCAGCGATCGTTCGCGCGGGCTTGTCGGCGCCGCCGATCTCGGCCGCATGAAGAAAACGGCCTACCTCATCAATACGTCGCGCGGACCCATCGTCGACGAGGCGGCGCTGATCGCCGCGCTCAAGTCCAAATCGATCGGCGGCGCCGGCCTCGACGTATTCGACGTCGAACCGCTGCCGCTCGATCATCCCTACCGCACCATGGACAATGTCGTGACCACGCCGCATCTCGGCTATGTGAGCACGCAGAACTACGCGAAGTATTTCCCCGACGTCGTCGCCGACATCCGCGCCTTCCTCGACGGCAAGCCGGTGCGCGTCATCACCTGACGCGTTCAGGCGTCGGCTGCTCGTGCCTCAGAGGCTCAACAGCCGCGCCGCATTGTTATAGGCGACGTCGGCGCGCAGATCCTCGGCGATGGTCGTGTCGTCCATGAAGCGGCCCGCCTCCTCCGCGCTCTCGAACGGATAATCGGCGGCGAACATCACTTTGTCGCGGCCGAGCGCCTCGACCGCGCACATCAGCGGCTCGCGCGCATAGACGCCCGATACCGTCACGACGATGTTGTCCTTGATGTATTGCGACGGCGGCTTGGCCAGCTTGACGTTGTAGAGCTTGGCGCGGCTGTCGAACCGCCACAGCAGGTAGGGCAGCGTCTCGCCCATATGGCCGAGCGCGACCTTGGCTTTCGGGAAACGATCGAACAGTCCGGAGAAGACGAGCCGCAACGCGTGCGAGCCGGTCTCGAAGCCCCATTCCCAGGTGGCGCGGCGCAAGGCTGGAATGCCGTTGAGCACCGGCGCCGGCACCATCGGATCGGTCGGGTGGATGTAGACGAGCGCGCCGGAGGCTTCGGCCGCCGCCCAGAACGGATAGAGCGAGGGATCGTCGAGATAAAGGCCGCTGGTGTGGCCGTTGATCATCGCGCCCTTGAAGCCGAGTTCGGTCATGCAGCGCTCGAGCTCGCGGGCGGCGCCTGCGGCGTCCTGCAACGCGAGATGCGCGAAGCCGGCGTAGCGGTCGGGATGACGGGCGATCTGATCGCTCAGGAAGTCGTTCGCTTCGCGCGCCTTGCGCGTCGCCAATGCCGCGTCGCGCTCGGCCTGTACGCCGGGCCCCGACGCCGACAGGACCGCCTTGGCGATGCCGGCGCGGTCCATGCTCTCGAGCCGCAGATCGTCGAAATCCGAGAGCCGCCGGGAGAGCTCCTCCACGAAAGGCGCCGGCACCTCGGTCATGGTCGGCCGCCAGTAATCGACCAGACCGGGCGACAGGAAATGCTCTTCGAGCGCGATCTTGCGGACCATGCGTCTCCTCTGACGCCGGCGGCGGCCGGCGTTTTTTGTCGTTCTCTTGTACCGTATTTTGGGCTAACGTGTCCCACGATGCAAGGCGACGTAGACCGCCAGTTCGTCGGGACAGCGTCCGTAGGAGTGCCGATGCGCAGCCTCGCGGCCAATGCGAAGAGCCAGGTGCAAGTCATCGCCCGCGCCGCCAGCATCCTGCGCGCGCTGGAGGATGAGAACGCCGGGCTCAGTCTCGGC
>DATCFB010000385.1:0-2104 GCA_036509755.1 Pseudolabrys sp. | reverse complement strand
ACGTTCGACAGGAGCCCGTGCAGCGCATGGCCGAACTCGTGAAACAAAGTGCGCGCGTCGTCGAACGACAGCAGCGCCGGCTCGCCGGCGGCCGGCTTGGAGAAATTGCAGATATTGAGGATGATCGGGGTGACCGGGCCGGTCAGCCTCTCCTGATCGCGCAGCGACGTCATCCAGGCGCCGGAATGCTTGGAGCCGCGGGCGAAATAGTCGCCGATGAACAGGCCGACATGCGCGCCGGCCTTGTCCTTCACCTCCCAGGCGCGCGCGTCCGCGTGATAGAGCGGCACGTCGACCGGCGTGAAGGAGAGGCCGAACAAGCGGCCGGCCGTATCGAAGGCCGCCGCGATCATGCGATCGAGCTCGAAATAGGGTTTGATCTCCGCCTCGTCGAGATCGTAGCGCGCCTTGCGCAGCTTCTCGGCGTAATAGCGCCAATCCCACGGCGCCAGCGCGAAGTTGCCGCCCTCCTCCGCAATGATCTTCTGAAGATCGCCGCGGTCGGCTAACGCGCGGCCGCGGGCGCGCGTCCACACGTCTTCGAGCAGCTTGCGCGCGGCGGCCGGCGTCTTCGCCATCTGGTCGTCGAGGCGGTAGTCGGCGTAGGTCGCAAAGCCGAGGAGCGCGGCGCGCTCGGCGCGTAAGCGTATCATCTCGGCGATCGGCGCACGGTTGTCGGTCGGCCCGCCGTTCTCGCCACGCTTGATGAAGGCGTTGAACAGTTTCTCGCGCAGATCGCGGCGGGACGAGAATTGCAGGAAGGTCTCGGCCGACGAGCGCGCCAAAGTGATCGCGTATTTGCCGGGATGGCCGCGCTCTTCAGCGGCGGCGCGGGCGGCATCGCGGGCAAAATCCGGAAGGCCGGAAAGATCGCTTTCCTCAAGGATGAGCGCGTAGGATTTTTCGTCAGCGAGCACATTCTGCCCGAACTGCGTGCCGAGGCTCGCCAGCCGCTCGTTGATGGCCGCAAGGCGATCCTGCTGCGTCTTGTCGAGCGCCGCGCCGGCGCGGACGAAGCGGGTGTGATAGCGGTCGAGCACGCGCGCCTGCTCGGGCGTGAGGCCGAGTGCGTCGCAGCGGGCATAAAGATCGGCGATGCGGGCGTAGAGCGCGCGGTTGAGATAGAGCGCGTTGGCGTGGCGCGCCAAAAGCGGCGACACGTCGCGCTCAACCGCCTCGATGGCGTCGCCGGTGTCCGCGCCGGCCAGCACGAAAAACACGTTCGAGACGCGTTCGAGCGCGGGGCCGCTCTTCTCCAACGCCTCGATGGTGTTGGCGAAGGTCGGCTTCTCCGCCGCGTTCGCAATGGTGTCGATTTCCGCGCGATGCTGGGCCAGCGCCGCATCGAAGGCCGGGCGGAAATGCTCCGGCCTGACGGCGCCGAAAGACGGCAGGCCGAAGCGGCCGGTGAAGTCGGACAGCAGCGGATTGTCGGAAGCGGATGCGGGCTGGGTCATGCCGGGACATTTAGGGTAGTTCCCGGCATTCAGGAAGCCCGCCCCCGGAATAACGCCCCCTACTTCGCCGCGATACTCGGCGACGTGACCTCCGTCAGAACGCGCACCGGGATCGACTTCGCCAGCGTGAACTCCACGGGCACCGGCTGCCGCGGCGCCTGGACGCGCATCGGCGGCCCCTGCACGTCGCGCAGGTCCTGCGTGCCGCACAGGCCGCAGCTTGTATTGCCGTTGAGGCGACGGACGCGCCGGCCGGCGAGATAGCGATGCAGGGCCGCGGGCGCGAGCACGATCTCGAGAGCGAGCCCTTCGTCCTCTTCCCGAATATCCAGATTGACGATCTCGTCGGCGCTTTCGATGACGCTCTCGGTCAGCGAGAAGCCCAGCGCAAAGTCGGCGAGCGCGTCCGGCGTCGCCATCATCACCGCGTAGGCGAAGCCGTTGTAACGGACGCCGACCGGCGTCTCCTCGGCGACCGTGGAACTCGCCGTGCCGGCGACACCAGCGGCGCCGACGGCAACAACATGGACGGCGCGCCACGCCGGAACGGGCGGCACAGTCGATAATGCAATTGAACGGTCGGACATCGAATCCTGAATCGCGAAGCGTCGCACCCAGGGCATAAAGCCCCGGAGCGTTTCCTTGGT
>DATCFB010000384.1:0-2512 GCA_036509755.1 Pseudolabrys sp. | reverse complement strand
AAACCAGGCGTCATCGTCGCCGACGCAATTCTTGAGCCGCAGGCCGATGCGGTTGATCTCGCCGATCTCCGCACCGCCCCACGGCGCGGTGTTCAGCCCGATCAGCAGGCCGTGCGACCAGCGGTAATTCTCCGGGAAATAAGTAAACGACAGTTCTTCCTGCGATGCGCTCATGGGGACCTGTATGTGAGGAGATCGAATGAAGCGGCAGAGCGAGAGGGCTCTGCCGCTATTGGTCGAGCAGGCTTGCCCGTTCGAATTACTGGTCGAGATGAATGTTGTTGTCCTTGATCACCTTGCCCCAGCGCGCGATTTCACTCTTGAACATCTTGTCCGCCGCAGCGGTAGAGCGCTCGTCGGGCGGATAGACTTCGACGCTCTGCGATGCCCAGCTTTTGACGATCGCGGGGTCCGATACCGTCTTCTGCATGGCGGCATTCAGCTTCGCGATGACGTCCTTGGGCGTGCCTGACGGGGCGAACAGAGCTTGCCAATAGCTGATGTCGAGCTTCGGCCCGAAGGCGTCGACGAAGCTCCCCAGCTTGGGCAGTTCCGGCAGCTTGGCCTTCGACGTGACCGCGAAGGCCTTCATATTGTGCGTGTTGACCTGCTGGATGATCGACTGAGGCGTCGCGAAAAACAGATCGACGTGGCTGCCGATGATGTCGTTGAGCGCGGGCGCAGCGCCGCGGTACGGGATCATGTTGATCTTCACCCCGGCTTCCTGCGCAAGCAGCGCGGTGGCGAGATGTCCCGTCGCCCCGAAGCCCGGAATGGCGGCGTTCAGCGTCTTCTTCTTCATCAGCGCCAGGAGTTGGTTGAGGTCGTTGGCGTCGAGATCTTTGCGGCCGACGAGCACCAGCGGATTGCGGTTGACGAAAATGATCGGCGTCAAATCCTTCTCGGTGTCGAACGGCAGCTTCTTGTAGAGCGTCACATTGGCCGAGATCTGAAGATTGTGCAGCAGCAGCATGTATCCGTCAGGCGGTGCTTTGGCCACTTTGTTAGTGGCGATGATCGTCCCGCCGCCGGTGACGTTCTCGACGATGAAGCTCTGCTTGAGCTGCTTCGACAGCGAATCGGCAACGACGCGCGCTGCCTGATCCGTCGGGCCGCCTGCCGGGTAGGGGACGATGATGGTGACCGTCCGACTCGGGTAACTGTCCGCCTGCGCGGGCAGAGCGCCGGCTGCCAGTCCGGCGGCCGCCAGCGCGAGGATGAATGTACGCCTGATCATGTTTCCCTCCATTGAACGTTTGTTTTTGTGAAGCCTAATCCTCCGGAATCACCGGCAGCAGCAGATAAGGCCGCTTGCCGGGCGCGAAGTGCAGGGTATTGCGGCTGTTGGAGGTCGAGGCGTGCCTGTCGTCCTCGTCGATGTGCAGAAACGGCCCGACGCCCTTCATCGGATAGGGCGCGTTCGGCAGCGCGATGTCCTTGCCGTCAACCTCGTAGTCGCGGCCGAGAATGGTAAGCGCGATTTGATAGCCCGGAGGAACGACGATCGAGGTCGGCAGGATCTCGACGTCGAGCTCGACCGGCTTGCCAGGCGTTAGTGGCCAGAGCTCGTCATGCGAATGCCACGGCCGGTACGGGAGCGTCTTCGCCGCATCGAGCTTGCGGTGCGAGGCGCGCAGCCAGCCGAGCCCCACGGGCACGCGCGGGTCGTTGGAGCCGATGAACGTGACCTCCCTGCCGGCCGGGTCGAAGACGCGCAGAGCGGCGATGACGTCGGCGTCCGCCGTCTCCGATGAGAACCAAAGCTTGAGCGCCACAGGGCCGGTAATCTCGATCGGTCCCTTGGCCGTCGCGAGGCGGAACGTCAGGCCGTCGCCCATCGTCTCGTAGCTCAATGTCGAGCTTGCCTGCGGCTCCTCGGTCGTCAGGTACTGCCCGTCGGGGTCGAGGAAATACTTCGTCCACCGGGTTCGCGCAAGCGGCCATTCGTTTTCGGCGCGCAGCACGAATGTCTCGCCCGGATGACGGACATTGAGCGAGACTTTCGGCTGTTTGTCCCAGCCCGTGTCTTCGCCTTTGAGAAAGTGTCCGAAGAACCTCTTCTGCAAGCCTTCGCCGTAGTTGCTGTAGAAATGGGTGAAGTGAGTATCGCCGTGCACTTCGAGCCATTTCTGTTTCGAGCCGGCGGCGAGATAGCCCTCGAAATTTCCGCGCGGATGCAGCCCCATGCCGCCCCAGTTGGCGGCCGACAAAAGCGGCGCTTCGATGCGCGAGACATCGGCGCTGCGCGCACGATAATAGTCGTCGATCAGAAGCCGCCGTTTGGGTTCGCCGGGCGTGTCGGCGCACTTGGCGGCGAGATCGGCTTTGCCCAGCGTTTCAGGCCCGGCGACCAGTTCGCCGGTGATCGCGCTGCGGGCGCCCCGCTCGCCGACGCCGTGCTGGACGCTCGCGATCTGACGCGGGTGCCAGGAGTGAAGGAAGTCGCTCAAGATGCCACCGTGCCGGCACAGGTCGCGGTAGTAATCCGCGGCGCCTTCCCAAATGCACAATG
>DATCFB010000383.1:0-4540 GCA_036509755.1 Pseudolabrys sp. | reverse complement strand
TTCCTGCAATGGCTGCTCGCCGACAATTTCACTTTCCTCGGCGTGCGCAATTACACGCTCGAGAACGACGAGCTCAAGCCGGATTTCGACAACGCGCTCGGCATTATGCGCCAGCGCGAGCTGCGCGTACTGCGCCGCGGCGCCGAGCTTCTGGAAATGACGCCGGAGATCATGGCGTTTCTCAAGGAGCCGCGGCCGCTGATCGTCGCCAAGGCCAACATCCATGCGCGCGTGCATCGGCGCGTCTATCTCGACTACATCGGCATCAAGCATTTCGACGCCGCCGGCAACCTGCTCGGCGAGCAGCGCATCGTCGGCCTGTTCACGTCGACTGCCTATACCCGCGCGGCACACGGCATTCCCTATCTGCGGCGCAAGCTCGCCGCTGTGGAGGCGCGCGCCGCCTTCGATCCCGGCAGCCATTCCGGCAAGGCGCTGGCGAACGTGCTCGAGCACTATCCGCGCGACGAGCTCTTCCAGATCGACGAGGACACGCTTTACCACAACGCCATCGCCATCCTGCAACTCGACGAGCGGCCGCGCGTGCGCGTGCTGCCGCGACGCGACCGCTTCGACCGCTTCGTCTCGGTGCTCGTCTACGTGCCGCGCGAGCGCTACGACAGCGACATCCGCACCAAGATCGGCGCCTACCTCGCCTCGACCTTCGTCGGCCGCGTCTCGGCCTATTATCCGTTCTTCCCCGAAGGGCCGCTCGTGCGCGTGCACTTCATCATCGGCCGCTCCGGCGGGGCGCCAGTCGAAATCCCGCGCGCCAAGCTCGAAAGCGAAGTCGGCGACATCGTCCGCACCTGGACCGACGGGCTTGCCGAAGCGCTCACGCTGGTTCATCCGCCGGAAAAGACGCGCGATCTGTTCAATCGCTATCGCGACGCATTCTCCGCCGGCTTCCGCGATGTCTATGCGCCGATGATCGCCGCCGGCGACATCCGCGTGGTCGAATACCTCACCGAAGGCCGCCCGCTCGGCGTCGACTTCCATCACCGCCTCGAGGAAGAGCAGCGCGCCGTCGGCCTGAAAGTGTGGAGCCTCGCCAATCCGCTGCCGCTTTCCGACCGCGTGCCGGTGCTGGAAAACATGGGTTTCCGCGTCGTCGATGAGCGCACCTATCACATTCAGCCCGAGAGTCACGCCAGCGCCTGGTTCCACGACATGCTGCTCGAGCGCCGCGACGGCGGGTCGATCGATCTCGAGAGCGGCAAGGCGCGGCTTGAGGCCGCCTTCCTGATGGTGATGCGCGGCCAGGCCGAGAACGACGGCTATAACGCGCTCACCTTGATCGGTGAGATCGGCTGGCGCGACGTCGCACTGATCCGCACCTTCTCGCGCTTCCTGCGCCAGGCGCGGGTGCCCTATTCGCAGGACTACATGTGGGCGACTTTGGTCAAGCACGCCGCCGTCGCCGCCGACATTATCGCGCTGTTTCACGCCCGCTTCGATCCAGGCGGCGAGGCCGGTCGCGATGAAAAGCAAAACGAGATCGCGGCGCGCATCGAGACGGAACTGGAGGCGGTCGACAGTCTCGACGAGGACCGCATCCTGCGCCTGTTCATGAATGCGGTGCAGTCGGCGATCCGCACCAATTTCTATCAGGTCGGCAAAGACGGGCAGCCCAAGGCGCAGATCGCCGTCAAGTTCGAGAGCCGCAAGCTGACCGAACTGCCACTGCCGCGGCCGCTGTACGAGATCTTCGTCTATTCGCCGCGCGTCGAAGGTGTGCACCTTCGCTTCGGCAAAGTCGCGCGCGGCGGCATCCGCTGGTCCGACCGGCCGCAGGACTTCCGCACTGAGATCCTCGGCTTGGTCAAGGCGCAGCACGTCAAGAACGCGGTGATCGTGCCGGTCGGCGCCAAGGGCGGCTTCGTGCCCAAACTGATGCCGAAGAGTCCGACGCGCGAGCAGTTCCAGGCGGAAGGCGTCGCGACCTACAAATTGTTCATTTCGACGCTGCTCGACATTACCGACAATATCGGCGCGGACGGCGAACTCGTGAAACCCGTGAACGTCGTGCGCCACGAAGGGGACGACCCCTATCTCGTCGTCGCCGCCGACAAGGGCACCGCCACCTTCTCCGACATCGCCAATGGCCTCGCCGTCGAGCACGGCTACTGGCTGGGTGACGCCTTCGCCTCCGGCGGCTCGGCCGGCTACGACCACAAGGTGATGGGCATCACCGCGCGCGGCGCCTGGGAGTCGGTCAAGCGCCACTTCCGCGAGATGAACGTCAACGTCCACGAGACGCCGTTCACCGCGGTCGGCGTCGGCGACATGTCCGGCGACGTGTTCGGCAACGGCATGCTGCGCGAGCAGACGACCAGGCTGCTGGCCGCGTTCGACCATCGCGACATCTTCATCGATCCCGACCCGGAGCCGAAATCAGCCTACGCCGAGCGACAGCGCCTGTTCGACCTGCCGCGCTCGAGCTGGCAGGATTACGACAAGGGGCTGATTTCCAAGGGCGGCGGCATCTATCCGCGCGCGTCCAAGGAAATCCACCTGTCGCCGGATGCGCAGAAATTGTTCGGCGTCGCCGAGAGCGTCACGCCGCAGGTGCTGATGAAGGCGATCCTCAAAGCCAAGGTGGACCTGCTGTTCTTCGGCGGCATCGGCACCTATGTGCGCGCCGCGAGCGAAACCGACGACGCCGTCGGCGATCGCGCCAACGACGCGATCCGCATCACCGGCGCGGAACTCAATTGCAAGGTGGTCGGCGAAGGCGCCAATCTCGGCATGACGCAGCGCGGCCGCATTGAGGCGGCGCTGCGCGGCATCTGCCTCAACACCGACGCCATCGACAATTCCGCCGGCGTCAATACGTCCGACGTCGAGGTCAACATCAAGGTGGCGCTGTCGACGCCGGTGCGCGCCGGTACGCTGACCATCGAGGACCGCAACGCGCTGCTCGCCGAGATGACCGGCGAGGTGGCGCGCCTCGTCCTGCGCAACAACTATCAGCAGACGCTCGCTTTGTCGCTCGCGCAGCGGCGCGGCCTGGAGGACTTCGGCTTCCAGCAACGCCTGATGCACATCCTCGAACAGCGCGGCGAACTCGACCGCAGCGTCGAATATCTGCCCGACGAGATGGCGCTGGCGGAGCGGCGCAAACGCAACGCCGCGCTGACACGGCCGGAGCTCGCCGTCCTGCTCGCTTACGCCAAGCTCTCGCTCTACAGCGAATTGCTCGAGTCCGACGTGCCGGACGACCCCTATCTCGGCCGCGAACTCAACCGCTATTTCCCCAAGGAAATGACCGAGCGCTATTCGGACGCACTGCAATCGCATCGCCTGCGCCGCGAGATCATCGCCACGCAGCTCACCAATTCGATGATCAACCGCGGCGGCGCGACGCTCATTGTGCGCATCGCCGATCAGACCGGCGCTGCGTCGGCCTCAATCGCAGCGGCTTTCGCCGCCGTGCGGCAGAGTTACGAGATGGTGGCACTCAATTCCGAAATCGACGCGCTCGACAACAAGGTCAAGGGCGACGTGCAGCTTTCGCTCTACGCCGCTGTGCAGAACCTGCTGCTCGACCGCATCGTCTGGTTCCTGCGGAACGTCGATCTGCGCCAGGGGCTCGATGCAATCGTCGCACATTACCGCGAGGGCATCGCGCAGGTCGAAGCGGCGCTCGCGACCTCGCTGTCGAAGCCGGCGCAGGCAGCGCGCGACGCGCGCGCGGCCGAGTTCATCCGCAATGGCGTGCCGGAAGCGCTGGCGCACCGCATCGCCGACTTCGTCGAGTTGAAGGCCGCGCCGGACATCGTGCTGGTCGCCGACCGCGCGAACAAGCCGGTCGCCGAAGTGACCGCCACTTATTTCGCGACCGAAGCGTTCTTCCAACTCGACCGCGTCGCCGGCGCGGTGCCGAATATCGTCGTCGCCGATTACTTCGACCGGCTCGCGCTCGACCGCGCGCTCGACTCGATCGGCGACGCCGAGCGGCGCCTGACCGCGGCGATGGTCGGCAACGGTCACGCGGGTGCGGGGGCGGTGGAGGAATGGGTGAAGCCGCGTCAGGCCGAGGTCGAACGCATTCGCTCGGCCATCCACGAAATCGCCGGCTCGGGGCTCACGCTGTCCAAGCTCTCCGTGGCGGCGAGCTTGCTGGGGGATCTGGCGAGGGAGTGAATTTCTTCACCCTCCCCTGGAGGGGGAGGGTCGACGCGAGCGAAGCGAGCGGCGGGGTGGGGTGATCTTTTCTGCTTCCGTTCACCCCACCCCGGCTCGCATGTCGCTGCGCTCCATGCTTTGCCGACCCTCCCCCTCCAGGGGAGGGTAAAGTCAGACAGCGTGGCGCCGCTCTGCTTAATGCCTAAAATGCCGCGTGCCGGTGAACACCATGGCGATGCCATGGGCGTCGGCAGCGTCGATCACCTCCTGATCGCGCATCGAGCCGCCCGGCTGGATCACCGCCGTGGCGCCGGCTTCAATCGCGACCAATAATCCGTCGGCGAACGGGAAGAACGCGTCCGAGGCCACCACCGAACCCCGCGTCAGCGGCGCTTCGAGCTTCATCTCGCGC
>DATCFB010000382.1:0-3314 GCA_036509755.1 Pseudolabrys sp. | reverse complement strand
ACGCGCGTGCCGGCGACGATGTGGGTCGGCACCATCGTGCGCACGCCGTTCGACAAGGTCGCCGGCTTGAACGAGCCCGACGCGGTCTGGCCCTTCACCACAGGCTCGGTGTCGACGATCTCGAGCACGACCTTCTGCGGGATCTCCATCGATACCGGCGTGGATTCGTGGATCGCGACCGACACCACCATGCCTTCCTGGAGGTATTTGGCGTAGTCGCCGACCACATCGTCCGGGACCTGGATCTGGTCGTAGGTTTCCTGGTTCATGAAGTGGAAGCCTTCGCCATCCTTGTAGAGATAGGAGTAATCGTGATCCTCGACATGGGCGCGCTCGACCTGTTCGGTGGTCTTGTAGCGCTGCGAGGTCTTCACGCCGTCGGAAATCCGGCGCATATCGACCTGCGTGGTCGGCGTGCCCTTGCCCGGATGAAAATTCTCCGCGGTGAGGACGACATAGAGCTTGCTGTCTATGTCGACGATGTTGCCCTTGCGGAGCTGGCTGGCGATGACTTTCACGAATGGGATCCCTGGCTTGGAGGCGGGCCCAAACCGGCGTCGGGGCCTCGGGTTCGGGCCGCAACATAACCATCCTGGCGGGGGATACCAGCCTTTCCAGCAGGGCCTTCGGGCGGGATAAATGGCGCAAAATCCGCCTTTCTGGCGCCAGGGCGTTCACGCCGCCCGCAGGCCCTATCTTCTGGCGCGCGGTAAGATCGCCGCTGCGGTCCGGGCGTGGTTTGCGGCGGAGGACTTCATCGAGGTCGAAACCGCGGCGCTTCAGATTTCGCCGGGCAACGAGACCCATTTGCACGCCTTCGCCACCGACCTGATCGGGCCGGGCAATGAGCGCCGGCCGCTCTATCTGCGCACCTCGCCGGAATTCGCCTGCAAGAAACTGCTGGCGGCAGGAGAGACACGCATTTTCGATTTCGCGCGCGTGTTCCGCAATCGCGAGCGCGGCGCGCTGCATCATCCGGAGTTCACGCTGATCGAATGGTATCGCGCCGGCGCGCCATACGAGACGCTGATGGAGGACTGCGTGGCGCTGATGCGGGTGGCGGCGGAAGTGACCGGGACGCGCGAGTTCTCGTTTCGCGGCCGCCGCGCCGACCCCTTCGCCGAGCCTGAGAAAATAACGCTCGCCGAAGCATTCGATCGGTTCGCCGGCATCGATCTTCTCGGAACGATGTCCGGCGGCGAAGGCGACCGCGACTGGATCGCGCGTGCGGCCGGCAAGGCCGGTGTCCTTATCGCGGCCGACGACACCTGGGGCGACATCTTCAGCCGCATCCTCGCCGAAAAGGTCGAACCGCGGCTCGGTGAGGGCGGTCGCGTGACGGTCCTCTATGAATATCCGCTGTCCCAGGCGGCGTTGGCGCGCGCCAAGCCGGGCAGCGACAAGGTCGCCGAGCGCTTCGAACTCTATGTTTGCGGCGTGGAATTGGCGAACGCCTTCGCCGAGTTGACCGACGTCGCCGAGCAGAGGAAGCGCTTTACCCATGCAATGGACGAGAAAGAACGCATTCATGGCGAACGCTATGCAGTCGATGGGGATTTCCTCGATGCCCTCGCCGTGATGCCGCAGGCGAGCGGCATCGCGCTGGGCTTTGACCGTCTTGTGATGCTGGCGGCCGGCGCGTCGCGCATCGACCAGGTGATCTGGACGCCGGTGGTGGAGACATGAAAACGCTGCGTACGCCCGAACAGCTCCGCGACGCCGGTCTTGCCGCGCCAGCCGACATGGCCGTGCTAGCCGACGTGGCCGCGCGCTACGCCGTCGCCATCCCCCCCGCGCTCGCGGCGCTCATCGATCGCGACGACCCGAACGACCCGATCGCACGCCAGTTTGTGCCGAACGCTGCAGAGCTCGACGTTCATCCGCAGGAGAACGCCGATCCGATCGGCGACGATGCGCACAGCCCGGTCGAAGGCATCGTGCACCGCTATCCCGACCGCGTGCTGCTCAAGCTGACGCATGTGTGCGCCGTCTACTGTCGCTTCTGCTTCCGCCGCGAAATGGTCGGGCCGAACCATCCGAATGCGCTGTCGGCGCCGGCGCGCCGGCGCGCACTCGATTACATCGCGACCCATCCCGAGATTTGGGAAGTGATCCTGACCGGCGGTGATCCTCTCATTGCCTCGCCGCGGCGCCTTTCGGAGACATTGCGCGCACTCGCCGCGATCGATCACGTCAGAGTGCTGCGCATTCACACCCGCATGCCGGTCGCCGCGCCGCAGACGATCACGCCGGCCCTTGTGCGCGCGCTGAAGGTCAAGACCAAGCCCACTTACGTCGCCTTGCATGTCAATCATTCGTGCGAGCTTGGACGCGATCAGCGCAATGCGATCGCGCGGCTAGCAGACGCCGGCATTCCGCTCCTTGGCCAGACGGTGCTTTTAAAAGGCGTCAACGACACGGTGGAGGCGCTGGAGAGTCTGATGCGCGCGCTCGTCGAATGCCGCATCAAGCCGTACTACCTGCATCACGCGGATTTGGCGCCTGGCACCGATCACCTGCGCACCGATATCGATACCGGCCAGGCATTGATGCGGGCGCTGCGCGGCCGGGTCTCGGGCCTTTGCCAACCGGACTACGTGCTCGACATTCCGGGCGGCCATGGCAAGGCACCGATTGGGCCGAGCTATCTCATGCCGGACGCGGGCGGCATCACGGTGACGGATTTTTCAGGACAGAGCCACGCCTATCCGCCGATGGCGGATTAGCGGTGGAGTGACAGCAAGTCGAGCAGAGCCGCGGCGACCGCGAGGCTCGCGAAGCCGATGAACACGACGGCGATGACAGCGTGCCAAACGAAAGTCACGTCACGTCGAAGCGCCGCTACCACGTTCTTGCTGTTCAGCATGGCCGATGCTCCCTTCACCGAATGCACGGCGATTTCAGAATGTACATCCGCGGCAGCCTGCACCACATAACGAGTGCATTAAATTCAATGGAATTGCGCTTATCGCCGCGCATGGCAGACATAACGCCGCAGCCGTGCACGTGTTTGTGAATGGCCGCAGGGAGTGCGCGAACGGCGCGTTGTCGGTGGAACCTGTCGCTCAGCCCCGACCGCTCCCGACGGGATATTCGACGCAATACTCCATGCTTCCGGGACGCTCGCCGAGGCGGTGGCAGAGCGCGCGCGTCGGATAGCAGGTCCATTCGGCGCGGCCGGTATTTACGATCACACACCACGGCGTGACGTGACGCATCGAGCGCGCCGGGGCCGGGCGCAGATCGACCGCCATCGCCGTCACGAAGATCGCTGCCGCCAGAACGAAGCGCATGACCCGCCTCTCCCGTTAAAG
>DATCFB010000381.1:0-4365 GCA_036509755.1 Pseudolabrys sp. | reverse complement strand
CGCGTGTTCGGCTACGCCATGATGGTTTACGCGATGATGTCGATCGCGGTGATCGGTTTCTTCGTGTGGGGCCACCACATGTTCGTCTCCGGCCAGTCGCAATACGCCAATTTCGTCTTCTCGTTCCTCTCATTCATCGTCGCGGTGCCGTCCGCCATCAAGGTGTTCAACTGGACGGCCACGCTCTTTCGCGGCCAGATCACCTTCGAGGCGCCGATGCTCTACGCACTCGGCTTCCTCGGCCTGTTCACCATCGGCGGGCTGACCGGCCTGTTCCTCGCCTCTGTGCCGATCGACGTGCACGTCACCGACACTTATTTCGTCGTCGCCCACTTTCATTACATCATGGTCGGCGGCAGCGTTTCGGCCTTCTTCGCGGGCCTGCACTTCTGGTGGCCGAAAATCACCGGCCGCCTCTACTCGGAGGCCTGGGCGCGCTTCGCGGCGATCGTCATGTTTCTCGGCTTCAACACGACGTTCATGCCGCAATTCATCATGGGCTATGCTGGCATGCCGCGGCGCTACCACGTCTATCCGCCGGAGTTTCAGATCTGGCACGTCATGTCGTCGGTCGGCGCATTGGTATTGTTCGTGGCCTATACCTTGCCGCTCATCTATCTCACCTGGTCGCTTTTCTACGGCAAGAAGGCGGGCGACAATCCCTGGGCCGCGACCGGGCTCGAATGGCAGACCGCGTCGCCGCCGCCCAAGCACAATTTCGCCGAATTGCCACATGTGAAGGCGCCGCCATACCGCTATCACCCTGACCGCCAGGCTCCTGAAGCGGAGGACCGGAAGCCGGAGACCCAGCAGGGGGCCATGTGATGAGTGAAGTCTCCCCTGTCGTGCACGAGCCCTGGCCGAGTTTCGAGCGGCAGAAAATGGCCGTGTCGTTCGGCATGTGGGTTTTCATCGCCAGTGAGGTTCTGTTCTTCAGCGGACTGCTCCTCGCCTACACCATCTATCGCCATCTCGACGCAGAGGCCTTCAAGATCGCCTCGCGCGAGACCGAGGTGTTCTACGGCGGCACCAACACCGCGATCCTGTTGACCAGCAGCCTGACGATGGCGATGGCGGTGCACGCATCCGACCACGGCTTTCGACGCATGACGATTCGCTGCCTCGCTGCGACGGTCGCGTTCGGGCTCGCCTTTCTGGTGATGAAGGGCTTCGAATACCATTCCGATCTCGACAAGGGACTGTGGCCGGGGCCGGGCTTCCCCCTGCATCCGGCGACGACCCAATTATTCTGGGCGTTCTACTGGATCGCCACAGGCGTCCACGCCGTCCACCTGTCGGTCGGTATCGGCATCGTCTCGACGATCGCGGTGCGCCTGAAGCGCGGCACCCTGCTGGTGAAGGCCAGCACCTTCGAAGGCGCGGCACTCTATTGGCACCTCGTCGACACCATCTGGATCATCTTATTGCCGATGATTTATCTGGTGGGGCGCGCATGAGTGACGCGAGCCAAAGCACGTGGCGGCTGTGGCTGAAGCCATCGCTGATATGGCTTGCCTTGCTGGTGCTGCTCGGGATCACCGTCGGCTCCGCCTACATTCCGCTCGGCATCTTCAACGGCATCATCAATTACTCGGTCGCCGCCGCAAAGGCTGCGCTCGTCCTCATTTTTTTCATGCATCTCGATCGTTCGCGCGCGCTGATTCGGCTGACAGCGGCGGCGGGGGTGTTCTGGGTGATCTTTCTTTTCTCGCTATCATTCGGCGACTACCTGACCCGCAATTGGAACGGCAGCGCCACGACGCTCGCCCCGAAGCAAGCCCAGGTGGGCACCCGCGAGCACGGCACCTATCCGCAACAGCGGCTACCGCTCGTTCCGCGATTCGGACATCGGGACTGAAACTGCGGCGCGAGCGCCACATTCCGCCGCTCGTTGCCACTCAAATATCACCTTGCGGCCTGGAACCGGCATCCGCGCCGAGACTTGCTTTCGGTAGCGTTATCCAGCGCGGTGCAACGGACGCGCGACGACCGTCAGGGGGTCCTGATGCCCAATTCTTCATCAAGATCAATCCGCGAAGCGTCTGGCTTCAACCGCCGGAACTTTCTTACCACCACCATGGCCTCCACCATGACATTCACTCTCCTCGACAAGGCCCGCGGCGAGACAGCGCCCGAACTAACGCGTGTCGCTCCGCGCCAGCCGCTCGCGCTTACGCTGACGGTCAACGGACAGGATCGCCGGCTGGCTCTCGACGTGCGCACCAGTCTGCTTGACGCGCTGCGCGAGCACATCGGGCTGACCGGCACCAAGAAGGGCTGCGATCACGGCCAGTGCGGCGCCTGCACGGTCCTGATGGACGGCAAACGCGTGCTCTCCTGCCTCACTTTGGCGGCGATGGCGCAGGGCCGCGAGGTCACCACGGTCGAGGGTCTCACCGGCGCCGACGACACGCTGCATCCGATGCAGCAGGCCTTCATCGATCACGACGCCTTCCAGTGCGGCTATTGCACGCCGGGACAGATCATGTCGGCGGTCGCCTGCATCAACGAAGGCCATGCCAACTCGGACGCGGAGATCCGCGAATACATGAGCGGCAATCTCTGCCGCTGCGCCTGCTATCCGAACATCGTCGACGCCATCAACGACGCCAAGCCGAAGATGAAGGAGATCTGAGCCATGCGCCCCTTCGTCTATGCGCGCGCCACTTCCGCGCAAAG
Source organism: Pseudolabrys sp. (assembly GCA_036509755.1). Lineage (GTDB taxonomy): Bacteria > Pseudomonadota > Alphaproteobacteria > Rhizobiales > Xanthobacteraceae > Pseudolabrys. The sequence continues at coordinate 1,686 of DATCFB010000381.1, read as the reverse complement.
TGCGTTCGAAACCCATCAATCGGCTGACTCGCAATACGACGCGCCGTCGGTGCGCGCGCGGAGCCAATATCTCGGCCGGCGGCACGACGCTCATCGACCTGATGCGTCTCGACGTGATGCAGCCGGAACTCGTCACCGATATCAATGCGCTTGAGCGAACACCGTCGGGAGACATCGAATACAGCCCGCGCGGCCTATGGCTCGGCGCGCTGGTGAAGATGTCGGCCGCTGCCGAACACCCGGAGGTCGCCGAACATTTCCCCGTGATCGCTCAATCGCTGCAATTGGCCGCGAGCCCCCAGTTGCGCAACATGGCAACGCTGGGCGGCAACGTTTTGCAGCGGACGCGCTGCACGTATTTCCGCGACATGTCCTACGCCGCCTGTAACAAGCGGTCCCCGGGCGCAGGCTGCGCGGCGATGGACGGAGTCAACCGGCAGCACGCGGTGCTGGGCGTTTCCGACCATTGCATCGCGACTTATCCGGGCGATTTCGCGCAAGCGCTGATCGCGCTCGACGCGATCGTCGATGTCGCCGGCCCGTCCGGCTCCCGCACATTTCCATTCGCCGAGTTGCATAAGCGCCCGGCCGACAGCCCGCACATCGAAACCACATTGCGGCCGGGCGACCTGATCACTGCTTTCGTTGTGCCACCCTCGCCATGGGCGCGACGCTCACGCTTCGTCAAGGTGCGCGATCGCGAGTCCTACGAGTTTGCGCTCGCCTCCGCCGCGGTCGCGCTCGACCTGACCGACAATAAGGTGCGGCAGGCTCGTATCGCGCTCGGCGGTGTCGCGACGGTGCCTTGGCGGGCGCGCGAAGCCGAAGCGGCGCTACGCGGCCAGGAGCTCAACGACGAGACGCTCAACGCCGCCGCCGAGAAAGCCTTCGCCGGCGCGGCGCCGCGCGGCGAAAACGCCTTCAAGGTCGAGCTCGGCAAACGCACTCTGGTGCGCGCGTTGCGCGAGACCGCACATTTGACCCTTTGAACATCGGAGCTGCCGACATGAATCGCGCCGCCCCCGCCCCGCTCGACAATATGGGCCGCCCGGAGCCGCGGCTCGACGGCCGCGCCAAGGTCACCGGCGAAGCCCGATATGGTTCCGACTTCGGAGTGAACGATCCGGCCTACGCCTTCCTCGTGACGAGCGCGATCTCGAAGGGCCGTATCACCAGTATCGATCTTCGCGCCGCCAAGGCCGTGCCAGGCGTGCTGGAGGTGTTCACGCACGAGAACACCAAGGACCTCAAGGAAGTCCCGTTCGCGGCCGGGGGCCTCGGCGCCACCCAATCGATGCAGGCGATGGGCCTGCAGATCTTCCACGACGGGCAGATCGTCGCCATGGCCGTCGCCGACACTTACGAGGCAGCGCAGGAAGCCGCGTCGCTGGTCAAGGTCGACTACCAGGCCGAGAAGCCGAGCGCGACTTTCGGCTCGGCCGGCGTAAGCCAGGAGGATGCGAGCAAGGTGAACCCGCTTGCCAAGGACCTGCCGCAAGCGGGCGATGCCGAGGCGGCGCTCGCGGCCGCCGAGGTCAAGCTCGAGGCCGAATACGGCACGCCGACGCAGCATCACAATCCGATCGAGCTGTTCACCACCACCGCAGAATGGCGCGGTGACGAACTGACGATCTACGAGCCAAGTCAGTTCGTCTATGGCCAGAAGGCCAGCGTCGCCCAGAAGCT
>DATCFB010000380.1:0-2571 GCA_036509755.1 Pseudolabrys sp. | reverse complement strand
CCGTGGACAACCGCAACGACGTCGATGACATCGTCCTCCTCGACAACCTGATAGAGGACGATATAGGGCAGTCCGGGGACCACCCACTCGAACGTACCCGACACCTGCCCGGTATGTCCAAGGTGAGGAAACGATCCGAGTCGCTCGGCAGTTTCGAGAATTCGGTCGATGACCTCATGCGCGGAGCGCGGGCGGTCTTTTGCGATCCAGGTGAAGATGTTGTCGAGGTCCGCGTACGCCTGATCGCGGAAAACGACTTTCATGCCGAGCGGCGTGCAAAGCGCTCGCGCACTTCCTCGAGCGTCATAAATTTTGGATTCGGATCGGCCAGCCGACGCTCGATCTCGGCAACCTGTTCATCGGTCAGGCGCAAGGCTGTCTCATCCTGCTTTTCCATGCGCACCAGCATGTCCGCAGCATCCTGCTGACGGTCCTCGGGCCATGTCAGCACGCGATCCAGAACTGTTTTCACCTGTTCTTTGGTCATGCCCGTATCCTGCGCATCCTCCGGCCAAGTTTCAATACGTTTCAATGCGTCATTGAGGGCTTTGTGTCATATGTAAAATGTAGCTGCGAGCGTCTTCGCCAGAGGCGGCCTGTGCTTCCAGATACGCGCGAGCAGCGCGCCTTCAACATGCGGACGCACGAACGCTACCCCTCCAACTTCCGCACCACCGCGTCGAGTTGATCGAGATCCTTGTACTTGATCGACACGGTGCCTCTTTCGCCGCGGTGCTCGATCGTCACTTCCAGCCCGAGCGCGTTGGTCACCCGCCGCTCGAGCGCCCGCGTATCGGCGTCCTTCGCCGCCTCGCGCCGCAGCATCGGGATGAGCGGGCTCTTGCCTTCGCGCATGATCTCGCGCGCCTGGCGCGCGCCGTCCTCGCGGCCCCACTCCTCGAGCTGGCGCACGCTCATGCCCTTCGCGATCGCCTCGAGCGCGATATCGAGCGCGTTCGGCTGGCCGACGAGCAGGCGCGCGTGTCCCGCCGACAACTGGCCCTTGCGGATCAGCTCCTTCACCGGCTCCGACAGCTTCAAGAGCCGCACCAGGTTGGCGACATAGGGCCGGCTCTTGCCGACGATCTGCGCCACCTGCTCCTGGGTGTGATTGCATTGCTCGATCAGCGCGAGATAGCCGGAGGCTTCCTCGATCGGATTGAGGTCGGCACGCTGCACGTTCTCGATGATGGCGAATTCGAGCGATTGCACGTCGGTCGCGTCGACGATTGCGACCGGCACGTCGTGCAGTCCGGCGCGCTGCGCGGCACGCCAGCGCCGCTCGCCGGCGATGATCTCGTAAGCGCCGTCGCCCGTCTCGCGCACGACGATCGGCTGGATGATGCCGCGCTCCTTGATCGACTCGGTGAGCTCGACGAGTTCGTCCTCGCGGAAGGTGCGACGCGGATTGCGCGGGTTGGCCTTGAGCTGTTCGATCGGCGCGCGGCGCGGGCGGCGTTGCGCTTCGCCGGCCGAGGGCGTCTGCGCCACCGAGGGCTCGTCGCCGACGTCGCCTATCAGCGCCGCGAGGCCCCGTCCCAACCGTTTGTGTTCCGTCATCGCCGCTGCTCCCGACCGATCCGTCACGCTACTGTCCTTCTTGCCGTCACATCGTACTGACTTTCACCGTCACCCTGAGGTGCCGCGCGTAGCGCGGCCTCGAAGGGTCACGGCCGCTGACCGTTTGCCGCCATCCTTCGAGGCTCGCTTCGCTCGCACCTCAGGATGACGGTACTGGCGCCGTGCGGCGGCAGCTCAACCCGCCTTGAGCGCCTTCTCGCGCTGGATGATCTCGGTGGCGAGGCGCAGATACGCTTCGCTGCCGACGCATTTCAAATCGTAGACCAGCACCGGCTTGCCGTAGGACGGCGCTTCCGAGATGCGCACGTTGCGCGGGATAACGGTGTCGTAGACCTTCGGCCCCATGAACTCGCGCACGTCGGCGACGACCTGATTGGCGAGATTGTTGCGCGAGTCGTACATCGTGAGAACGATGCCGTGGATCGACAGCTTCGGATTGAGCGCGGTTTTCACCTGCTCGACCGTCTTTAAAAGTTGCGACAGACCTTCGAGCGCGAAGAACTCGCATTGCAGCGGCACCAGCACCGAGTCGGCCGCGGCCATCGCGTTGACGGTGAGCAAATTGAGCGACGGCGGGCAGTCGACCAGCACGTAGGTGAAGTCGTGCGCGCGCGGACCTTTGTTCAATTCGTTGAGTGCATTGCGCAGACGGTAGGCGCGGTCGCGCTGCTGGCCGATCTCGAGCTCGACGCCGGACAGGTCGAGCGTCGACGGCGCGATATAAAGCTGCGGCACCGCCGTCGGCAGCACGGAGTCGCGCATCGGCGCCAGGCCGGTGAGCACGTCGTAGGTCGACGTGCGGCGCGCCTTGCGCTCGATGCCGAGGCCGGTCGAAGCGTTGCCCTGCGGATCGAGGTCGACGATGAGGACGTGCTCGCCGATCGCGGCGAGCGCGGTGCCGAGATTGATCGCGGTCGTGGTCTTGCCGACGCCGCCTTTCTGGTTGGCGACCGCGATGACGCGCGGGCCGGGCGCATCGCCGCCGAGCGA
>DATCFB010000379.1:0-9142 GCA_036509755.1 Pseudolabrys sp. | reverse complement strand
ACCGCGTCGCTGCATCCTTATTCCATTGGATGCGCGTGACGGCAGGACGTTCCCCCTTGTGTTTCGGCCGCCGATCCGGTTTCACTCGGCCGCGTTCCGCCCTCGAATCCAGCCGGTTTCCATGCGCCTGTCCCGCTATTTTCTGCCGATCCTGCGAGAAACCCCGAAGGAGGCCGAGATCGTCTCGCACCGGCTGATGCTGCGCGCCGGCATGCTGCGCCATGAGGCGGCCGGCATTTATGCCTTCCTGCCGCTCGGCCTGCGCGTTCTTCGGAAGATCGAGGCCATCGTGCGCGAGGAGCAGGACCGCTCCGGCGCGGTCGAATTGCTGATGCCGACCATTCAGTCGGCCGAGCTATGGCGCGAGAGCGGCCGCTACGACGCCTACGGCAAGGAAATGCTGCGCATCAAGGACCGGCACGAGCGCGACATGCTCTACGGCCCGACCAATGAGGAGATGATCACCGAGATCTTCCGAGCCTATGTGCGCTCGTACAAGGACCTGCCGCTCAACCTCTATCATATTCAGTGGAAATTCCGCGACGAGATGCGCCCGCGGTTCGGGGTGATGCGCGGCCGCGAATTCCTGATGAAGGACGCGTATTCCTTCGACATCGATCAGGCCGGCGCGCGGCATTCCTACAACAAGATGTTCGTCGCCTACTTGCGCACCTTCGCGCGCCTGGGGCTCAAATCGATCCCGATGCGCGCCGACCCCGGCCCGATCGGCGGCAATCTCAGCCACGAATTCATCATCCTCGCCTCGACGGGTGAATCGGAAGTGTTCTGCCACAAGGACTATCTCGACATGGCGGTGCCGCCGGCCGACGTGAATTTCGACGATGTCGCTGGCCTCCAGGCGATCGTCGACCGTTGGACCTCGCACTACGCGGCCACCTCCGACATGCATGACGCCACCGCCTACGATCAGGTGCCTGCCGACAAGCGCGTGTCGGCGCGCGGCATCGAGGTCGGTCACATCTTCTATTTCGGCACCAAATATTCCGAGCCGATGAAGGCCGTGGTCACCGGGCCCGACGGCAAGGAAGTGCCGATCCACGGCGGCTCCTATGGCATCGGTCCGAGCCGGCTGGTCGCCGCCATTATCGAGGCCTCGCATGACGAGGCCGGCATCATCTGGCCGGAGCCGGTCGCGCCGTTCAAGGTGGCGCTGCTGAACCTCAAGCAGGGCGCAGCGGAAACCGACGCCGCTTGCGAGCAAATCTACAAGGGCCTCACCGCCAAGGGTGTCGAGGTGCTTTACGACGACCGCGACGAGCGCGCCGGTGCCAAATTTGCCACCGCTGACCTGATCGGCGTGCCGTGGCAGGTGCTGGTCGGCCCGAAAGGCCTCGCCGAAGGCAAGGTCGAACTCAAGAAACGCGCCGACGGCTCGCGCGAGCAAATGAGCCCGGCCGCGGCGGTCGATCTGCTCACCAGGTAGCCACTGATTTCTGCGGCGAAAAGAGCCACGCGCCACACCCACTTACGCCTGCGCGGCGAGAAACCTGTGCGCGGGCAAAGGCTTTCGCGATCGCTTGGGCTTGAAAGCGCCAGAATCGTGTGAAAATCCACGCTCTGGTGGGAACCAAGCAACAATGAGCGAGCCCCAAGGGACGCGGCCTTTCTCCCCGTTCGAGTGGATGCTGTCGCTGCGTTATCTGCGCGCGCGCCGCAAAGAGGGATTCATCTCGGTCATCGCCGGGTTCTCCTTCCTCGGCATTATGCTCGGCGTGGCCACGCTCATCATCGTCATGGCCGTGATGAACGGCTTCCGCCACGAATTGCTCGACAAGATTCTCGGCATCAACGGCCACCTTCTGATTCAGCCTTTAGAAAAGCCGTTGACGGACTGGGCCGACGTCTCGGCGCGGCTCGACAAGGTGCACGGCATCAGGCTCGCGGCGCCGATCGTCGAAGGTCAGGCGCTTGCGTCGTCGCCGTTCAATGCCGGCGGCGTTCTCATCCGCGGCATCCGCCTGCAAGACCTCGAGAAGCTTCCCTCGGTCGCCAAGAACATCAAGCAGGGCTCGCTCGCCAATTTCGACGACGGGCAGGGGGTCGCCATTGGCCGCCGGCTCGCCGACCAGTTATCGCTGCGCGCCGGCGACAACATCACTTTGGTCGCGCCGCGCGGCGCGGTGACGCCGATGGGCACGACGCCGCGCATCAAGATTTATAAAGTCGCGGCGGTGTTCGAGATCGGCATGTCAGAATACGACAGCGCCATGGTGTTCATGCCGCTGAAGGAAGCGCAGGCCTATTTCAACCGCGCCGGCGACGTCACGGCGATCGAGGTCTACACCGACAATCCCGACAATGTCGCGGCCTACCGCAAGGCGGTGCAGGACGCGGCGCAACGGCCGATCTTCATGATCGACTGGCGCCAGCGCAACGCCACGTTCTTCAACGCGCTCCAGGTCGAGCGCAACGTCATGTTCCTGATCCTGACTTTGATCGTGCTGGTGGCGGCGCTCAACATCGTCTCCGGCCTGATCATGCTGGTGAAGGACAAGGGCCAGGACATCGCCATCCTGCGCACGATGGGCGCGACGCAGGGCTCGATCATGCGCGTGTTCCTGATCACCGGCGCGGCGATCGGCGTCGTCGGTACGCTGGTCGGCTTCCTGCTCGGCGTCGTGGTCTGCCTCAATATTGAGAACATCCGCCAGTTCCTGTCCTGGCTGACCAACACCGAGCTGTTCTCGCCCGAGCTCTACTTCCTCTCGCACCTGCCAGCCGACATGGACACGGCGGAGACGAGCGCAGTGGTGATCATGGCGCTCGTTTTGTCGTTCCTCGCCACGCTCTATCCGTCGTGGCGCGCGGCCCGCCTCGATCCGGTGGAGGCGCTGCGTTATGAGTGAGACAGACACGGTCGAAGTCGAGGTCGCCGCCACTGCGGTGGAGGAAAAGCCGAAGCCGAACCCGGTGCTGTTCCTGCACGACGTCGAACGCACCTATCGCCAGGGCGACGAGACGCTCAACATCCTGCGCGGCGCCGAGCTGGCGATCTGGCCGGGGCAGTCGGTGGCGCTGGTGGCACCCTCCGGCGCCGGCAAGTCGACGCTGTTACACATCGCGGGGCTGCTCGAGCAGCCCGACCATGGCGAGGTCTATATCGACGGCCGCGCCACCGCGCTCCTGCCGGACAGCGAGCGCACGCGCATCCGCCGCAACGAGATCGGCTTCGTCTACCAGTCTCATCGGCTGCTTCCTGAATTCTCCGCGCTCGAGAACGTCATGATGCCGCAGATGATCCGCGGCCTGTCGCGCGGCGAGTGCGAGAAACGCGCCAACGAATTGCTCACCTATCTCGGCCTGCGCGGCCGGGTAAAGCATCGGCCGTCGGAGCTCTCAGGCGGTGAGCAGCAGCGCGTGGCGATCGCGCGCGCGGTCGCCAATGCGCCGCGGATCCTGCTGGCGGACGAGCCGACCGGTAATCTCGACGTTCACACCGCTGACCACGTGTTCAACGCGCTGGCGACTCTCGTGCAGGCATCGGGCCTCGCAACCATCATCGCCACCCACAACCTGGAACTCGCCGGCCGCATGGACCGGCGCGTCACCCTGCGCGAAGGCCGCGTGGTGGAGATGGAGTAAGGCTGCCGATCGCATCGTCGATGTTGCGACGGCGCGAAGCAGAACCGGGCTTGCGATCAAGCCAAAACCCACAATTCAGCGGGCCGAACCCTTTAAACGCTCCAAAAGGCGCTTGGCACGCTGGCAGGGGTCGCGGCGGGGCTTCTTGTGGCCGGTCATTTGGCGAGCCCCTGTGACTTCAGCCATGCCACCTTGCGAGGGCCGTCTATCCATTGACGGGCTTCCTCATGGCTGGCCAAGCCCTTGATGTAGCGAATTTCCGCGTCGGGGAAGTGCGCCGCGATCTGCCATTCGCCATCGGCGATCCGCTCGGGGCGGAAGGTAATGCGTGGTTTTTTGCTCACCGGCCCAATATGGGGCCGATTCTGGCCTTAAGCCAGCATTAGTCAACCTGCCCCGTATTCAAACTGCCGCGCACCCTTCCGGTTGACTGAGAACAGATCGCGAACTATGTTCTCTGTCCGTTCAGGGAGGGAGACATGATCAAGACCTTCGTTCAGGAAGCCGCCGCGCTCGCTTCGCTCGCACTTTTCGTCAGCATGATCGCCGTGTGGACGCAGGTGCTGGGCAATTTGTGACCTGCGGGGGTCTGATCCCGTCTCCCTGAGGCAGCCGCCGCAGGGCGGCCCAAGGCAAGTCGGGCCATCCGACTTACTCGTATCGGTCGAATGCCGGGCAAACCGGCATTGCTGGGTGACGGCCGAGGCCCTGGCTGGCATTCTCCGAGGCTGAGTGCCGCGCGCGCTCGCACCTCAGGATGACGGGGACAGGGGACTGCCGGTGCCCGGCGGCGGTGGACTTGCCGGCCGCGCATAGCCACTCTGGTTGCCATCACGGAATCACCCAACCCGCGAGCCCAGATGTCCGGTCCGAACTTCGTGCACCTGCACGTGCACTCGTCCTATTCGCTGCTCGAAGGCGCGCTGCCGATCGCCAAGCTCGCGGAGCTTGCGAAGGCCGACAAGCAGCCTGCGCTGGCACTGACCGATTCAGACAACATGTTCGGGGCGCTCGAATTCTCCGAGAAGCTCGCCGGCTACGGCGTCCAGCCGATCGTCGGCTGCGCGCTGGCCGTCGATTTTGCCGACACAGATCATGGCGCCCGTGGGCCGGGCCTTTCGGTGGAGCGCGCGCGCATCGTGCTGCTCGCGGCGCGCGAGGAGGGCTACCGCAGTCTGATGCGGCTCAGCTCGCGTGCCTTTCTGGAGTCGCCGCCGAATGAGCCGCCGCGCCTCAAGGTCGAATGGCTCGAAGGCGAGACGGACGGCCTCATCTGCCTGACCGGCGGCCCTAACGGCCCGCTCGACAGCGTCATCGCTTCCGGCCAGAGCCATCTCGCCGCTTCGCGGCTCGAAACCCTGATGCGCCTGTTTGGTGACCGGCTCTACGTCGAATTGCAGCGCCATGGAACGGCGCCTGAGAAACGAGCCGAGCCGGTCCTGATCGATCTTGCCTACAAGCATCATCTGCCGCTGGTCGCCACCAACGAGCCCTTCTTCGCCACGGCGGCCGACTACGAGGCGCATGACGGGCTGATCTGCATCGCCGAGGGCAAGCTGATCGCCGAGACCGAACGGCGGCAGCTCACGCCCCAGCATCGCTTCAAGACGCGCGCCGAGATGGGGGCGTTGTTTGTGGATTTGCCGGAGGCGCTCGAACACACGGTCGAGATAGCGCATCGCTGCGCTTATCGGCCGCGCACGGCCAAGCCGATCCTGCCGCGTTTCTCGGTGAACGAGGACGAGGCCGCGGTGCTGCGCAAGCAGGCCGAGGAGGGGCTGGCGCACCGGCTCGCGACCGTTGGCCGTGCCGAAGGCTCGACCGAAGATGATTATCGCAAGCGCCTCGACTTCGAGCTCGGCGTCATCGAGGGCATGAAATATCCCGGCTACTTCCTGATCGTGTCGGACTTCATCAAATGGGCCAAGGCCAATGGCATCCCTGTCGGCCCGGGCCGCGGCTCGGGCGCGGGCTCCCTGGTCGCCTATTCGCTCACCATCACCGACCTCGATCCGCTGCGCTTCAACCTGCTGTTCGAGCGCTTCCTCAATCCGGAACGCGTGTCGATGCCCGACTTCGACATCGACTTCTGCCAGGACCGGCGCGATGAGGTGATCCGCTACGTGCAGGATCGCTACGGCCGCGATCAGGTGGCGCAGATCATCACCTTCGGCACGTTGCAGGCGCGCGGCGTCCTGCGCGACGTCGGCCGCGTGCTTCAGATGCCCTACGGGCAGGTCGACAAGCTGTGCAAGCTGGTGCCGCAGAATCCGGCCAATCCGATCAGCCTGGCCAAGGCGATCGACGACGAACCGAAATTACAGGCCGAGGCGGACGCCGACGCCACGGTCAAGCGCGCCTTCGCCATCGCCAAGAAGCTCGAAGGGCTCAACCGTCACGCCTCGACGCACGCCGCCGGCATCGTCATCGGCGACCGGCCGCTGTCGCAGCTCGTGCCGCTCTACCGCGACCCGAAATCGGATATGCCCGTCACCCAATTCAACATGAAATGGGTGGAGCAGGCGGGCCTCGTTAAATTCGACTTCCTCGGCCTCAAGACGCTGACCGTGCTCCAGACCGCGGTGAGGCTCATCAAGCGCCGCGGCATCGAGATCGACCTCGAGAAGATCCCGCTCGACGACAAGAAGACCTACGATCTTCTGGCGCGTGCTGAGGCGGTCGGCGTGTTCCAGTTGGAAAGCGCCGGCATGCGCCGCGCGCTTTTGGACATGCAGCCCGACCGCTTCGAGGACATCATCGCGTTGGTCGCGCTCTACCGGCCGGGCCCGATGGCGAACATCCCGACCTATTGCGCGCGCAAGCACGGGCTGGAGACGCCCGACTACATCCATCCCAGGCTCGAGGCGGTGCTTAAGGAGACCTTCGGCGTCATCGTTTACCAGGAGCAGGTGATGCAGGCGGCGCAGATCCTCGCCGGCTACTCGCTCGGCGAAGCCGATCTCCTGCGCCGCGCCATGGGCAAGAAAATCAGGAAAGAGATGGAGGCACAGCGCGAGCGCTTCGTTTCCGGTTGCCTGAAGAACGACATCCAGAAGAGCCAGGCCGACGCCATCTTCGATCTGCTCGAGCGCTTCGCGGAGTACGGCTTCAACAAGAGCCACGCCGCGGCCTACGCGCTGGTCGCCTATCAGACCGCCTACATGAAGGCGAACTATCCCGTCGAGTTTCTGGCGGCGACCATGACGCTCGACATGGGCAATACCGACAAGCTCGCCGAATTCCGCGCCGAGGCCGAGCGGCTCGGCATCAAGGTCGATCCGCCGTCGATCAACCGTTCCGATGTCGCATTCGAGGTCGACGGCAACACCATCATCTACGCGCTCGCGGCGCTGAAAGGCGTCGGACGCCAGGCGGTCGAATCGATCGTCGGCGAGCGCGCGAAGGGACGCTTTGCCGATCTTGCCGACGTTGCGGCGCGCATGAACCCGCGCGCGATCAACAAGCGCGTGCTGGAAAGCCTTGCCGCGGCCGGCGCTTTCGACGAGTTCGCGCGCAACCGCGCCGCCGTATTCATGACCGTGGACCATGTGTTGGGACGTGCCCAGCACGCCCACGAGACCGCCGCCATGGGCCAGAGCGAACTGTTCGGCGGCGCCGGCAGGCCTGAGCCGATCGTGCTGCCCAATGTCGAGCCGTGGCTGCCGGCCGAGATGCTCCGACGCGAATACGAGGCGATCGGCTTCTTCCTGTCCGGCCATCCGCTCGACGACTACGCGGCGGTGCTCAAGAAGCTGCGCGTGCAGCCCTGGGCCGAGTTCGCCCGCGCGGTCAAAGGCGGCGCGACGGCCGGACGCGTCGCCGGCACCGTCGTCGCGCGGCAGGAGCGCCGCACCAAGACCGGCAACAAGATGGGCATCATCGGACTGTCGGATGCGACCGGCGCTTACGAGGCGGTGGTGTTTTCGGAAGGCTTGGCCGAATACCGCGAACTGCTCGAGCCCGGCAACGCCGTGCTGCTGTTCTTGTCGGCCGAGGTGCAGGGCGACGAGGTGCGTGCGCGGATCCAGTCGGTCGAGCCGCTCGATGCCGCCGCCGCCAATCTGGCCAAGGGCTTACGCGTCTTCGTGCGCGATCACGCCCCGCTGGACGCCGTTGCTAAGCGGCTTGAGCCCGCGCCACGCGCCGGCAATGGGGACGGAGAAGTGAGCATGATCCTGCTGTTAGGGCAGGGTACGGAAGTTGAGGTGAAGCTTCCAGGACGATTCAAGGTGTCGCCGCAGATCGCGGGCGCCATCAAGGCGGTCCCGGGCGTCGTTCAGGTCGAGGCGCTGTAGCGGGCAGGCCTGCCGCGGGCCGCGTTAAGTGCCTGTCCCGCCTTGCCTCCTCGGAAACTCGCCTATATAAGCCCGCCCATCACTCACGCGGACGTTCGGCTGCGGCCCCGACAACCGGGCCGGTTCAGCCATCCGGTGGCCCCTTCCGGGCTCACAACCGTCCGCGGCGGATCAACCGGAGAAGACTTATGGCGCTTCCTGACTTTTCGATGCGTCAGCTCTTGGAAGCTGGCGTGCACTTCGGCCATCAGGCCCACCGCTGGAATCCGAAGATGGGGCAATACATCTTCGGCACCCGCAACAACATCCACATCGTCGACCTCGCGCAGACCGTGCCGATGCTCCATCAGGCATTGCAGGCCGTGTCCGACACCGTCGCCAAAGGCGGGCGCATCCTCTTCGTCGGCACCAAGCGTCAGGCGCAGGACGCGATCGCCGACGCGGCCAAGCGCTGCGCGCAGTATTACGTGAATTCGCGCTGGCTCGGCGGCACGCTGACCAATTGGAAGACGATCTCGGGCTCGATCTCGCGCCTGCGCAAGCTCGACGAGATGCTCTCATCGGGCGAATCCGGCGGCTACACCAAGAAAGAACGCCTGACGATGCAGCGCGAGCGCAACAAGCTCGACCGCTCGCTCGGCGGCATCAAGGACATGGGTGGCGTCCCGGACCTGATCTTCGTCATCGACACCAACAAGGAAGACATCGCCATCAAAGAGGCGCGTCGCCTCAATATTCCGGTGGCGGCGGTGGTCGACACGAATTGCGATCCGGTCGGCATCACCTATGTCGTCCCGGGCAATGACGACGCGAGCCGCGCCGTCACGATGTATTGCGATCTGATCGCGCGCGCCGCCATCGACGGCATCTCGCGCGCGCAGGGCGAGGCCGGCGTCGACCTTGGTGCCCAGGAGAAGCCGACCATCGCCGAGGAGATCCCGACGCAGCCATCGTCGGCCGACCTCGGCTTCGAGCAGCTCCCCGGTCCGCGCGGCGTCGCCGACGACCTCAAGAAGCTGCCGGGCGTCTCCGGCGAGGTCGAGAAGCAGCTCAACGATCTCGGAATCTTCCACTACTCGCAGATCGCCGGGCTCAACGAGAAGGCCGCGCATACTGTCGGCGAAGAGGTGGGCTTGCCCGGCCGCGTCGCCGGCTGGGTCGCCAAGGCCAAAGAGCTGACGGCCGAGGTCGAGTAATCGCAACCTGGCAGCGCCCAGCCATTTCGCCGGGCGCGCACTATCTAT
>DATCFB010000378.1:0-4000 GCA_036509755.1 Pseudolabrys sp. | reverse complement strand
ACGGCGAAGCATCCGGCCGGCGAATTCTCGCAGGTAGTCGCGCATATGGGCGGCCAAGAAAACGCCTTCACCACCAGTGACTACACCGGCTATTTCCAGCGCGTGCCCAGCCGCGATCTAGCGACCGTGATGGCGTTCGAGGCCGACCGAATGACCGGCCTGCAACTCACCGACGACGTGGTGTTGCCGGAGCGCGAGGTCATCCTCGAGGAGCAGAACCAGCGCATCGGCAACAATCCGCGTGCACGATTGTCGGAGCAGATCGAGGCGGCGCTTTATCTCAACAGCCCTTATGGCCGGCCGGTGATCGGCTGGCGCCATGAGATGGAGCAACTGACGCGTGACGACGCCATTGGCTTCTATCGGCGCTTCTATGGCCCGAACGACGCCGTGGTGGTGATCGCCGGCGACGTCGCGCCGGACGCCGCACTGAAACTCGCGCAAGACACCTATGGCAAAGTGGCGCCACGTACGTCGATTCCGCCGCGGCTGCGTCCGCGAGAGCCGAAGCCGATCGCCGCGCGCTCGTTGACGCTTGCCGATCCCCGCGTCGAGATACCGATCGTGCAGCGGGACTATCTCGTTCCGTCGTTCCACACCGCCAAGCCGGGCCAGTCCGAGGCGCTGGAAGTGCTCGCGCACATCCTGGGCGCGGGGTCGACGAGCCGTCTCTATCGCGCGCTGGTCATGGACCAGAAGGTCGCGATCGCCATTGGCGCCTGGTACGAGAGCTCAGCGCTCGACGATTCCAAATTCGGCATCTACGGCTCGCCGAAGGATGGCATTACCCTGCCGCAGCTCGAGACGTCGATCGATGGCGTCATCGCCGACGTCGCGGCCAAAGGCATCACCGCGGAGGAGCTTGACCGCACCAAGACGCGTCTGATCGCCGACGCGGTCTATGCCCACGACAACCAGGCCAGCATGGCGCGTTGGTACGGTAGCGCGCTGACGACCGGCGCGACCGTCGACGACGTGACGCATTGGCCCGACCGCATCCGCAAAGTTACCGCCGAAGAGGTGCAGGACGCCGCCCGGCAATGGCTCCAAAAGAAGCGGTCGGTCACCGGCTATCTGATCAAGGATACGAGCCCGCAGGCGGAGCGCCGTTCATGAGACGCCATCTGATGTCTCTGGCGCTCGGCGCGATGATCTGTTTCGCGCTGGCGCCCGCTGCCGGTGCCGTGACCATCGAGAAGATCGTCAGTCCCTCCGGCATCGCTGCGTGGCTGGTGCGCGAGAATGCGACCCCGCTCGTCGCGCTCAACTACGCCTTCCACGGCGGCTCCAGTCAGGACGAGGCCGACAAGGCCGGCACGGCCAATCTCGCCGCGGACCTGCTCGATGAAGGCGCCGGCGATCTCGATTCGTCGACCTTCCATCAGCGGCTTGAGAACCACGCCATCGAGATGAGCTTCCAGGTCGGCCGAGACTATCTCCACGGCTCGCTGCGCACGCTCAATGACCACCGTGATGAGGCCTTTGGGCTGCTTGGGATGGCGCTCACCAAGCCGCGTTTCGACGAAGATGCGGTCGAGCGCGTGCGCGGGCAAATGCTGGCGGTGCTGCGGCGCGAGACCACCAATCCCAACAATCTCGCTAGCCGGAGCTGGTGGCGTACGGCTTTTCCGCATCACCCATACGGGCGCGACGCGCAGGGGTCGCTCGAGACCGTGCCGCTGATCGGCGCCGCCGATCTGCGCGATTACGTACGCCGCGCCTTCGCGCGCAACGAACTGACGGTTTCGATCGTCGGCGACATCGATCCGAAGACCGCGGGCGAATTGATCGACCGCGCCTTCGCCGGTCTGCCGGCCAAGAACGACCTCAAGCCGATTCCGGCGGCGACGCCGCAGGGCATCGGTCGCCGTATCGTCATCAATCTCGACGTGCCGCAGGCGGTGGTGACCTTCGGCGGCAACGGCATCGAGCGCAATGACCCTGACTTCATGGCGGCCTATATCGTCAACCACATCCTCGGCGGCGGCAGTTTCTCCTCGCGGCTTTATCGTGAGGTGCGTGAAAAGCGCGGGCTGGCCTACGGCGTCTCCGACAGCCTGGTCTGGTTCAGGCGGGCGGCGGTCGTGCTTGGCGGCACCGCGACGCGCGCCGACCGCACCGCGGATGCGCTCGACATCATCGAGAAAGAGACCAAGCGCATGGCCGACAACGGGCCGACGGCTGCCGAACTGGCGGCGGCGAAGTCGTACCTCAAGGGCGCCTATGCGCTGTCGCTCGATTCCTCGAGCAAGATCGCGGCTCAACTTACGCAAATCCAGCTCGACAATCTCGGCAGTGACTACATTGAGCGGCGCGACAAGCTCATCGACAGTGTGACCATCGGCGACGCCAAACGCGTAGCGAAAAGGCTGTACGGCGGCGGCATGCTGGTCACGGTCGCCGGCAAGCCGAAGGGACTGGCCTCGACCGGAACCCCGGACTGAAGCCTGCGTTGATGCGCCGTTGCCTATCGGGTGTCATGGCCGGCCTTGTCACCAGAAGTCGAGTATACCCGACTTCTGGAAATCAATATTTTGCACAACTCGGGCTTGCCGAGTTGTGCGTGCCATCTCGCTTCGATAGGCACGACATTATTTGACTGATCGGGATGACAGCCGAGACCCCCATGTCCATCGTCCAGACCATCGAGAGCGCCCTGGAAAAGACCATCGGCCCGCACGGCGTCGCCGATGCGGCGCTCGCCGACGCGCTCGCCCGCGCCGAAGGCGCGCTCGATCGCCTGCGACAGCACTACACCGAGGGCACGTTGCCCTTATTGCGATTACCCGAGAAGCAGAACGACCTCGCCGGGATTGACGAAGCGGCCGCGCGGTTGAAAGACGGCGCCAGCGACATCGTCATCCTCGGCACTGGCGGCTCCTCGCTCGGCGGCCAGACCATCGCGCAACTGGCCGGCTTCAACGTGCCGGGCGTCGGACCTTTACGCGATCCGCCGCGCATTCATTTCATCGACAATCTCGACGCCCTGTCCTTCGAGGCGATGCTCGAGCGCCTGCCGCTGAAGACCAGCCGCTTCGTCGCCATCTCCAAATCGGGTGGCACCGCCGAAACCCTGATGCAGACCATCGCCGCGATGTCGGCGCTGAAGGCCGCCGGCGCCGATCTGCCGAGGGCCATGCTCGGCATCAGCGAGCCGGCAAAGGCCGGCAAGCGCAACGGTCTGCGCGATCTGCTGACGCAGCACGGCATTGCCTTGCTCGACCACGATCCGAATGTCGGCGGCCGCTATTCGGCGCTGACCAATGTCGGGCTGCTGCCGGCGGCGGCGCTCGGGCTCGACATCGGCGCGATCCGCCGCGGCGCGGGCCAGGCGCTCGCGCCGATCCTCGCTAAGAAGAAGCCCGCGGATGTTCCGGCCGCGCTCGGCGCCGCACTCAACGTCGCGCTCGCCGAGACCAAGGGCAAGTCGATCAGCGTGCTGATGGCCTATGCCGATCGGCTCGAACGGTTCACGCGCTGGTACGCGCAGCTTTGGGCCGAGAGCCTCGGCAAGGATGGCAAGGGCACGACGCCGCTCGCGGCGCTCGGCCCCGTCGACCAGCATAGCCAGGTGCAATTGTTCATCGCCGGGCCGCGCGATAAATTGTTCAACGTGCTTACCGTCGGCAGCAAAGGCCTGGGCTCGCGCATCGACGGCGAACTCGCCAAAGTCGCGGGCGAGCCGGGCCTCGCGGGCAAGACCATCGGCGACCTCGTTGCGGCGGAGGGCCGCGCCACGGCCGATACTTTGGCAAAGAACGGCTGCCCGGTGCGCGGCCTCCACATCGACACTGTGGGCGAGACTTCGCTTGGCGAACTGATGATGCATTTCATGCTGGAGACGATCATTGCCGCGCATCTGATGGGGATCGACGCCTTCGACCAGCCGGCCGTGGAAGAAGGCAAGGTGCTGGCGAAAAAGTATCTCCAGGGTTGAGCCGTGGCCGCCTACGTCATCTCCGAAGTCAAATTCCTCGATAGCGCCCTGATCGATCGATAC
>DATCFB010000377.1:0-7689 GCA_036509755.1 Pseudolabrys sp. | reverse complement strand
CAGCAGACCGACCGTAACGGCCAGACGGTCATCCAGAACGGCAACACGTCGTTGCGGTTCGGCTCGGGCGGTTCGGCCAACCAGAATTTCAATCCGAACAATCTGTTCGATCCGTTCTACCGCGACGGCCGATAATCGCCGCAGCAGCATTAGGGCTTCACGAGATGGCCGGGCCGCAAGGTCCGGCCATCTGTGTTTTTGGCAGCGCATTTGCGTGAAGACGTGATGGCCGCGACGGGCGCGGGCGTGACGATGCCGGCGCTACTTCTTCTTGTCGAGAAACGCCGTGAAGGCGGCCTTCGCCTCCGGCGAGGCGAGGCGCTTGCGGAAGGCCTCGGCCTCCGCGTCGATGTGACCGTCGATCTGCGCCGTCTGGCCGCGCATCAGCCGGCGGGAGGCCGTGACCGCATGTGGCGGCAGCGCGGCGATTGCCTGCGCGGCGGCGAGCGCCGTGCTCTCCAGTTCGGTGGCCGGCACCACCGTATTGACGATGCCGGCATCCTTGGCCACCGCGGCGGTGAGCGGACGTCCCATCACCAGGAACTCGAAGGCGCGCGGGTGCCCCATCAGCCGCGGCGCGATCAGGCTCGAGCCTGCCTCCGGCACGAGGCCGAGCGCGACGAAGGGCGTCGAGAAGAGCGCGTCCTCCGCGGCGACCACGTGGTCGCAATGCAACAGCATGGTTGTGCCAACGCCGACGGCGCGGCCGGCGACAGCGGCGACGAGCGGCTTCTCGGAACGGTTGAGCGCGTGCAGGAAGCGCAAAATGGGCGCACCGAGCGCACCGGTCTTGGTCATGGCGACGAAGTCGGCGATGTCGTTACCGGCGCAGAAGCCGCTTTCGTGTCCGGCGACGAGCAGGCAGGCGAGGTCGTCGCGCGCGGCCGCGCCCTCGATCGCCTCAGCCATGACGTCGTACATGGCCAGCGTCAGCGCGTTCTTCTTCTCCGGCCGGTTCATGCGGATCGTGCGGATCGCGCCGTCGTCGCTGACAATGATGTCGGGCATCGGATGAGCCTCAGGAAGCGGGTGGCCGTGGCAATCGCAAAGGCGCGATGTCGTCGCGTACAGGAGATTACCCATGGCCAAGGCCTATTACAGCACCATCTTCAGGCAGCCGGCGGACGCGGTGTGGCGCCTGATCCGCGACTTCAACAATTATCCGGTCTGGGTCGACGGCGCCGGCGAGAGCGTCATCGAGGACGGCAAGAGCGGCGATGCCGTCGGCGCCGTGCGCAGCGTTCTCTACAACGGCGTGCGCCGGCGACAGCGGCTGTTGGCGCTCTCCGATGTCGAGCGCACGCAGACCTACGAATTCGCCGGCGACATCCCGCTGCCGATCAGGAATTTCGAGGCGACCATCCGCGTCACGCCGGTGATCGACGGCAACCGCGCCTTCGTCGAATGGTGGGCGACCTTCGACTGCGCCGCCGAGGAGCATGACGCGCGCGTGACGTTTCTCCAGGAGTCGTTCGCAGGCTGGCTGGAGTCGCTGCGAAGGCATTTGCAGCAAGCGCGGGCGGCGTGATGCCGCTGCGCGCATAGGGCGCACGTCAGCCAGCGGCCCGCTGCGCCGGGAACCTTTCCCCCCGGCCCCCATCTAACGAGTATCGAAATACGGCGGTCCCCGCTGCCGCCACATCCGACTGGTGGAAGGTGCCTTCATGAGTTCGAATGTCCACGCGCTGGGCCGCGGCAGACCGTCAATTGCCGAATCGGACCGGCCCGACCGCGCCGAAGTCGAAGCGGCGATCCGCACCATCATCCGGTGGACCGGAGACGACCCGGCGCGCGACGGGCTGATCGAAACCCCGGCGCGCGTGGCGCGTGCGTTCGAGGAGTTCTTCGTCGGCTATTCTCAGGATCCGGTCGCGATCCTGCAAAAGACCTTTGAGGAAATCGAAGGCTATGACGAGATGATCGCGCTGCGCGGCATCCGCTTCGAAAGCCATTGCGAGCATCACATGGCGCCGATCATCGGTCAGGCCTGGGTGGCCTACGTGCCGAGCGGCCGCGTCGTCGGCATCAGCAAGCTCGCGCGCGTCGTCGAGGTCTACGCCAAGCGCCTTCAGATCCAGGAAAAATTGACGGCACAAATCGCCAACACGATCAATGAAGTTCTCAAACCGCAAGGCGTAGGCGTCATCATCAAGGCGACGCACCACTGCATGACCACGCGCGGCGTCCACAAGCCGGAATCGGACCTCGTGACCAGCCGCATGCTCGGCTGCTTCCGCGACAATCCCTCGACCCGTCAGGAATTCCTCAGCATGGCGGTGTGACGTCGCGCGTGCATAGCCCCATGCTTTCGAGCGACCGAGGCCACCCGTCATGTGGCGGCCTGGTCACGAAACGCGTCTATTCGGTCGCCTTGTAGCGGTTCGACGCGCCGGCGATGAGCCGCGTGGCGCCGTCGATGGTGCGCGCGACGATTTCGGCGGCCGGAAGGACTTCGTCGATGAGATCGACCGCTTCGCCGGCATGCAGCACCGCCGTGTCGAGGTCGCCGCGCTTCCGCGCCTCCTCGTAGGTCACTTCCTCGCGGGTGAGATTGTGCATCAACTCCGCCTCGCGTCCGCGCCAGCGCGCGGTGAATTCATTTTGCAGTGCGCGACCGGTATAGGGTGCCGGCCATTCCCTGCGGCGGACGATGTCGAACAAAGTGCTGCGGATCGTGCTGTCGCCGTCAGCGGCGACCACGCGTTGCTTGGCCTCGGCCGTCGTCGCGGCTTCGGTCGAAGCGAGAAAACGCGTGCCCATCAGCGCGCCGTCGGCCCCGAGCATCAGCGCCGCTGCAAGGCCGCGGCCGTCGGCAATGCCGCCAGCCGCGATGACAGGCACAGCGCCTGCGGCATCGACGACCGCCGGGATCAGCGGAAACGTCGCGCGCGCGCCGCCGTGGCCGCCGGCCTCACTGCCTTGTGCGACGATCGCGTCGGCACCCCGCGCGACCACTTCTTTGGCCTGCACGACGCTCTGCACCTGGCAGATCAGCAGCGCGCCGGCGCGCTTAATCCGTTCCGCATGGGGTGTGACTTCGCCGAACGACAGCATGATCGCCGCCGGCTTGCGCTCGAGCGCGAGGTCGAGCAGCCGCGCGTTCTTCGCCATACTCCAGGTGATAAAACCGATGCCGATCCGCGCCTTTCCCGCCGCATCCAGGTCGCACGCGAGCCGCGCCTCGTCGCCATAGCCGCCGCCGATGATGCCGAACCCGCCAGCATTGCTGACGGCCGCGGCGAGCGCTCCGCTGGAAATCGTGTCCATCGGCGCCAGCAGGAGTGGATGCTTGATCTCGAGCAGTTCGGTCAGCCGGGTGGAGATGGTCATCCCTCAGGTCTCTTTCCAGTTTTCTCGCTTTAAGTCAGCGACAGCAGGCCGTTGCTCGTTGGGAGTTTGGATTATCACGAGGGCGCGCGCTATACCGCCTTCGTCATTTTGCCGGCCCGGGTTCTACTTCGCTCCACCGGCTACATACCCGGATGAGACGCGCTCTGATTCCTGCCATATTGTTCAAGAAAGGTCTGCGTGCCTTCGGGCGTTCGGCGAAATTTGCAGCGGCGTGTGCAGGTCTGTGGATCGGGCGTATTACCGGGAAGGACTGGTCATGCGGTTTGCGACGATGCTTCTGGTTCTGATATCTCTCGTCGGCTGTGCGCAATACGATGCCATACGGAACGAGAACATGGCAGCGACATCGCGCGACAGAGTGGCGTCCGATGAGGCGGCCTGCCAGTCGTCCGGCGTGCAACCCGGCTCCCCGCAGTATGACGATTGCCGGCGGCGCCTGGCCAACCAGCACGCCAGCGATACGCGCGGCCACCAAAGGCTCATGGATCAAATGTTGAACGAGAACAACCTTCGGCCGATCGGCCAGTAGGGCGGATGCTGAGGCTTGCAGCGGGCCATGCGACTTGAGGCGCCGGTGCGGCAGGACCTCTCCACCTCATGGCCGGGCTCGTCCCACCCATCTCGATAAGGAAGGCGATACGTTGTCCGAACTGGCGGCGCAACCCGATTGAAATCGGTCCGACGAAACATTAGAATCGATTTTGCTCGGCAGAATAGAGACGTCTTGAAATGAATTTCAAACGCAAGCGCCGGAAGAACAGCCGCGCCGGATGTTTGCTCTGCAAGCCGCAAAGGCGAATGGCGCCTGTCCTCGTCACAGGAATATGCAGATCGGAAATCGCAGACGTTATCTTGCGGGCGAGCACGATTTGCGATGTGAGGGGCTCAAGTAACCAAGCTACCAGGTCTGATCATCACAACGTCTGGTTCACGCGGGAAGCCGTCGAAACCGCCGGTCATCTCGGCAAGCGGCTGGTGATCGGGGTGGCGGAAGCCGAAGCGGCGTAAACAGCTTGGATTATCGTTCACCCTTGCCAGTGCACATTGGAGTTGCACGCGTGACAAAGAGCAAAACCCCACAGACCCGCGTCATAATCTGCCTCTTGGCCTTCGCTCATTTCATCCCTGTCGGCCTCAACAGAGGTTAACCTGCCGACAATGCCGCACTTTGGGCAACGATCCGGCATGTGATAGGCTAGCTTCACGTTGAAGTGGTTTTCGTGATCGTGATTGCGCGCTGCCCAAGCAATCCGCGCCGCCGTCGCTTCGGCCACTAACGGCGTGAAATCTCCCCAATCGACTTTCCACCTTTTCTTTGATCGCTGCAGCCAGATTCGAGCTTGCCTTAAAAAGTGTCCATCGAATGATTTTTGTGTGCATCGATTGACCCTACGAAAATGTTTCCTCAGATGGCCGTACCGTTCGGCAGAGATTACCCCAGCCTGAAAAAGGTTTGTCGTCCGCCCCCAATGGCGGATGTCGTGGCAATCAATGCAAATTATTTCAACCCTCAAGAGCACCGCTGTCCCGACGGTTTTTTTCTCTCGATAGTCCCACACCTCATGGCCATGAAGTTTCCGATCAATTGCGCCGCAGACGGCGCAGCGTGCCCCGTTCTTCTTAATTACCTCGTGACGAAGCTTGTCCCATCGATGTTTTCCAAGGCCGTCTCTCAGCCTTAAATTCTGTTCCCATAGGCGCTTTGGGACCAACTCTATCCTTAGCTTTAGCCTGTCTGGCATGGCCTATCCCTATCGTGCCGTGCAATGGCTTCCGGTCACACCGCCTTCGCCATTTCTCTTAATTTGAACTTCTGGATTTTCCCCGTGCTCGTCTTCGGGATGTCCGCGAACACGATGGTGCGCGGGACCTTGTAGCCGGCCAGATATTTGCGGCACCACTGCACTAACTCTTCCGGGGTCGCGCTGGCGCCGGCTTTCAATTCCACGAACGCGCAGGGCGTCTCGCCCCATTTGTCGTCGGGCTTTGCGACGACACCCACGGCCATGACTGCCGGATGCTTGTACAGCGCGTCCTCCACTTCGATCGAGGAGATGTTCTCGCCGCCGGAAATGATGATGTCCTTGGAGCGGTCCTTGAGCTGGATGTAGCCGTCGGCATGGATGACGCCGAGGTCGCCGGTGTGGAACCAGCCGCCGGCGAAGGCCGAGTTGGTCGACGTCTTGTTCTTCAGATAGCCCTTCATCACGACGTTGCCGCGCATCATCACTTCACCGAGCGTCTCCCCGTCATGTGCGACCGGCGCCATCGTCTCCGGATCGCGGAGGTCAAGCGTTTCGAGCGCGCCGTAGCGCACGCCCTGGCGCGCCTTCTTCACAGCCTGCTCGGCGGCGGGAAGCGCGTTCCATTCGTCGTGCCAGTCGTTGACGACGGCGGGCCCGTAGCACTCGGTCAGGCCGTAGAGATGCGTGACGTTGAAGCCCGCTTCCCTCATGGCGGCGAGCACCGCCTCCGGCGGCGGCGCCGCGGCCGTGAAGAATTCGACGACGTGCGGCAGCGGCTTCTTCTCGTTTTCCGGCGCGTTGAGCAACGTCGCCATCACGATCGGCGCGCCGCACAGATGCGTCACCTTATGCGTCGCAATCGCGTCATACATCGCCGCGGCGCGCACATAGCGCAGGCATACATGCGTGCCGGCCGCGACCGAGATCGACCACGGGAAGCACCAGCCGTTGCAGTGGAACATCGGCAGTGTCCACAGATACACGGGATGCTTGGCCATCGCGCAGGTCACGACATTGCCGACCGCCAGCAGATGCGCGCCGCGATGGTGATAAACGACGCCCTTCGGATCGCCAGTGGTGCCCGATGTGTAGTTGAGCGTGATAGCGTCCCACTCGTCGTCCGGCATCTTCCAGGCGTAGGCGGGATCACCTTCGGCGACGAGGTCCTCGTATTCGATGCTGCCGAACCGCTCGCCTACGCCGGCATATTCCGGATCGTCGTAATCGATGACCAGCGGCTTCACCTTGGCGAGCGCGAGCGCCTCCTTCATCACCTTGGAATGTTCGCGATCGACGATGACGACCTTGGCCTCGGCGTGGTCGAGCGAGAAGGCGATGACGGCGGCGTCGAGCCGCGTATTGAGCGTATTCAGCACCGCCTTGCACATCGGCACGCCGTAATGACATTCGAGCATTGCCGGCGTGTTGGCGAGCATCGCCGAAACCGTGTCGCCGCGGCCGATGCCGCGCTTGTCGAGCGCCGAAGCGGGGCGGCGGGCGCGGGCATAGAACTCGGCATAAGTGCGCCTGAGCTTGCCGTGGATGACCGCCGTGTGCTGCGGAAACACGCTCGCCGCGCGCTCGAGGAAGCCGATCGGCGTCAGCGGCTGGTAATTGGCCGGATTGCGGTCGAGATCGACGTCGTAGGCTGTTGTCGCCATCGGGTGGTTCCCCTTCATGACCGACAAACTACGAAGGGGAGGGGCGGGGATCAATCGTGCCGTCACCCTGAGGAGCGCGCGAAGCACGCCTCCAAGGGTCCCTGACGCACAGGTCCGTCGAGGCTCGGCGCTGTCGCGCCGAGCGCCTCAGGACGACGGAGAGGTCAATGCCACAATTGGAGCACGCCCTCGCGCGTCAGCTCGACCGAGATGATGAGCATCAGGATCAGCGTCAGCCGGTAGAACAATTCCTGCGGCGTGCGGCGCACCAGCCAGAAGCCGAGTTGGTTGGCGGCGAGCGCGAGCGGCAACAGCGCAACCGACGTGCCGAGCCCCTTGGTCGAGAACTGGCCGAGGGCAAAATAGGGCACGACCTTTGCGGCGTTGAGCGAGGCGAAGAACATCGCCGTGGTGCCGACAAACATCATCTTCGGCAGCTTCTGCGAGAGCACGTACATCTGGTAGGGCGGACCGCCGGCCTGGCAGATGGTCGAGGTGAAGCCGGACAGCGCCCCCCAGAAGACGCCTGCGGGCACGCTGCCCGCGCTCGCCGGACGCGGCAGCCGCATCATCACCGTGAACGAGTAGACGACGAAGAGGATCGTGGTGACGCCGATGAAGACGCGCACCGCCGCGTCCGAGATATAGGCTGCGAGCCAGCCGGCCAGCGCCACGCCGATCAGTGCGCCGGGCATCATGATGGCGAGGATGCGCCTGTCCCAATCGCGCCGATACACCCAGACGGCGTTCCAGTCCTGCACAATCATGATCGGCAGGAAGATGGCGGCGGCCTCGAGCGGCGGCATCACCAGCGCCAACAGTGGCGTCGCCATCTGGCCGACCCCGGCGAAGCCGCCCTTGGACAGGCCGAGCGCAACCACGGCGGGAATCGCCAGTGCGTAGAACAAAGGATCGGTGATGATCGTCACGGG
>DATCFB010000376.1:0-2922 GCA_036509755.1 Pseudolabrys sp. | reverse complement strand
GCACGGTTGATCGGCGCGGCGCCGCGCCAGCGCGGCAAGAGCGAGGCGTGCACGTTGAAGCATCCAAGCTTCGGGGCATCCAGAACCGGCTTCGGCAGGATCAATCCATAGGCCACGACCACCGCCGCGTCGGCACCGTGTGAACGGAACGTCTCCTGCGCCTCGGCGTCTTTCAATATTTTTGGTGTGTACACCGGCAGCGCCAGCCCTCGCGCTTCGCGCTCGACCGGCGTGACCTGCATCTCCATGCCGCGCCCCGCTGGTTTCGGTGCGCGCGTATAGACCGCGACGATCTCATGGCCGCGCGCCGCGAGCTCAATCAAGGTCGGCACCGCGAAATTCGGGGTGCCCATGAAGATGAGACGGAGAGGCATCAGAGCTTCCGAGCCTAACGGTCCACGACGACTTCGAACGGGTTGATCAGACCTATATCGAGATCGGCGAAGTCGTCGAGATTGCGCGTTGCGATCGCCATTCCGTTGGCGATCGCAATTGCAGCGATCAAGGCGTCCATCGGCGATATCGGCTTACCACGGCCGGACCGTCTCGCCACAAGCCGCCCGAACTCGTGCGCGCCTTCGCGATCGAATGGCAGTATCCGCCCTCCGAACAAATTCTCTTCAGCACTGATCAGAAGCTGGTCGAGCTCCGTCCGTCGACGCCCCGCCGGCAGGCGTTCGACGCCGTAGCGAAGTTCGGCAAGAACCGGCGTACACAAGAACAGCCCTGCCGGATCTTGGCGATCAAGCCAGTTCCGCACAGCCGTGCTCGGCTTGATGCGAAGCCCTTCCGAAATGACATTTGTATCCAGAATGATCATTCGAAATCCGGCGGTTCAATCGCTCCGCCGGAATACTCGAATACCAGATCATCGCCTCGAAACTCGTCGGGCAGCATTGAGAAAAGCTGCGTACCAAGCCCCGCCTGCGCCAGCGGCGGCGTCTCGCCGACCCCTTTCCTCAAGATAAGCTTCGCCTCATCCGAGAGGCTGCGCCCGTGTGCGCGGGCGCGCTTCCGAAGCTCAGACTTCAGTCTCGGATCGACCTTGCGGATCAGGAGATCGGTTGCTTCGTGTTTCATGACCATTCGTTTGATATCACTGATATCAAAAAGGCCAGTCCGCGTCCAGTGCGGCATCGGAGCCTACCCGATGTGGTGCGAGGGCTCTTTGTCCTCGGCGAACTTGGCCGGCTCTCCGCGCTTGGCGGCCTTCTTGAATTTCTTGATCACCATGTCGCGCTTGAGCTTCGACAGATGGTCGATGAACAGGACGCCGTTGACGTGGTCGATCTCGTGCTGGAGGCACGTGGCGAGCAGGCCGTCGGCTTCGATCTCGTGCTGCTTGCCGTCGAGGTCAAGATACTTGACCTTGACCTTCTGCGGGCGCTCGACCTCCTCGTAATATTCCGGGATCGACAGGCAACCCTCGTCATAGGCCGATTTTTCTTCGGACGCCCACGTGACCTCGGGATTGATGAAGATCAGCGGCTCCTTCTCGTCGTCCTTCTTGGCGAGGTCCATGGTGACCACCCGCAGCGGCACGCCGATTTGGATGGCGGCAAGGCCGATGCCCGGCGCCACGTACATGGTCTCGAACATGTCGTCGACCAAGGCGCGGATGCCTTTGTCGAGGGCCTTGACCGGTTCGGATATGAGCCGCAGGCGGGCGTCAGGGACGATGAGGATGTCGCGAAGAGCCATCCTCGCGATTTAAGGGCTCGCGGGCAGCCGGTCAATGGAACCGGATTGTCCCGGAAATCGGTCCTTGAGGCCCGCTCGCGGCCGCCCTAACGTTCGCCGTTCGTTCATGCCGATCGCGAATCGCGCTAGAGAGGCTCATGGCGGAAACATCCCTTCTCATCGGGCTCGGCGTCCTGCTGCTGCTCGGCCTCGCGGCAGTGATTGTTCTGCTCCTGCGGCCGCACGCGCCGGCCGCCGATCCGGCCGCTGAACAGCGGGTCGCGGGGCTTAATTCGCGGCTCGACGGCATGGCCAACTGGCTGCAACACGCGCACGGCCAGCTTCAGCAGACTATGCAGACCTCCCAGAGCCAATTTCAACAGACGGTGAATCAGCGGCTCGATGCGGTCACGGCGCGCGTCGGCGAAAGCCTCACCGCCTCGACCAACACGACGGCCGAGCACCTGCAAAACCTGCAGGCGCGTCTCGCCGTCATCGACAGCGCGCAAAAGAACATCACCGAGCTGGCCTCACAGGTCACCTCGCACGTCGGCTCGCTCAACAACATCCTCGCCAACAAGCAGACGCGCGGCGCATTCGGCCAGGGGCAGCTCGAGTCGATTGTCGCCGATTTGCTGCCGAAGGGCGCCTATGAGTTCCAATACACGCTCACGAACAAGACCCGTCCGGACTGCGTCATCTTCGTCCCGGACTCGGGCCATCTCATCATCGACGCCAAGTTTCCGCTGGAGGCCGTGACCGCATGGCGCGACGCGTCCAGCGATGACGATCGGAAGGCCGCGGTTCAGCGCGTCCGGCAGGACATCGGCAAGCACGTCGCCGATATTGCGGAAAAATATATGATCCCCGGCGAGACGCAGGACGTGGCGCTGATGTTCATCCCGTCCGAGTCGCTCTACGCCGACATTTACGAAAGCTTCGACGATATCGTGCAGCGCGCTCGGCGCGCGCGCGTCATGATCGTCTCGCCGAACATGGCGGTGTTGGCGATCCAGCTCGTGCGGCAGATGCGCAAGGACGCGCAGATGCGCGAGGCGGTCGATCAGATCCGCTTCGAGATCGGGCACATGATGAAGGACGTCGGACTGCTTGGCGATCGCGTGCGCAAATTGCAGGGGCATTTCGGCCAGACGACGAAGGACATGGAGGACATCCTCACCTCCGCAGGGCGGATCGAAAAACGCGCGGGCCGGATCGAAGAGCTGGATTTCGAAGGCGACG
>DATCFB010000375.1:0-12273 GCA_036509755.1 Pseudolabrys sp. | reverse complement strand
ATATGCGTGAACGACGCGCGGTCGACCGTGCCCGCGAGCGTGACGGTCTCCTTGCCGAAATCGGAAATGATTGTCTTCGGGTTCAATCCGTCCTGCACCACCGCAACGCGCAGCGGCACGTCGACCGAACCGGGGCCGCCCGCCGGCCCGGTGATGACGCGGCCCTCGATGCCGATCTTCATGCTCATTATGCCGTTGGCGACGTGGCATTCGCGCGCGGTGCGCACGATGCTGCCCTGGTAGCGCACGTCGAGCGGCGCCGGGGTTGCCTCCTTCGGATTGTTTCCGATGGTGAGGGTGGCGGCGCCGTCGCGGATGACGACGCCGGGGCACTCGATGTCGGTCGGGGCCTCCGGCGCGTCCGGCGCCGAGGCACTGGCCTGCGTCGCCTTCGACGATGTGCTGAACAGATCGAGCGCCGAGCCGTTGAACATGCTGCTGTTGCCGCCGCAACCCGCGAGCGCGATGAGCGCACCGGCTACCGCCAGCCCGGCCGCAGCGCGCCCCGTCTTTCTCACTATTCTACCCATACCCCGGCTCTCGCTCGTTAGACCCACCTTGCCCGCCTTATAGCAAAGCGCGCATGGCAAGCCCAAGGCGGCACGCCGCCTCAGTCGGTATCCGTCTTGAGGCGCGCAAACAGCAGGTGGTCCTGCCAGGCGCCATTGATGCACAGGTAGCCGCGGGCATAGCCCTCGCGCTGGAAGCCGGTCTTCTCCAGGAGCCCGATCGACGGCGTGTTGGCGGGAATGCAAGCGGCCTCCAGGCGGTGCAGGCGCAGATTGCCGAAGCAGAATGGGAGCAGCGCGCGCATCGCCGCGGTCATGTAGCCCTGCTGGGCGTAGGGCCGGCCGACCCAGTAGCCGATGCTGCCGGCCTGGGCGACGCCGCGCCGGATATTGGCGAGTGTCAGGCCGCCGACCAGCACATTGTCCCGACTGCGGAAGATCAGGAAGGCATAGGCCGCATCCGCCCGCTGGTCCTCGGCGTAGCGGCGGAGCCGCCGGCGGAAGGCCGTGCGCGTAAGGTCGTCCGGGGGCCAGATCGGCTCCCAAGGGGTGAGAAAGTCGCGGCTTTGCTCGCGCAACGCCGCCCATTCCGGGAAATCGCTGGCGGCGGGCATGCGCAGGAACACGCCCTTGCCGGTGACGGCCGGCACCACCTCGCTGAAGCTCACGCTGCGAAAAAACGCCATGGCAGGTCCCGCCGAGCGTTCCCCCCGTCGCTCAGGCGGCCCGGCGCACCAGACTTTCCGCGATTGCCGCAGTGCTTTCAAGACCATTGCCCGGCCCGAGCGCCGCGATGGCCGGGCGGCCGCGCTCGACCAGCGCGCGACCGGCGGCGCGCGCGCTCTCGACCGTGACGGCATCGACCTTGGCGACGATCTCCTCGAGCGGAATCGGACGGCCATAGGCGAGCATCTGACGCGCGATCTGCGCCACGCGCGCCTCCGAACTCTCCAGCGCCATCAGGAGGCCGGCCTTCATCTGGGCCTTGGCGCGGTTGACCTCGGCTTCGTTCAGCGTCTCGGTGGCATTGCCGATCTGATCGATGACGACGCGCATCAGCTCCGGCGCGTCGGTCTCATCGGTGCCGGCGTAAAGCCCGAACAGGCCGGTGTCGCTGTAGGGCATGTGGAAGGCGTGGATCGTGTAGCAGAGGCCGCGGTTCTCGCGGACCTCCTGGAACAGACGCGAGGACATGCCGCCGCCGAGCGCATTGGTGAACACCTGGAGGCTGTGCAGCGAGGGATCCTTCACCGGCACGCCGTGCAGCGCCATGGCGATGTGCACCTGCTCGAGGTCACGCGTCTCGACGCGCGTGCCGCCGCTGAAGCTGGCCGGCTCCGGTTCCGGTCCCGCGGGCCCGACGAAACTGGCGAAACGCTGCTCAGCCTCGGCAACGATCTGCTGATGATTCACCGCGCCGGCGGCCGCGACGATCATGTCGGGCGCCCGGTAGTTGCGCGCCAGATAGGCGCGCAGCCGCGCCGCAGTGAAGGAGCGCACCGTCTCCGGCGTGCCCAAGATCGAACGGCCGACCGGCTGCTTGGGGAAGGCCGTCTCCTGAAGTCGATCGAACACCAGATCGTCCGGCGCGTCTTCGGTCGCGCCGATCTCCTGGACGATGACGTTCTGCTCGCGCCGCAACTCCTCCGGATCGAAGGTCGGCTCGGACAGGATGTCGGCGAGCACGTCGAGCGCGAGCGGCACGTCGGCCTTGAGTACGCGCGCGAAATAGCCCGTCGATTCGATGCTGGTCGCAGCGTTGAGATCGCCGCCGACGGCCTCGATCGTTTCCGCGATCTCCCGCGCCGTGCGCCGCTTCGTGCCCTTGAAGGCCATGTGCTCCAGCAGA
Organism: Pseudolabrys sp.; assembly: GCA_036509755.1. Classification (GTDB taxonomy): domain Bacteria; phylum Pseudomonadota; class Alphaproteobacteria; order Rhizobiales; family Xanthobacteraceae; genus Pseudolabrys. The sequence goes on along the minus strand of DATCFB010000375.1, from coordinate 9,915 downwards.
TGCGAGATGCCATGCTCGTCCGGACGCTCGTCCCGGCTGCCGGCGCCGATCCAAATGCCAAGCGAGGCCGATTCCAGATGCGGCATGCTGTTGGTGACGACAGCGAGACCTGAGGGAAGACGCGTGACCTCGACGCTCATGCCGCTGCTCCTTTTTGCGCGGCGCGCGACGCGCCCGCCACGAACTTCTCGATCGTTGTCTGGTCCGGCGGTAGCACCGTGACGCGCTCGGGCCGGGCATTGAGGTCGCCGATCCAGTCGGGCAGCGCCGGCGTGCGGCCGCAGGCGGCCTTCACCGCTTCTGGGAACTTCGCCGGATGCGCGGTCGACAGGACCACCATCGGGATCGAGGGATGGCGCGGCTCTTTTTCGGCGACGGCAAGCGCGACCGCGGTGTGCGGATCGGCGCAGTACGACGCCTCGCGCATCCAGGCGCGCATGGTCGCGGCGCTCTCCTGCTCGTCGGCGCGGCCGGCGGCAAACAGTTCGCGCATCGATTCGAGCGCGTGCGCCGACACCGAGAAGCGTTTCGACTGCGCCAGCGAATTCATCAGCCCGCGCACCGCACCGGCGTCGCGCTTATAGGCGTCGAACAAAAGCCGCTCGAAATTGGAAGAAACCTGGATGTCCATCGACGGCGAGGTGGTCGCCAGAACGTCGCGCACTTCGTACGTTCCCGTCGCGAAGGTGCGCGCGAGGATGTCGTTGACGTTGGTCGCCACCACCAGCCGCTCGATCGGCAGGCCCATCTTGTGCGCCACGTAGCCGGCGAAGACGTCGCCGAAATTTCCGGTCGGCACGGTGAAGGCGACCTTGCGGTGCGGCGCGCCGAGCGCAGCCGCGGCGGTGAAATAGTAGACCGCCTGCGCCACGATCCGCGCCCAGTTGATCGAGTTGACCCCCGACAGGCTCACCCGGTCGCGGAAGGCGTGGTGGTTGAACATGGCTTTCACCAACGCCTGACAGTCATCGAAGGTGCCTTCGATGGCGACGGCGTGGACGTTGGCGTCCGGCGCGGTGGTCATCATGCGCCGCTGCACCTCGGAGATGCGCCCGTGCGGGAACAGGACGATCAGATCGACCTGCTCGCGGCCGCGGAACGCCTCGACGGCGGCGCCGCCGGTGTCGCCGGAGGTCGCCACCACGATCGTGCTGCGTTCCTTTCGCTGGCGCAGGGCGTGGTCCATCAGGCGGGCGACGAGCTGCATCGCCAGGTCCTTGAAGGCGAGCGTCGGGCCGTGGAAGAGTTCCAGGACGAACAGGCCCGGATTGAGCTGCACCAGCGGCGCGGTGGCCGGATGGCGGAAAGTTCCGTAGGCCTCCTGCGCCATGCGCGCGAGATCGGCCTCCTCGATGCTGCCGCCGGTGAAGCGCCCGATCACCGCCGCCGCGACCTCGGCATAGGGCCGGCCGGCGAACGCGGCGATCTCCTGATTCATGACCGAAGGCCATGTCTCCGGCACATAAAGCCCGCCGTCCCGCCCCAGCCCGGTCAGCATTACCTCGATGAAATCGAGCGGAGCGGCCTCGCCCCGGGTTGAGACGTAACGCATTGAATTTCCGTGCTTTTTAAGCCGCCAAGTGGTCCGCGCCGAGCCACACTAACGGCCGGCGGGTGCTTGCACAAGAAAGCTCAAGCCGGTTGGCGGAAGCGGCCGAACACCCAGAATCCGTAGACACCGGTGAGGGCGGCGGCGAGGCCGAACCAGGTGATGGCGTATTGCAGGTGATTGTCCGGCAACATGACCACGAGCTTGCCCGGCGACGGCAGACCGCCGGGCGGCACCGGTGCTTCCTGATCGATATAGAAAGGCGCGACGTCGCCCCAATGCCGCGCCGCCGCCATCGCGGCGGGCGCGCGCAGATACCAGACGTTGCCTTTGACGTCGTCGGCCGGCGTGAACGTGCCGCGCTGCTCCGGCCAGCGTATGTATCCGATGATATTCACGAGTCCTTGCGGCGTCGTTTGCCCGCCGACCACCAAACCTTTGCTCTTCACCGGCACGAAGCCGCGATCGACGACGACGATGCGGCCATCCGCGAGCTTTGCCGGCGCGAAAACGAAATAGCCGGGGCCCTTAATGTCGGCCCGCAGCGCCGAGCCGGGCGTATAGACCAGCGCCTCTTGGCCCGGCACGAAATTGGCGGTGAACGCGATGCGGCGGAATTCGGCGGCGTCCTGCGCCAGCGTGCTCCACTGCGCCGGCAGCGGCAGCGGTTGCGGCGGCGCATCGATGCGCGACGTCATCGCGGCAATCAGATTCTCTTTCCACACCTTGCGCTTGAGCTGCCACACGCCAAGCCCGATGAGCAGCGCGAAGCACAAGAGCATGGCAAGCGTCGGCGCGACGAGGCCAGAACCAGACGTCGTCTTCGTCACGGCTTGCTCCGATGCTCGATACGGCCTTCGACCGCCTTGTGGTGAAATTGCAGCGCGATCAACAGACCCTTGAGCAGGCGCAAGGGTCCGAGGGTGACGAGGAGGATCAGCGGAATCCACAACGCGGCGTGCACCCAATACGGTGGCGCATAGACGACTTCGACGATCAAGGCGGCGAACACGACGATGAACCCGCCGATCAGGATCACGAACACGGCCGGCCCATCGCCGGCGTCGGCGAAGCCATAGTCGAGCCCACAGTGACCGCAGGCATCGCGCAGAGCGATGAAGCCTTTGAACAGCCGGCCCTCGCCGCATCGCGGGCAGCGTCCGCGCAGGCCGCGCGTGATGCTCCGCTCGATCGGCATCGGCTTCTGGTTCATCGGCTCACATTCTCTAAGGCGAAAGGGCGGCGTTACCGCCGCCCTTCGTATCCTCAAGCCGGCTGGGTCATCCCCCGTGCCCGGCTGCGACGGCCCCCGCCGAGCCCCACACATATATGCAGGCGAACAGGAACAGCCACACCACGTCGACGAAGTGCCAGTACCAAGCGGCGAACTCGAAGCCGAGGTGCTGGGTCGGCGTGAACTGCCCGCGCAGCGCGCGCACGAGGCAGACGGTCAGGAAAATCGTACCGATGATTACGTGCGCGCCGTGGAAGCCGGTCGCCATGAAGAACGTCGCACCGTAGATGTTGCCGCTATATGCGAACTCGGCATGCGAGTATTCGTAGCCTTGGATGCAGGTGAAGGCCGCGCCGAGGATGATCGTGAGAATGAGGCCCCACTTCAGGCCTCGCCGGTCATTCTCCAGAAGCGCATGGTGCGCCCAGGTCACCGTCGTGCCCGAGGTGAGCAGGATCAGCGTGTTCAGGAGCGGCAGGTGCCACGGGTCCATCGTCTCGATGCCCTTCGGCGGCCACACGCCGCCGGTGAAGGCGACACGCGCCACGTCCTTGGCGGCGTCGGGGAACAGCGCGGTGTTGAAATAAGCCCAGAACCAGGCGACGAAGAACATCACCTCCGAGGCGATGAACAGAATCATCCCGTAGCGATGCGAGATCTGCACCACGCGCGTATGGAAGCCGCCGAATTCCGCCTCGCGGATCACGTCGCGCCACCAGCCGATGAAGGTGTAGAGCACGCCGAGGACGCCGAGCCCGAACACGAACGGCGCGCCGGCGTACATGTGGTGCATCCACGAGATTCCGCCCACCGCGGTGATGAAGGCGGAGATCGAGCCGACGGCCGGCCACGCGCTCGGATCGACCAGGTGGTAGTCGTGGTGCTTGATATGGGCCTCAGCCATCGTCGTCTCCGTTCAAGTCCCGTGTTCTCTAATCGGCGCTGGCGGCCGATCGCCGGTTGCCGTTAGAGCTTGCTCGATTTGGGAGAAGTCGACGGCCCTTCGGCCACCGGCTTCTCCGGATTGGGTATACGGTAGAAGGTATAGGACAGAGTGATGGTGTTCAGCTGGTCCTGGTCGCTGTCTTTGACGATCGAGGGATCGACGTAAAACACGACCGTCATCTCGCGCGTCTCGCCCGGCTTCATCGTCTGCTGGGTGAAGCAGAAACAGTTGATCTTCTTGAAATAGGCTCCGACCTGCGGCGGAGAAACGTTGTAGCCGGCCTGCGCGGTGATCTCGCGCGCGGCCAGATTGGTGACCTTGTAGTGCACGGTCGTCACCTGGCCGATACGCAAATTGATTTCGTTCTGCTCGGGCTCGAACTTCCACGGCAGGCCCGGCGCGACGTTGCTGTCGAAGCGGATGAGGAGCGTTCGCCCAAGCACATGGTCCGGCGCCTTCTCGGAAACCTGCGTGGTCCCGGCAAAGCCGGTGGTGCGGCAGAACCAGTTATAGAAGGGTACCGCGGCGTAGGACGCCCCGATCATCAGCGCCACCACCATACCGCAGACTGCGGCTACCGTGACGTCGCGGCTGAGTATCGATTTCTTAGACATGGGCTTGTTTTCGATCATGGGCGGGTTCGCGTCAGATCGGCCGAATCAGAACGCCGGGGCCCTTCACCAGCGTCATCGCGTAGAACAGGATCACCAGCACCCCGAGCGCCACGGCGATGGCGATCGAGCGCGAGCGCCGGGCGCGCTTCTGCGCCTCGGTGAGGACGATGCCCTTGTCCTTCTCGTTGTTGCGGGGCTCGGTCATGACGGCCTCGGTACTCACGCGCCCAGCCGGGCCAGGAGCCCGCCCCACCCGCGATCGACCAGCAGCACCGCGTAGAGGAGGAAGAGATACAAGATCGAAAACGCGAACATGTTGCGGCTGGCGCGTTCGGCCGGCGCGCGCTCGCGCAGCACCTGCACCGCCAGCACCAGCATGATAGCGCCGGTCACTGCGGCGACGACTCCGTAGATCGGCCCGGCGAAGCCGAGCCCCCACGGCGCGATCCCGAGCGGGACGAGCAGCAGCGTGTAGAGCATGATCTGCCAGCGCGTCGAGACTTCGCCAGCGACCACCGGCAGCATCGGCACGCCGGCGCGCGCATAGTCCTGCGTGCGGTAGAGCGACAGTGCCCAGAAGTGCGGCGGCGTCCAGAAGAAGATGATGAGGAACAGCAGCACTGGCTCAAGCGACAGCGAGCCGGTCACAGCCGCCCAGCCGATCATCGGCGGGAAGGCGCCGGCGGCGCCGCCGATGACGATGTTCTGCGGCGTCGAGCGCTTCAGCCACATCGTGTAGACGACGGCGTAGAAGAAGATGGTGAAGGCGAGCAGCGCCGCCGCGACCCAATTGACCAGCAAGCCGAGCGTCACCACCGAGAAGCCGGAGAGGGTCAGCCCAAAGGCGAGCGCCTCACCCGGTTTGACGCGGCCCATTGGCACAGGACGCCGCGCCGTGCGCGTCATCACCGCGTCGATGTCGGCGTCGTACCACATGTTGAGCGCGCCGGAGGCGCCGGCGCCGACCGCGATGCACAGCAGTGCGGTGAAGCCGGTGACAGGATTCATATGCCCCGGCGCGACGGCAAGCCCGACCAAGGCCGTGAAGATCACCAGCGACATCACCCGCGGCTTCAGGAGCGCGATGTAATCAGAGACGCTGGCCAGACTCGGTTCGGCGAAACCGAGGTCCGATCCGGAGAGTTTTGCGCCTTCGCTGGCTAACGACATCTACGCGTGGTCCCTGACGTCTGGCGCGCGGCCCCAGGATCCCGGGGCCGCGCGAATTCTCACTTGATCCGCGGCAGCGTCTCGAACTGATGGAACGGCGGCGGCGAGGACAGGGTCCACTCCAGCGTCGTCGCAGCCGGGCCCCATGGATTGTCGCCGGCAACCCGCTTGCGGGCGAAAGCCTCGATCACTCCGACAAAGAAGATCAGCAGGCTGAGCCCGGTAATGTAGGAGCCGATCGACGACACTTCATTCCAGCCGTGGAACGCCAGCGGATAATCGACCGTGCGGCGCGGCATGCCGGCGAGGCCGAGGAAGTGCTGCGGGAAGAAGATAATGTTCGCTCCGATAAACATCACCCAGAAGTGGAACCTGGCGATGGTCTCGTTGTACATGTAGCCGCTCATCTTCGGGAACCAGTAGTACCAACCGCCGAAGATCGCGAACACCGCCGCGATGCCCATCACGTAGTGGAAATGAGCGATAACGTAATAGGTGTCGTGCAGCACACGATCGACGCCCGCGTTGGCGAGCACAACGCCGGTGACGCCGCCGACGGTGAAGATGAAGATGAAGCCGAGCGCCCACAGCATCGGTGCGCGGAATTCGATCGATCCGCCCCACATCGTGGCGATCCAGGAGAATATCTTTACGCCGGTCGGCACCGCGATGACCATGGTGGCGGCGACGAAGTAGGCCTGCGCGCCGGTCGATAGGCCGACCGTGTACATGTGATGCGCCCAGACGACGAAGCCGATGCCGCCGATCGCCACCATGGCGTAGGCCATGCCGAGATAGCCGAACACCGGCTTCTTCGAGAAGGTCGACACGATCTGCGAAATCATACCGAAGCCCGGCAGGATCAGGATGTACACTTCCGGATGACCGAAGAACCAGAAGAGGTGTTGGAACAACACCGGATCGCCGCCGTTCTCGCCGGCGAAGAAGGTGGTGCCGAAGTTGCGGTCGGTGAGCAGCATGGTGATCGCGCCGGCGAGCACCGGCAGCGCCAACAGCAGCAGGAACACCGTCACCAGGATCGACCACACGAAGAGCGGCATCTTGTGCAGGGTCATGCCCGGCGCGCGCATGTTGAAGATCGTGGTGATGAAGTTGATGGCGCCGAGGATCGACGAGGCGCCGGCAAGGTGCAGCGACAGGATGACGAAATCGACGGCCGGGCCGGGGTGGCCCGAGGTCGATAGCGGCGGATAGAGCGTCCAGCCGGTTCCGGCGCCGAGCGAGCCGGGCTCGCCCTCGACGAACATCGACGTCAGCAGCAGCGCGAAGGAGGCCGGCAGCAGCCAGAACGAGATGTTGTTCATGCGCGGGAAGGCCATGTCCGGCGCGCCGATCATCAGCGGCACGAGCCAGTTGCCGAAGCCGCCGATCATCGCCGGCATGACCATGAAGAAGATCATGATCAGGCCGTGGCCGGTGGCGAACACGTCGTATTCGTGCGACGACGGGAAGAACTGGATGCCGGGGTTCTGCAATTCGGCACGGATGGCGATCGACATCAGCGCGCCGATCACGCCCGCCGTGATCGCGAACACCAGGTACATCGTGCCGATGTCCTTGTGGTTCGTGGAGTAGACGAACCGCCGCCATCCGGTCGGATGGTGCTCATGAGTGTCGTGAGTGTCGTGGACCGCCGCCGGATTGCTCGCCATCGTCATTACCCTTCGCAGATTGTGGCTTGCGCCACCGTATATTCAGAACAGCCTGTCTCTCACTTGATGTCGGCCGCGGCGACCGCCGTCTGACGAGCGTCGTCGGTGCTGGCATATTTCTTCTTGGCCTGCTCCAGCCAGGCCGCAAAGTCCTTTTCGCTCACCACGTGGACGGCGATCGGCATGAAGGCGTGGTCGCGCCCGCATAGCTGCGAGCACTGACCGTAATAGGTGCCCTCACGCTCAGCCTTGAACCAGGTTTCGTTCAGCCGGCCCGGGATGGCGTCGATCTTGATGCCGAAAGACGGCACCGAGAAGGAATGGATCACGTCGGCGCCGGTCACGAGGACGCGGACCACCTTGTTGACCGGGACGACGAGGTCATTATCGACCGCGAGCAAACGCGGCTGACCGGGCTTGAGGTCCTTGTCCTGAATGAGGAGCGAGTCGAACTCGAATTTCTGGTCGGGATAGCCGTAGCTCCAGAACCACTGCTTGCCGGTCACCTTCACCGTGAGGTCGGCTGGCGGGACCTTAAGCTCGTAGAACAGCAGCCGGAACGACGGCACCGCGATGGCGACCAGGATCAGCACCGGTACGACGGTCCAGACGATCTCGACCAGGGTGTTATGCGTTGTGCGCGACGGCACCGGATGAACGCGCGCGTTGAACTTCACCATCACGACGACGAGCAACGCGAGCACGAACACCCCAATGGCGATGATGAGCCAGGTCAGGTAGCCGTGAAACCAGACGATGTCTTCCATCACCGGCGTCACGGGAGCCTGGAGACTCATCTCCCACGGATGAGGCTGACCGGTCGCCTCGTTGGCGGCAAACGCCGCGGTACCTCCGGCAAACACGGTCATGCTCATGACCACGAATGCAACCAACCGCTTGAGCAACAGCATTGTCGACTGCTCTCCTCGACGAAAAACGGCCTTGCGAATCAAGGCTCCTTTTTGCCGCCCACCGCAGGCATGATGTTCGGCCGGAACCCCCTCTGAGCACGGCATTTTGCCACGGGCGTGGCAGCTTGAACGGTGCTTCGGGCCGGGGAAATCCCGGCCTCTCAAACCACACTTCCGAAGCAGCCGCAATGCGCCAGATTGCGGCTGCGGCAGCTCTGTCGCGCTTACCCCAAATCCCCTGCCGCCGCCGCATTTACGCCATGCGAGGGCGGCTTACGTGCGTGTGCACCAGACGGGTAGCTGCAAGACCGGCGTCGCTTGACAGGGCCACCCGGGCATGAGCCAACGGGGGCGACGGGGAGACAAGAAGCCGGCCGCGATTCGCAAGGGACGCCGCGAGGCGGTCCCGCGGGCTCGGCCAAGGGACTGGACTCATGGGCTTTTTCGATCGCCTCCGGATACGGGCGACTGAATCCATCGGCATCGGCCTGCTGATCGCGGCGCTCCTCATTTTCGCGCCCTCGCATCAGGCGCTCGCGCAAGGCGCGGTCAAGTCGGTGCACAAGGACTGGCAGATCCGGTGCGACACGCCGCCCGGCGCGAAGTCCGAGCAGTGCGCGCTGATCCAGAGCGTCGTCGCCGAGGATCGCGCCAATGTCGGCCTCACCGTCATCGTGCTCAAGACCGCCGATCAGAAAAGCAGGCTGATGCGCGTCGTGGCGCCGCTCGGTGTCCTGTTGCCGTCCGGCCTGGGATTGAAGATCGACAACGACGATATCGGCCGTGCCGGCTTCGTTCGCTGTCTGCCGAATGGTTGCATCGCCGAGGTGGTGATGGACGACAAGCTGATTGGCAAGCTGCGCAACGGCAAGATGGCGACCTTCGTCATCTTCCAGACGCCGGAGGAAGGCATCGGCTTCCCGATGTCGCTCGCCGGCTTCGGCGAAGGCTACGACAAACTTCCATAGGCGGGGCCTCCTGCCCACTTGATGCGTTGGGCAATCACAGCCCGGCCGAACGCCCTCGCCTTCCCACGCTCATCCATGAATACTGCGCCCGGAAGGAAGAGACGCGCATGAATCTCGGATTTGTCGGTCTCGGCGCGATGGGCTCGCTCATCGTGCCGCGTCTGATGGCCGCGGGGCACAGCGTTACCGGCTGGAACCGGTCGCGCGACAAGGCGGCCGATCTGATGACCGCCGGCATGTGCTGGGCCGACACGCCGCGCGCCGCCGCGGAAGGCGCCGACATCGTCTTCTCCATCGTCACCGACGCCAAGGCGGTGCGCGCGGTGGCGCTCGGACCGGACGGCATCGTCTCCGGCCTGACGAAGGGCGGCATCTATATCGACATGAGCACGATCGAGCCGGACGAGAGCCGCGCGGTAGCGGAGGAATTCGCCAAACGCGGAGCGACCATGCTCGACGGCCCGCTGTCCGGTTCGCCGGTGACGGTGAAGGCGGGCCAGGCGTCAGTGATGATCGGCGGCGACGAAGCCGCGTTCGAGCGGGCGAAACCGGTGCTGCTCGCCATCGGCCCGAAAGTGACGCGCATCGGCGGCAACGGTCTTGCCTGCCAGATGAAGATCGCGGTCAACCTCCTCTTGATGGTCGAGGTGATCGCCTTCGGCGAGGCGGTGGCGCTCGCCGAGAAGGGCGGCGTCACGCGCGAGGCGGCGGTCGACGCGATCCTCAAGAGCGTCGCCGCCTCGCCGGTGCTCGGCTATCGCGGACCGTTCATCATTGAGGGGCAGATGCCGGCAATACCGCTAGCCGACGTGACGCTGCAGCAGAAGGACATGATGCTGGCGCTCAATCT
>DATCFB010000374.1:0-4537 GCA_036509755.1 Pseudolabrys sp. | reverse complement strand
CTGTTCATGGCCAATCACGGCATTTCCACCGTCGGCGAGACGGTCGCCGACGCTTACGACCGGCTCTATTACGTCGAACGCGCGGCGCAGGTGCAGATCTACGCGATGTGGACCGGGCAGAAGCTGAAGCAGCTTCCGGCGGCCGTGGTCGACAAGACCAAGCGGGATATCGGCACGACGGTGCCGTTCAAGGGTCCGACGCCGGCCGAGCGCCACTTCAATGCGCTCAAGCGCATTCTCGATCGCGAAGAGCCGGACTACGCGTCGTAGGCAAGCCGCCTATTGCGGCTCCATGCCGGCGTCCTTGACGATCTGGTGCGCGGTGGAACGGCCCGCCTTGATCTCGGCGGCGAATTCCTCCGGCGTGCCGATCGCCGGCACGAGGCCGCGGCTGAACAGGTGTTTCTGCTGAAACCTCTTGTCGCGCGCGATCGCGCGAACTTCCGTGTTTAATTTGTCGATGATCGCGCGCGGCGTGCCGGCCGGCGCGAACAGGCCGTACCAGCTTTGCGACGGCGGGCCCTTGTAGCCGGTATCGTCCAGCGTCGGCACCTTCGGCAGTTGCGGCGCGCGGATATTGTTGCCGAGCGCCAGCGCCGTCATCTTGCCGGCGGTGATGTGCGGCATGACGTTGCCGATGCCGATGAGCGCGATCGGCGTCGAGCCGGACAGCACCGCATTGGTTGCCTCGCCGCCGCCGCGGAACGGCACCCGCACCCAGTCGGCGCCCTGCGTCTTCTTCAGGTGCTCCATGTAGACGACGAGCGGCAGCGACGCGGTCAGGTAGTTGAGCGTGCCCTTCTTCGCCTTCGAAAGCGCGACAAGCTCGTCGACGTTCTTCACTTTCAAATCCGAGTTCACCACCAGCGCCTGGATGATGTTGAACAGGTTGACGATCGGCGTCAGCGCCGTCTCCGGATTATAGGTGAGGTTCTTGTAGAGATACTGGTTGTAGATGAGCGCGTCGGCCTCGACGATGCAGATCGTGTAGCCGTCCGGCTTGGCGTCGGCGCAGGCGTGCATGGCGATGTTGCCGCCGGCGCCGGGGCGGTTCTCGATGATGATGGTCTGGTGGAGCCGCGACCGCAGCCGCTCGGCGAGGACGCGCATGAAGATGTCGCTCAAGCCGCCGGCGCTCGAGGTGGTCAGCACCTTGATGGTGCGGCTCGGATAACCTTCGGCCTGGCCGGCGCGACGCAGGCGAGACACAGCAAAGCCAGCAGAGACAGACGGACGGACAGACGCGGCATCGCTAACCCCCCAATGTGCATTTTCGTTTTGCGCGCCTAGCTCAGCGTTCCCGGCGAGAAGCAATAGTCGATGCGCGCGGTGCCGTAATCCTTGTACCAGTAGATGGCGTGGCCGGTCGGGTTCGGCCCTTCCAGGACCATGTAGGCGGGCAGCGTGCGCGCGCCGCGCTTGAGGTTGATGGTAATCGAGCCGTTCCGGTTGATGACGTAGTCGCCGTAGAACGGATGGCCGTCGGCATCGAGGCAGCAGGACTGGCCGCGCGCATTGTGCTGGTGCTCGAACCAGTTGCGCACCTGTGGCGATTGCGAAGCGTATTGCGGCATCCAGCGCGCCAGCGCCGGACCCGAACAGACGAGGACGATCGCCGCGGCAGCGTGAAGGCGATACATCGGCACGACCTCGAGGGTTGCCCGTCGCGCATGCGGCGCCACCGAACGCGCCGCGACTCAAAACCTGGACGTGTCGGCGTCGAGATTAGACCCGCGCGCGGACGCCGCCAAGGCGCCCGGCGTGCGGCCGTCTCCCGATTTGAATTTGGCTTGGTTGAAGCCGGGGGCGTCAATGCCTGAGGAATCCCAGGTAGAAAGCTGCGAAAACCAGAACAATGCCGATGTTCGCGATCAGCCGCGCCCAGAACTGGTTCCTGAAGAACGCAATATCGACGCCGACGATAATTGCTGCCATCGCCACGACGTAAAGCCCAATAGCGGCCTTTGGCGCCACCGGCATTCCTAGCCCTGCGTCTCCTGTTGCCGCTTGGCGGCCCTGACGGCGAGGCGGTCGTAATCATCCGCCATCTTGAGGATTGCCGCCTTGGCTTCCGGGTCGTCCATCTGACCAGCCAGCAGCCTGGCCTCTTGCGCCCGAAGGTGCCAATGGGCGGGGTTGCTCAGGCTTGCCGGCATCGGACCAGTATGGCTGGCACTTGGGCCGGCGCAAGCCCGGTCAAGAAGGCTTGATGTCAATTTGGCACACGGCCGGCCGTCCGGATGCCGTCTAGCGCGGCGCGAGCGCCGCGGTGCGCGCCGGCTTGGCCGGCTTGGCCGTTTCCATGTCGGCGAGCTTGGGCGGCCAGTCGCCGGTCCACACCGACAGCGCCATCACCAGAGGCGGCTCGCCGCCTTCGACCAGGCTCGCGTCGACGGCGTAATAGCCGCCGCTCTTTTCCTGCAGCACCGCGGTGTTGCGCGGATTGGTGTCGGCCGGCAGGCCGGCATAGCCGAGGTCGGCGACGCGGTGGAAGCGCATCAGGCCGGCGCGCTCCATCATCGTCATATAGGTCCAGGTGTTGACCGCCTCGTCGATGCAGTCGAGCTGGGTCGGATCGCCCATATTGGGCAGGATCATCATGTCCTTGTGCGTCCATTGATGGACGCCGGTGCCGGTCTTGGCGCCGACCAGTTTCTCCATCTCGGCGACCGCACGGGCGATCTTGGCGCGCTCGGCGCGGGCGTCGCGCGCCGGCGGCGAAAGCTGCGCAGTGACCTTGCGCCATTCGGCCGGGCTGAGCGAGACGCGCGAGGTCTCGGTGCAGCCGAAGCCGTGGCATTCGAGGAAGGAGGCCGGCGTGGGGTTTGGCTCGCCATAGCGCGTCAGGTATTCGGCCGAGAGCTGCGCGTCGCCGCCGCCCGAGGAGGTGATGCAGGCCGACAAGGTCAGCGCGGCCGCGAGCGGGACCAGGACGGCAACGAAGCGGCGCGCACAACGCACGGCAAATTCCCCGAACGACGCCGGCAGCTTAGCACGTGTTCTTGCCAAGCGGGACGGGGGACGTGCCGAAGCTGGGGAGGAACCTGGCGGGGCCGCCCTCTCGCGTCGTCCTGAGGCGCCCGGCGCGCCGGTGCCGGACCTCGAAGGACCTGTGAGTCAGAAATCCTTCGAGGCTTGCGAACTGCGCCCGCTCGCACCTCGGGATGAGGGAGACGCGGGCAGCGCGCCTCGCCGCGCGCCAAGACAATAATCCTTGACAGCGTGACGCTCCTCCTATAGTTTCTGCCCACGCTCGGAAGCCGCGCCCGGAGCAGGCGCCGCCCGGGCTTTTTCATTTCCCCCAGCACAACGAAGGACTGTTCGCCATGGCCAAGCCCCGGCGCAAGCAGGAATATACGCCCGCGCTGCTTGAGAACCTGCGCTTCCGCTTCGAGCAGACGGAGGAGTCGGTCGTCGATATCGCGAGAAGCGTATTGAAGAGCCACACCACGCTCAGGACGCTCGCGCGCGACCTCGGCTGGACCAAGTACCAGCCGCCGCCGCTCGACCTCACGCCGGCGGCGCGCCTTGCCGCGGAGGCAGGAAAGCTCGCTACGGCTTCTTTATCCCTCCCCCCGCGCAGCGGTGGGGAGGGTCGCCTCGGCGTGCGTGAGCATGGCGAGGCGGGGTGGGGGGCTGCTTTTGAGATCGCGACGACAGAGGCGGCTACATGCGCTGCGCCCCCCACCCCCGACCCCTCCCCACCGTTGGCTGTGCCAACGGGGGGAGGGGAGAATGGGGCGCCGTCGTCACCACAGACGCTCGAGAATGCCGCGCCGGCCGATCTCGCAAATCTCGCGCCAGAAGCGCGCATGGCACGCTTAAGCGAAATGGCGCGCGTCGTCGACTTCCAGCTCGCGCTGCTGCACCAGAAGCAGGCGCATCCGCAGCGCGGCGAGGACACGAAGGCGATCAACGCCGACGTGAAGGACTTCGCCGCCACCTGCGCCCTGATCGAACACCAACTCCGAGACCTGCAACGCGGCCAGAGCACACCAATGCCGGACAACGCCAATGACGACATACCCGAAGACATCGATGCATTCCGTCTCCGCCTTGCGGCAAAGATTGAAGCATTCCTCGAACGAAGGCCGGACATTGGAGATGGTGGTGAGGATGCCGGCGAAGGATGCTGTCAAGCTGGATCGTGACTTCTCTCTCTTCGCCCACCTCCATCAGGACCCTCCCGTCCTCGCGCGCGACGGCGCACCGTGGACCACCTGGCTGGTGCTCGCCGGGCGCGGCGCCGGCAAAACGCGCCTCGGCGCGGAGTGGGTGCGTGCGGTCGTCAACGGCCAAAGCCCGCATGCCGCGCAGCCGCACGGCGCCATCGCGCTGGTCGGCGAGACCGAGCACGACGTGCGCGAGGTCATGATCGACGGCCGGGCCGGCCTTCTGCATAACGGTCCCCGCGACGCACGGCCACGCTGGACGCCGACGCGCCGCCGCCTCGAATGGCCGAACGGCGCCGTCGGCTATGCCTTCTCGGCGGAAGACCCCGAGCAGTTGCGCGGGCCGCAATTCGACGCCGCCTGGT
>DATCFB010000373.1:0-8361 GCA_036509755.1 Pseudolabrys sp. | reverse complement strand
CCCGGGCGGGGATAGGCCCCGCGCGACGGCTGCTTAGACCATAATTGGCGGGCAGGGAAGGGCGAAGGCCGAACTCGCCACAGCTATCAAGCCGCAGCGGCTGCGGTATTGGACGCCGCAGGCCGATGTGCCAAAACTATGGCCTGCCTCGAACGGAGCGCCCCTGACATGAGCGACCGCCGGCCGGCTTTCAAGACCTCGCCGACCAATCCCGGCATCGGCGAAATCCAGACGCTGCCGGCGCGCAAGGCCGACATGCCTTACGCCCCCGCGATCCGGGTCTCGGCGCCGGGCGACCTGCTCTTCGTTTCGGGCGCAACGCCGTCGCCGCTTTATCACAGGCACCCCCACGATCTGTCCGAGCACAACCATCCTGTCGGGATCGAGGCGCAGACGCGGCTGGCCTTGGAGAACATCAAAGGCATCCTCGACCACGAGGGGCTGACATGGACAGACGTCGTAAAGGTCACGAAATACCTCACCGACATGCGGGACATGGATGGGATGGTCGCCACCATGGCGGGCTACTTGGGCGAGTGGACCCCGGCCAGTACGACCGTGTGCGTCAACCAGCTCTCGACGCCCGGTGCGCGTGTCGAACTGGACATGATCGCTGTTTATCCCAAGAGGTAGTCTTATACTATACAACCGAGAGAGGTGTTTGGGTGCACCTCCAGTTGTATCTTTTGTGATCCACCCCAGAGGCCGAGTGTTCCTCTGGGGGAACGCCCCGTCGCTCTGCGCGTCACAGACGCGGCATGCCGCTAACGGTATGTTTATGCCCGGAATGAATGAGGGCGGGCATGCGCGCAGGCACTCGGGCAGCAGTTCGAAACAAGGCGGCCGACGCCGAAAACGGCAAGGCCGAAGTCTGGGAACTGATCCAGACTCTGGTCTCCGGCAGGGTGCCGCCCAGCCGGATCCTCGAATTGTTCTACTGGAGCCAGGAGCCAGGCGCGCTGGAAATGCTGCGCGTCTTCCTCGGCCTCTCGCCCGAGGACAGCGCGGCGCTTTTGCGCTTCTTCCAAGGAGCAGAACCGTCGTCGGTGGCTATTGCGGCGAACCAAGCCGGCGAGCTGGTTCTGTCGCCGTCCGTCCATCCTCCGCGGGCAGGCATCCGCCATGACGCCGTAAAGACGAGACCGTCGGGCAGGCACCACCGCGCCGCCAACTAGACCCAGCCGTAATATCGAATCGCCGTCGATAGCTTGCGTGCGGTCGCGCCGCGGCCGCACGTCGCGTCAGCCGGCCGCTGCCGCAAAGCCCTCGAACATGTTGATCAGCGGCTTTCCCTTGTACAGCTCCGACAACTCGTTCGGATGGATGAAGGTGTCGCTGAACCATGGGAACTGAGCAGAGCTGAACGAATCAACGATCCAGTCGATCATCTTGCGGATGCGCGGGATGCGTCCAGCGTCCGGGTGATAGGACAGCCAAATGTCGAACGGACGGTGCATGCCCTCAATGTCCAGCGGCTCGACGCGTGCACCGATCGCCGACGCGTAGGTCGGCAGCAACCCGATGCCGGCGCCCTTGGCGATGGCCCAATAATTGGCGCTGCTGACGTTGGTGCGCATGACCAGGAGATCCTGCTGGCGCATCCCCGGGAAAGATGTGTCGAAGATTTCCTTGGCGGCGGTCTGATCCGAGAACTGCATCACGAGGCGATGCTTGATGAGCTCTTCGTAGCTCGTCGGCTTGCCGTACAGCTCGATATAGCTGTGGCTCGCGTACCACATTACGTGCAGGCGGCCGATCTTCGCCACTTTGACGTCGAGGGCCAAGGGCCGCACGAGCTGGATGGCCACGTCGGCCTCGTGCCGTAGCACGTCGGCCGAGCGCATGGCGCAGTGCAGGTCGACCAGAATATTTGGAAAGGCGCGCTGGAATTCCACAAGCCGTGGCGCCAGCCAGAACGTGCCGATGCCTTCGGTGACGGAGACGCGGACTTCACCGGCGATGGTCGGAGACGCGAGCTTCGCGCCGCGCAGGACGTCAAAGCTCGCCGCCTCCATCCGCTCGACCGCATCGACGACCTGCGCACCTTCGTCGGTGAGTTTGGTGCCGAGCACGTCGCGCGTGAACAGGGTCGCACCGATCTCGCGCTCGAACTCGGTGATTCGACGTCGTACGGAATTGATAGACTGGCCGAGGCGTTCAGCCGCCGCGCGGAAGCTGCCGCAGCGAACGACTTCTAAAAAAATGCGTGCGTTGCCCCAATCGCCGAGAGCGGGGGCGCTTGCCGTCGAGCGTTCCGATTCCAGAACACCCCGTTTCGGCACCAGACGCATACGTCGTTCCCCTGTGGTTCTAAGCTTCGCAAACACAGGTAGAAATTACAACAAAAAAGGTGGCGTATGACAGCACATGTGCGAGGCGGCCAGTACGGCGACCCAATTTTGCAACCGACGATATATCCGGCGAAGTACCCGTTGCCGGCCAAGAATATCGAGACCTTCGCCGACGACGTTGTCGTCTTCACGCAGTCAGGCGCCGAGCTCGACAGCCTTCTCGCGCGCGCCCGCATCGACCTGCCAGGGCTGGCCGGCGCCGACGCCGTACGCCGCGTCATGTCACACAATCCCGACAGCCTTTGGGCGATCGCGCGCCGGGAGACCTTCGACGCGGCCGCGCCGCTCGTCGAAGGCTTCGTAGCCTTTTTGACGTTGAACGCCGAGGGCTTGAAGCGTCTGATCGCGGGCACCTTGGACGCCAGCAATCCCGATCCGGCGTTGCTGACGCCACAGAACAAAGCGCCCGCCGCGGTCTACCTCTGGGCCATGTGGGCGAAGGACGGCCTCGTCGCCGGAATTCCGCTGGCCTTCGAGAAGATGTTCACGCCGCTCTACAAGGACGCAGACGTCTATGCCCGCGCGGCGACGAACGAAGGCCGCAAGCTGCTTGAGACGATGGGCTTCGAGGCGGGCGCGGAGCTCGACAACGTCAAGGCGGCGCACCTGCACGTCCTCAAGCGCGGCGATGGCGGGAAGGTCAACTTGCCGTCCTATGACCGCTATCACGGCGATGGCGTCGACAAGCAGATCTCGGCGACCATGGCGCGCTCGATCGAGGACCTCATGCGCGTGATCACCGTGCGCAGCGCCGTCTACATCTCGGAGCAGGAGTGCCCTTATCTCGAGGAGTTCGACGGCAACGATTTCTGCGCCACGCACCTGCTCGGCTATGTCGGCAATGAGCCGGCCGGCTGTATCCGAATTCGCTACTTCGCCGACTTTGCCAAGATCGAGCGCCTCGCTGTCCGCAAGGAATTCCGTACCACACGGCTGTCCTTTCATCTCGTCCGCGCGGCGATCGATTTTTGCCGGGTCAAGGGCTATCGCACACTCTACGGCCACGCGCAGAGGCGTCTGGTGAAATTCTGGTCGATGTTCGGCTTCGAGGAATTCGAAGGCGGCCAGGAGCTCGTCTTTTCTGACTTCGACTACGTCGAGATGAAGGCGAATATCGAGCGGCATCCCAGCGCCATCACTATCGGCGTCGATCCCTACGTCATCATCCGCCCCGAAGGCCGCTGGCACCGTCCCGGCATCCTCGAGAACTCGAAGAACCGCCCGGTCACCCGTCCTTCAGTCGACGCGAGGCAGCCAGCGTGAACACGATCGTCGACTTCCGCAGCTACACAACCGGCCGCGGCGTGCCGACGATTGTCTTCGTCGACATGCAGAAGGAATATCTCGCCACGCCGCGGCTGATCGCCATCCCCGAGATCGACGAGGCGCTCGCCAACTGCCGCAAGCTGCTCGAGCACGCGCGCGAAAGCGGCCTGCCGGTCGCCTTCGTCCGCTGGCTTGACCGCTCGGGTCCCTTCTTCAATCAGGCGACCCCGTTCGTGGGCTGGATCGAAGGCTTCGAGCCGCACCGCAATGAGATGATTTTCGAACGTAAGCGGCCGTCCTGCTACTCGAGCGAAGGCTTCGCTCAATTCATGGAGCACGGCGACAAGGATGTCGTACTCGCCGGTTTTGCAGGCGAGTCCGCATGCCTCTCGACCATGGTCGATGCGTTCCACCGCGGCCATCACCTGACCTATGTGAAGGACGCCTCGGCAAGTCATCGGCTGGTTGAGATGACGGCCGAGGAGGTGCATTCTGCAGTCGCGAGAATCGTCAATCTGTACGGTGACGTGGTCAAGACCGACACCTGGATCGGCGCGCGCAATCGCTCCGCGTCGAAAGTGGGTTAGCTCGTACGCGTGCACGACAAGGGGTAGGGCGATGTTTGTTGCGTTGAAGAACTGGCGGGAGCGCCTGAAGTATCAGGGCGGAGACACCGGTAATCGGTTGCTTTCGATGGCCGAGCGCGCGCTCAAGGCAGAGCGTGGCGGCTCGGCCGAAATGCTCCGGCATTTCCGCGCGGTGGCGCTAGCGCCGGCACCTGCACCGGACAGGCCGTCGCTCGCCCAGTTCGGCCCCCAGTTCGATAATGCCGAGCCTCTCTCCTCCGCGCAGAATCTGTCTATCATGGCCGCAGTTGAACGAGGGGCAGTGCAACAGAAGCGGCGCGGGTAGAAGCGTTTCGGCTTCCCGGCGCTAGGAGCGGGATTGGGCAAAGACGCACGTCAGACAGTCGCGACGGAGCGCGCGACGACCTTCGCGGTCGTCATCGGGAATGCTCTCGAATGGTACGAGATCGTCGTCTACGGCTATCTCGCGGCCGTCATCGCGCGTCTATTCTTTCCTGCGCACGACGCCGGCACATCGCTTCTTCTGGCATTCGCGAGCTTCGGCTTGACCTATGTGAGCCGGCCCTTCGGTGCTCTCGTGCTCGGCCTCTATGCGGACAGGTTCGGGCGGAAGCCTGCGCTGCAGCTTTCTATCTGGATGATGGTCGGTGCCTCGGCGGCAATCGCACTGGTGCCGACCTTTGAGACTATCGGGATCGCCGCGCCGGTGATCCTCGTAGCAGCCCGCCTGCTGCAAGGGTTTTCGGCCGGCGGCGAGTTCGGCACTGCGACAGCCTTTCTCGCCGAGCAGGATCCGGCGCGCCGCGGCTATCTCGCGAGTTGGCAGTTCGCCAGCCAGGGCCTGACGGCGTTGCTCGCGACCGGTTCTGCCGCGGCGCTCACCGCCTTCATGTCGCCGGAACTGATCGACGCCTGGGGTTGGCGTCTACCATTCCTGTTCGGCCTCCTTCTCTATCCGGTCGCCATCTACATCCGCATGAAGGTGGATGAGACGGAGGATTTCCGCGCGGCGAAACCTACTCGCCTGAGTTTCACCCTTCACTGGCGCAGGCTGGCAATTGCCGTTGGCCTCATCGTGCTCGGCACGGTCGCGGTCTACACCGTCGTCTTCCTGCCGATCTATGCGATGCGGTCGCTGCATCTTTCCGCGAGCAGCGGCTTCGAGGCCGGAGTGGTGACTGCCCTGGTGCAATTATTACTCGTGCCGGTGTTCGGCGCGCTAGCCGACCGCATCGGCCGGACGACGGCGCCGATCATCGCTGCGGTGGTCATGCTGGTCGGCTCCTGGCCGGCGCTGACGTGGCTCAACGACGCGCCATCGGTTGCGAAGCTGATGCTGTTGCAGGCTTTGTTCGGACTCGCCACCGCCGCCTATCTCGGCGCGATGCCGGCACTGCTCGCCGAACTCTTTCCCGTCCGGGCCCGCAGTGCCGGCCTGTCGATCAGCTATGCATTGGGCGTTGCGGTTTTCGGCGGCATTGCGCCGCTCGTTCATGCTTGGCTGATCATGTGGACCGGCGACCCGGCCGCGCCCGCGTTCTATCTCGTCGCCGCGGCGGTCGTCAGTTTGGTGGCGCTGGTGGCGGCCCGCCGCTCGGTTGCGTCGGCACCATGACCGCACCGGTTTCAGCGTCCGGATTGGCCGTGCCGCCGACCGCCCCGCGTCTCGTCCTGCTCGCGGCCGGCATGTTCGCGATCGGCACCGACAGCTTCGTCATTGCGCCGCTGCTGTCGCATATAGCGCACGATCTCGACGTCGGCATTGCCACAGCGGCGCAGCTCATCACCGCCTACGCGCTCGCTTATGCGTTGGGCAGCCCATTCATCGCCGCGGTTACGGCGCGTTGGCCGCGCCGCCGGGCGCTGGCAACGGGGCTCGCCATCTTCGTGCTGGCGAATGTTGGCGCTGCCTTCGCGCCCAGCTTCGCCGCCCTGCTCGTCGCGCGCGCGCTGGCGGGTTTAGGCGCGGCGCTTTTCGCGCCGGTGGCGAGCGCGACCGCAACAGGCTTGGTCACGGCGGAGCGGCGCGGGCGCGCATTGTCGATCATGATGATCGGCTTGAGCGGCGCCACCGCCTTGGGTTCGCCGCTCGGCACGCTGGTCGGGAGCGTCTTGAGCTGGCGCGCGGTGTTCCTGCTGGTCGCCGCTCTGGCCGCCACGGTGGCGGTTGTGATCGTGACCATCCGGGACGGCGTCGAGGCCGATGGCACCTCGGTCAGCGAACGGCTCCGCCCGCTGCGCATGACGAGTGTGCTCGTCACCTTGCTGACCACCTTCCTCGTCCTGACCGGCCTCTACGTCAGCTACACCTACATCAGCGTCATCTTCGACCGCGCGACCGGCAACGACGGCGTAGGCATGGCGATTTTGCAATCGATCTGGGGTTTTTCCGGCATCGTCGGCGCAACAATAGCGGGACGGCTTACCGACCGCTGGGGCAGTGGCATGGTGATCCGCCTGATGCTAGTGTTCTTGATCCTCGATTTCGCGCTGATGCCCTGGGCGAGCGCTTCCGCAGGCAGCGCCGCCGCCGCCATGCTGGTGTGGGGGATTTGCGCGTGGGGCTTTGTCGTGCCCCAGCAGCATCGGCTCCTCGATATTGCCCCACAGTCCGCGTCGATTCTCTTGGCGCTCTATACGATGGCTGTCTATGGCGGGACGTCCGCCTCGGGGATTGTCGGCGCGCTGGCCTTGCAGGCGATCGACCCGCATCACCTGCCATTGGTCGGAGTCGCGCTGATCCTGTCGGGGCTCATCGTCGACGAATGTGCGCGCCGGCGGCGCAAACGCGCGTCCATGGTCGTACACGAAGCGTGAAGCGCACGAGTTCCGTGCATGGACGCGGAACACCGATATTCATTTTCTAAAAATGATAATCGCATCAACGGCAATCGCATATATTTGAATTATTCCGCGCGAAGGCGAACGAACGCCTGCGGACCCGCGTTAGCCGCTTTAGCGCAAACATCGCTTGGGGGCCGCCATGGGTCAGTCGAAGCCATTTTCTCGCACGACCATCCTCGTGGTCGAAGACGATGAGGATCAACGATCGCTCGCTTCCACGGTGTTCGAGGAGGCGGGATTCAGAGTGATCGAATGTGAGAACGCGGAAGCTGCTGCCGCCGTGATCGACGCGAGTCGCGGCGAGATCGCCATGATCTTCACCGACTTACGCCTGCCCGGGCGGATGGACGGAGTCGAGTTGGCGCGGATCGCAAGCATCAAGACGCCGAGTGTTCCGGTCATCGTGACGTCGGGGGCATTTCGCGAGCGTCTGCGTGATCTGCCCGACAGCATTGAGTACATGCAGAAACCGTGGCGCACGCTCGATCTGTTCATTCGCGCCGAGCGTATCCGGGACGGCGGCGGCGAGGGCTCAGCCTGGCGCGGCGATATTCTCTGATCGCGCCCACCATTAGCGACCAGTGGCGGTCGTCTGTGATCCTCGTCGGTCACGCTCTATTATTTGTCGCGATTATCCCCCCTGCGCGATCGGGCCGGCTGGGTCTCGCTGCGCTACGGCAGTTAGCCGCAGGCGCCCGAGGCCCGCCGTTCGCTTGCGGTCTCGGCCCTCGGGAAGCGGAACGGAGAGGGCAACGCGAAGCTGCGGTGATTCATAAGGAAATTGGGTATCGCGGTCCGCTCGGCCGCTGCGTCCGAGCATTGCATTTCCAAACGCTGCACCCGGCTAAAACTGGGTTGTCGTAAATAGGTCAGTATTATTGACTTGTTAAATGCTGGTGCTTCGCTGTTTCCGCGGTCTACGATGGTGATCTCAAAAACAAATGGTGGAGGTGGCCTTCCAGTGCCCCATCCGCCAAAATCCAGAGGGAGAACGCAAGAATGACCACCAAGGGACTTCCGCGCGTTTCGCGCCGCCGGTTCTTGAAGGACACCGGCCTCACGCTCGCCGCCGCCGGTGCGGCACCTATGCTCTCCGCGCCGTTCGTCAGAGAGGCCATGGCAGCCGACAAGTCGCTGTCGATCGTGCAGTGGGCCCACTTCGTGCCGGAGTACGACACCTGGTTCGACAAGTTCGCCAAGGATTGGGGCGAGAAGAACAAGATTTCGGTCAGCGTCGACCACATTCCCGTGCAGAACATTCCCGCCCGCGCGGCCGCCGAGGCGTCGGCACAATCGGGACACGATCTTTTCGG
>DATCFB010000372.1:0-3906 GCA_036509755.1 Pseudolabrys sp. | reverse complement strand
GTTGGCGAGGCTGGCGCGGCGCGAGAGCTGAAGCGCGCGGATATAGGCGACGATCGCCCAGCGATCGCGCGGCGATACGCGCGTCGCATAGGAGTACATGACCCCGTAGCCATGCGTAATGGTGTCGTAGAAGGTCGAGGCCGGCGCCTTGAGCAGCGCCTCGCTGTGATAGGACGGCGGCTTCGGAAAGCCATGACGAACGATGATGCCGTCGGCATCGCCGGAAAGGCCGTGGCATGGCGAGCAATATATATTATAGCGCTCGCGTCCGCGCGCGATCAGCGCGTCGGTCACCGGCGGCGGGTTGGCGGCAACCTCGTCCCGCGCGGCGTCGCCCTGCGCCACGACGCCCTCAGGCAACGGACGCGCGGACGAGCCGTCCGCCCACAGCGTCGAGGCCGAGTCGGCCTTGAATTTCGGCTGCACGCGCATGTCGAAGTCGCAGCCGCCCAGAAGCAGCACAAGCGTCACGGCGATGAGGGGAGCCGCTCTCACCATTCGAGCTCCCATACGGTGTCGGCGCCGGCCTGCTTCAGCCAGGCGACCGCGGTGCGCTTGTCGTTTTCGGCCTGCGGCGCGTGCAGTGCCAGCATGAAGCGGTCTTGCGTCACACGCTCGAAGCCGTTGATGTCGAACAGCGGGTGATGAAGGCGCGGCAGCCCGCATTTGACGAGCAGGCCGATGAAACCGGTCAGCGCCGCGCCGAAAATGCCGACCGCGAAGGGGAACAGCATGAAGGCCGGCCACGAGTGTAACGGTCGGCCGCCGCTGTCGATTGGAAAGTTGTAGACCGCGCTCCAGAATTCGGTGCCGTAAGCGAGCGCAGCAACGGTCATGCCGCCGATGAACATCCACAGCCGTAGCCGGGTCGAGGTCTCGCCGAGCAACTCCGGCATGCCTTCGAGCGGGAAGGGCGAGAAGGCGTCGGCGAGAGGATAGCCGGCGGCTTTCGCCCAATGCGACGCCTTGACCAACACGCCCGCGTCCCGGAAATCGGCGACCAGCATCGCGCTCATTGCTTGGCCTCCGTCGACAAAAGCCGCCGCGTCTCGTGCATGGATACGACCGGCACGACGCGACAGAAGACGAGATAGAGGAACGCGAAGAAGCCAAGTGAGCCGAACAGCAGCAGGAAGTCCCAGATCGTCGGCGAAAACACCCGCCACATGCCAACGGCGTAGCTGTGCGATAATGTGTTGAGCACGATCAGCAGGCGCTCGAGCCACATGCCGACGTTGATCAGAATGCCGATGATGGCCACGGCGGCGATGTTGCGGCGGACGGACGGAAACCAGAACAGATGCGCGATGGCGCAGTTGAAGAACAGCATGAACCAGTAGAGCACTCGATAGTCGCCGGCGAATTCGAACGCGACGAGCCGCCGCTCGGCGGTTTCGCCGCCGTACCAGGCACTGAACCACTCGGTGGCGTAGGATAGTGCCATAATCACCGAGGCAGCGAGCAGGATCTTGGCCATCACCTCGAAATGCTCGACCGTGATTAGCGCCTGCATGCGCAGTCCCCAACGAACCGCTGCGGAGAGCAGAATCACCGTGGTGAAGCCTGAATACATCGCGCCAACCACGAAATAAGGCGGGAAGATCGTCTCCGACCACCCGGGCATCAGGCTTGCTGCGAAGTCGAGTCCGACAACGCTGTGCAGCGAAATGACGAGCGGCACGCCGAGGCAGGCCATGGTCGTGTGATAGACGTGGAGCGTGTGCCAGTGCCGCGCCGAGCCGCGCCAGCCGAGCGCAAAGATGCCGAACAAAGCGCGGGCGACGGGCGACTTCGCGCGGTCGCGCAAGGTGGCGAGATCGGGCACGAGACCGATGTACCAGAACAGAAGTGAGAACAGGAGATAGCTGCTGATCGCCCAGAAATCCCAGATCAGCGCACTGCGCCACTGCGGCCAGATGGACATCGTGTTCGGGTAGGGCGCCAGCCAGTAGAAATAGAGCGGCCGGCCCAGATGCAGGATCGGAAAAATGCCGGCGATCGCCGCTGCGAAGAGCGTCATCGCCTCGGCGAGACGGTTGATCGAGGCGCGCCAGTGCTGCCGCAACAGAAGCAGCATCGAGGAGATGAGCGTGCCGGCATTGCCGATCCCGATCCACCAGACGTAGTTGGCGATCGGAAAGCCCCAGACAACAGTAGTGTTGTTGCCAAAGATGCCGATGCCTTTGTCGAACAGCCACAGGATCGTCACGAGCATCACGACCGTCAGTGCCAGGCTTATAACGATGGAAATCCACCAGGCACGCCAGCTCCAGCGACCCCGGTCGATGAGCGGTGCCGAAACGATATCGTTGACCGCCTCGAGAGAGCGGCCGGAGGCTTGGGTCCAGCGTTCCGCTTCGCGGGTGATGTCGGCCGCCATGCTCATGCGTCGTCACCGCCCATGCCGGGATTGGGATTCGAGAGCCGCGCGAGATAGGTCGTACGTGGGCGCGTGCCGAGATGCCCGAGCATGGCGTAGTGATGCGGCTCATGCCGCAGCGCGTTGACCCTGCTGTCCTTGACATTGAGATCGCCAAAGGAGATCGCCCGCGTCGGGCAGGCCGATTGGCAGGCGGTGACGACGCCGCCGTCGGGGATCGGCGTATCGGTCTTCTCGGATTCACGCCGCGCCCGGCTAATGCGCTGGACGCAGTAGGTGCATTTCTCCATGACGCCGCGGCCGCGCACGGTGACGTCGGGATTGTATTGCGCCTCGACGCTCGCACCGCCGAGATCGGCGTAGGCCTGATCGTGCGAATAGGCGAACCAGTTGAAGCGGCGGACCTTGTAGGGACAGTTCGACTGGCAGAAGCGCGTGCCGATGCAGCGATTGTAGACCTGCGCATTGAGACCCTCGCTGTCGTGCACCGAGGCTGCGACGGGGCACACCGGTTCGCAGGGCGCGTGTTCGCAATGCATGCAGGGCACCGGCTGGAAGCCCGGCGGCTGGTCTTCCTCGTGCACGAAATAGGTGTCGACTCGCAGCCAGTGCATGATGCGGCCCATGCCCACTTCCTCGGGGCCGACCACGGGCACGTTGTTCTCTGACTGGCAGGCGATGATGCAGGCGTTGCAGCCGATACAGACGGACGTGTCGATCACCATGGCCCATTGATGGCCGTCCATGTTCTGCCGCGGTAATAGCGAGGGCAGGTCCTCACCGCGATCCTGCGAACTGGAAGTGCCGCGCGGCAGGGTCTCGATCGGAAGCGTCCTCAGGATGTCCTTGTCGTCGGCATCGAGCTTGAAGTGATGCTGCGTGCTCAACAGCGGGCGGTTCGCGCCGGTTTTTTCGATGCCAATGCCTTCGATCTGCCAGGAGTCCGCCGTCCCTCGCAGCGGATAGACATCGAAGCCGACGTCGCTGCCGATCGCGCCGGCATGTCGGCGGCCGCAGCCGAGCGTCGCGGCGATGACGCCGGCCGGCTGACCGTGGTCGATCTTGACCGGCGCCTCGACAGTGACTCCGCCATGCATCAGCCTGACGATGTCGCCATCGTGAAGGTCGTGTGTCGCGGCGTCGGACATAGCGATCTTGAGCGAGTTGCCCCAGACTTCGTGAGTGAGCGGCCGCGGGCATTCCTGAAGCCAGGCATTGTCTGCGAAACGGCCGTCCCAAAGCGACGGATCGGGCGCGAGCACGAGCGTGAGCGCGGGCATGCCTTTTGCCTGCGCGACGTTCGGCAGCGCCGGCGCCCGCGGCGTGACGGCTTTCTCGGCGGTATCAGGGATAATGCCGTCGTGCAGCCATCGCTTCCAGTTTGTTTCGAAATCGCCCGCATGTGTCTGCCAGGTCTCGCGCACCAGCCGGTAAGGGTCGGCGGACAAATCGCCCGTGAGGAGGCCGATCAAGTGATGCGCGGTGCGCGTATCATAGAGCGGCCGGATCAGTGGCTGTACGATGCT
>DATCFB010000371.1:0-3323 GCA_036509755.1 Pseudolabrys sp. | reverse complement strand
AATTTTGAAAACTCGCGGTGCTCGCCGACCACGCGGCGCACGGTCCCGGTGACCGATCGCATAACGACCGTGTCGGTCTCGATCACGTCCTTGCCGAACTTGACGCCGTTGAGCATCGGGCCGGTGGTGACGCCGGTGGCGGAGAACAGGCAGTCGCCACGCACCATGTCCTCGATCTCGTATTTCTTCTTCGGATCCTTGATGCCCATCTTGCGCGTGCGCTCGCGCAGCGCCTCGGTGTCGATGATGAGCCGGGTCTGCATCTGCCCGCCGATGCAGCGGAGGGCCGCCGCGGCCAGCACGCCTTCAGGCGCGCCGCCGATGCCGAGATAGATGTCGATGCCGGTCTTCGGCTCGGAACAGTGAATGACTCCGGCGACGTCACCGTCGCTGATGAGCGCCACTGCCGCGCCGGTCTTGCGCACGGCGGCAATGATGTCGGCGTGACGCGGCCGGTCGAGCAGAATGGCGGTAATCTCGGATGGCTTCACGCCCTTGGCCTTGGCGAGATTCATGATGTTCTCGTCGGCCGGCGCGTCGAGGTCGATCGTGCCCTTCGGGTATCCCGCTCCGATGGCGATCTTCTGCATGTAGCAGTCGGGCGCGTGCAGGAGCGTCCCGCCATTGGCCATCGCGATGGTGGCAATCGCCCCCGCCATGTTCTTGGCGCAAAGCGTCGTGCCTTCGAGCGGATCGACGGCGATATCGACCTTCGGGCCCTGCTTGGTGCCGACCTTCTCGCCGATGAACAACATCGGCGCCTCGTCGATCTCCCCCTCGCCGATCACTACCGTGCCGTCGATCGGCAGCTTGTTGAGCTCACGCCGCATGGCGTCGACCGCCGCCTGGTCGGAGGCCTTGTCCTTGCCGTGGCCGCGCAGCCGCGCCGACGAGACCGCCGCCCGCTCGGTGACGCGCACGATCTCAAGCGTGAGGATGCGCTCAAGCGCGAGCTCGGCCTGGACGGTAATCGACGTCATGGAAAGTCCCCTCTGGAAAACTTCGGTGTGCGGCCGCTAACGCCGCACCCCGTCTCTCAGTTCTTCTCGATCCGGATCACTTGCGGCCGGCCCGAGATCACCCTATCGCGGCCCACCGCCGAAAGGGCCTTGCGCACGGCATCCTCGGTGGTGGCGTAGGTAATGAGAATAACCGGGACCGCGCCCTTTTTAATCTCCGTTTCGGCGGCGCCCTTGGGATGCCGCTGCACGATCGACTCGAGCGAAATCTCCTGCTCGGCCAGTCGCGTCGCGATTTTCGCGGCCGTGCCGGGCTTGTCGCGCGCCAGCAGGCGGATGTAGTAGCCGCCTTCGTGGCGCTGCATCGGCGCCTTGCTGACAGTACTGAGCCGCGCCACCGGCCGGCCGAACGGCGGCAGCCGGATGCCGCGCGCGACATCGGCGATGTCGGAGAGAACCGATGAGGCCGTCGCCAGCCCGCCGGCGCCGGGGCCGATCAAGGTGATCGGATTGACGCCCTTGGGATCGACGGTCACCGCGTTAGTCACGCCCATCACCTGAGCGATGGCGCTGTCCTTGCGCACCATCGTCGGATGCACGCGCTGCTCGATGCCCTTGGCGGTCTTCACCGCCACCCCGAGCAGCTTCACGCGGTAACCCAGTTCGTCAGCGGCGGCGATGTCGGCCGGCTGAATCGACGAGATGCCCTCGACGAAAATCGCGTTCTCGTCGACCTTGGTGCCGAAGGCAAGACTCGCCAGGATCGCGAGCTTCTGCGCGGTATCGTGACCCTCGATATCGAAGCTCGGATCGGCCTCGGCATAGCCGAGCCGCTGCGCCTCCTTCAGGCACTCTTCGAAAGGCAGTTCCTCCTGCTCCATCTTGGTCAGGATGTAATTGCAGGTGCCGTTGAGGATGCCGTAGATGCGCTCGATCGTGTTGCCGGCGAACTCCTCGCGCACGGTGCGCACGATGGGAATGGCGCCGGCGACCGCCGCCTCGAAATTGAGCGCGCCGCCGTTCTTCTCGGCGAGCGTGGCGAGCCTGACGCCGTGGCGCGCGAGCAACGCCTTGTTGGCGGTCACCACGGATTTGCCGGCGGATAACGCCGCCTCGACCGCGGCTTTGGCCGGATCGCCCGCTCCGCCCATCAATTCGACGAAGACGTCGATGCCGGCGTCACGCGCCAGCGCGACCGGATCGTCGAACCATTTCATCTTCTTGAGATCGACTCCGCGGTCCTTGCTGCGCGCGCGCGCCGAGACCGCCACGACTTCGATGCCGCGGCCGCAGCGCATCGCGAGCAAGTCGCGTTCGCGCACGATCTGGGCGATGAGCGCGGCGCCGACCGTGCCCAAACCGGCGACACCCACTTTCAAGGCTTGCGACATCGTCGTTCGATCAGCGGCGGGTGGCGAGCGGCACCACGTTGTGGAGTTGGGCGGGCGCGGTCTCGAGGAAGCGGCGGATGTTGCGCGCGGCCTGGCGGATGCGCTGCTCGTTCTCGACCAGCGCGATGCGCACGAAGCCCTCGCCGCGTTCGCCGAAACCGGTGCCGGGCGATACCGCGACCTCGGCTTTCTCGACCAGAAGCTTGGCGAACTCGACCGACCCCATCTCGCGGAACGGCTCGGGGATCGGCGACCAGGCAAACATCGAGGCGCGCGGCGGCGGTACGTCCCAGCCGGCACGCGAGAAGCTTTCGACCAGCACGTCGCGGCGGCGGCCATAGGTCTCGCGCATCTCCGTGACACAGTCCTCCGGGCCATTGAGCGCCGCGGCGGCGGCGACCTGTACCGGCGTGAAGGCGCCGTAATCGAGATACGACTTCACGCGCGCGAGCGCGGCGATGATGCGGTCGTTGCCGACGGCGAAGCCCATGCGCCAGCCGGCCATGGAATAGGTCTTCGACATCGAGGTGAACTCGACGGTGACCTCCATCGCGCCCGGTACCTGCAATACCGACGGAGGCGGGTTGTTGTCGAAATAGACCTCGGCATAAGCGAGGTCCGACAGGATGAAGATGCCGTGCTTCTTCGCGAAGGCGACGAGGTCGCGATAGAAGTCGAGATCGGCGGTGAAGGCGGTCGGGTTCGACGGATAGCAGACGACGACGGCGATCGGCTTCGGGATCGAATGCATGATCGCGCGCTCGAGCGTCGCGAAGAAGTCCGGCGTCGGCTCGGAACTGACCGAACGGATGACGCCGCCCGCCATCAGAAAGCCGAAGGCATGGATCGGATAGCTCGGGTCCGGCACCAGGACGACGTCGCCCGGCGCGGTGATCGCCTGCGCGACGTTGGCGAAGCCTTCCTTCGAGCCGAGCGTGGCGACGATTTGCGTTTCCGGATTGAGCTTCACGTT
>DATCFB010000370.1:0-3055 GCA_036509755.1 Pseudolabrys sp. | reverse complement strand
GAAAAAGAGATCAACCTGATGGGTGTGCAGGCCCTCGGCATGGGTCT
This sequence comes from Pseudolabrys sp., assembly GCA_036509755.1. Classification (GTDB taxonomy): domain Bacteria; phylum Pseudomonadota; class Alphaproteobacteria; order Rhizobiales; family Xanthobacteraceae; genus Pseudolabrys. Next base: position 3,008 of record DATCFB010000370.1, on the reverse strand, counting down.
CGGTACGCTGATCGGCGAGATGGGCGTGAAGAAGGAGATCGTCACCGGCCACGATTTCCGCGGCTATTCCGCCTCGGTGAAGATGGCGCTGATCTCCGGCCTGCTCGCCTCCGGCTGCAAGGTCCACGACATCGGCCTCTGTATGACGCCGATGGCCTATTTCGCGCAGTTCGCGCTCGACGTGCCCTGCGTCGCTATGGTCACCGCCTCGCACAACGACAACGGCTGGACCGGCGTGAAAATGGGCGCGAACCGCCCGCTCACCTTCGGCCCGGACGAGATGACGCGGCTGAAGGAGATCGTGCTCGGCGCCAGGTTCGATCTCAAGGGCGGCGGCTCTTATGTTTTCGTCGAAAATTTCCCCGACCGCTACATCGCCGACCTGACCCAGCGGCCGAAGATCAAGCGCAAATTGAAAGTCGTCGCCGCCTGCGGCAACGGCACCGCCGGCGCCTTCGCGCCAAAGATTCTGGAAGCGGTCGGCTGCGAGGTGATCCCGCTCGATTGCGAGCTCGACCACACCTTCCCGAATTACAATCCGAACACCGAAGACATGAAGATGCTGCACGCGATGCGTGATGCGGTGCTCAAGCACAAGGCAGACGTCGCGCTCGGCTTCGACGGCGACGGCGACCGTTGCGGCGTGGTCGATAACGAGGGCGAGGAAATCTTCGCCGACAAGGTCGGCGTCATGCTGGCGCGCTGGATGTCGGAGGCGCACAAGGGCGCGACCTTCGTCGTCGACGTGAAATCGACCGGCCTGTTCAACACCGATCCGGTCTTGAAGGCCAACGGCGTCAAGGCCGACTACTGGAAGACCGGCCACTCCTACATCAAACGCCGCGTCAACGAATTGGGCGCGCTCGCCGGCTTCGAGAAGTCGGGGCATTTCTTCTTCAACAAGCCGTTCGGCCGCGGCTATGACGACGGCGCGATCTTCGCGCTTGCGGTCTGCGACATGCTCGACCGCAACCCGGACAAGACCATGGCCGATCTGCGCAAGGCTTTGCCCAAGACCTGGGGCTCGCCGACCATGGCGCCACATTGCGACGACGAGAAGAAGTACGGCGTGGTCGACGCGGTGATCAAGCACTTCGTCGATGCCAAGGCCAAAGGCGACAAGGTCGCCGGTCAGCCGATCCGCGACGTCGTCACCGTCAACGGCGTGCGTGTCACCGTCGAGGACGGCACCTGGGGGCTGGTGCGGGCTTCATCGAACAAGCCGGAGCTGGTCGTCGTGGTGGAAAGCCCGGCCTCCGAGCAGCGCATGCGCGACATGTTCAAGGCGGTCGACTCGGTGCTGCGCACGCATCCGGAAGTCGGCGAGTACAATCAGACGATCTGACTTAGCCCCAATAGCGTCCCGTCCCGCCGACGATCACCACGATCAGTCCGAGCGGCAAATTGAGGGCGATGATCTGCCGGATGCGGTTGAGCTGTGCGCCGGCCGTGGGCCAGTCGCCGGCATCGACGGCGCGCTTGAACTTCAGCCACGGCCCGTGGAAGAGCCAGACGTAGAGCGCGGCCATGACGATGCCGAGCACCATCATGATATTGATGTACATCGGCGCGTGCGCAAACCCGCCGAAAAACGACAGCAGCATCCAGAAGCCGGTGACGAGCAACAACACCACGCTGACCCAGACCCACGGAAAGAACTTGGCCAAGAATCGCCGCCATAGCGCCAGCCGCTGCGGCGGCTCGAGCGGTCCGGCGGCTGGGCGCAGGCACAGGTAAGCCGCGAACATGCCGCCGACCCAGACCACGGCCGACAAGAGGTGCAAAGTGAGGGCGATACCGAGGGCGAGCATGGCGGGGGCTCCGAACGAAACATGACGATTGGAGGCAGGGTACTCGTCATGGCCGGGCTTGTCCCGGGCATGACGGTGGAAGATACATCTATTACATAAGGGTCCATGCGCATTGCCATCCTCGGTGCCGGACCGGCCGGCCTTTATCTGTCCTATCTGATCAAGCGCCGCGACCCTCGCGCCGACGTCACCGTCATCGAGCAGAACCCGCCCGACGCCACCTTCGGCTTCGGCGTCGTATTCTCCGATCGCGCCCTCGAATTCCTGCGCGAGGACGACGAGGCGACTTACGCCGCGATCGTGCCGCACATGGAATCCTGGCAGGACATCGCGCTCGTCCACCGCGGCGAGCGCGTCGTCGTCGACGGCGTCGGCTTTGCCGCCGTCGAGCGGCTGAAGCTATTGCAACTGTTGCAGGCGCGCGCCCGCGCGGCCGGCGTCGAGCCGATCTATCGGCGCACGGTGACATCGCTTGACGAGCTCGACGGCTACGACCTCATCGTCGGCGCCGACGGTATCAACTCGCTGGTGCGGCGCAGCCACGAGGCCGCCTACGGCGCGACCGTGCGGCTCCTGACCAACCGTTTCGCGTGGTTCGGCACCGCGCAGCGTTTCGAGACGCTGACGCAGACTTTCGCCGATAGCGCGTTCGGCGCGTTCAACGCGCACCACTATCGCTACGCGTCCGACCGCAGCACATTCATCGTCGAGGTGGGCGCCGACACGTTCCACCGCGCGGGCTTCGCGGCCATGGGTGAGGCCGAGGCGCGCGCCGTCTGCGAGCGCGTGTTTGCGGAGGCGCTCGGCGGCCACTCGCTCATTTCCAACAATTCGATCTGGCGGCAATTTCCGGTCGTGCACAATGCGCGCTGGTCGCACGGCAACAGGGTCCTGCTCGGCGACGCGCTGCACACGGCGCATTTCTCGATCGGCTCCGGCACGCGTCTGGCGCTGGAAGACGCCATCGCGCTTGACAGTGCGCTCGCTGCGCATCGCGACGTGCCGCAGGCGCTCGCCGCTTATGAAGCGGCCCGGCGGCCGGTCCTGGAGAAGCTCGTCGCCGGCGCCAACGGCAGCGCCGACTGGTACGAGCATTTCGGCGCACACATGAAGCTTGCACCGCTTGATTTCGCCATGAGCTACATCACCCGTTCAGGCCGTGTCGATCTCGAGCGATTGCGCAAGCTGTCGCCGCGG
>DATCFB010000369.1:0-6025 GCA_036509755.1 Pseudolabrys sp. | reverse complement strand
GTGTTTCTGCTCGCGGGCTTCGTCAAAGGCGCGATCGGCATGGGCCTGCCCACGGTCGGCGTCGGTCTGCTCGGCCTGATGATGTCGCCGGCCGAGGCCGCCGCGATCATCGTCCTGCCGTCCTTCGTCACCAATGTGTGGCAGGCGCTCGCGGGCGGCGCCCTGCGCGAGCTGGCAAAACGGCTGTGGCCGATGCTCGCCGGCATCTGCATCGGCACCTATATCGGCGCTGTGCTGCTGCCGAGCGTCAAAGGCGGCGAGGCGACGATCTGGCTCGGCATCGCGCTCGTCATCTACGCGGTCTTCGGCCTGTGCAATCTGGATCTGAAGACGCCGCGGCGGCACGCTGGCTGGATCGGTGGTCTGGCCGGCCTCGCAACCGGCATGGTGAGCATCGCCACCGCGATTTTCACCATTCCCGGCGTGCCCTATGTGCAGTCGCTCGGCTTCGACCGCGACAGACTGGTGCAGGCACTCGGGCTCTCCTTCACGGTATCGACCGTGGCGCTCGCCGTGGCGCTGTCGCACTCGGGCGAGATGAACAGCGGCGTCGCGCTGCCCTCGGTCGCCGCGCTCGTCGCGTCGCTGATCGGCATGGCGATCGGGCAGAAGGTGCGCGGCCTCGCATCGCCGCGGACGTTCCGGCTGTGTTTTTTCATCGGTCTGCTCGCGCTCGGCGCGCATCTGGCGCTGCACGGCCTGTTGTGATCGGATTGGCGCAATTCAACAGGAAGCGGCCATGAAGATCGTCGATCTCTCCCACGTCATGAACGTCCACACGCCGGGCTGGGTCGGCTATGCCGGCAACAAGATGTATTACGCGCAGAACTTGCAGACCGTGCGCATCGTCGCCCAGCGCATCGACACCGCGCTGCACGTGGGAACGCATTTCGACGGCGCCATGCACGCCACCGACAATCCGACCGGCGACATGGCGCATCTGCCGATGGACTATCTCGTCAACCGCGGCGTCGTCGTCGACATCTCCAAGCACATGCACGACTGGGCAGTCATCACGCCGGAGATCATCGAGTCGGCCGGCGCCGATATTCGCGAAGGCGACATCCTCATCCTGCACACCGGCTGGCACCGGCACTATGAGGGCCAGCCGCAGCAGGATCTGGTGAAGTACTTCTGCTACCACCCCGGGCCGAGCCTCGACACGCTTCGCTGGATGCTGAAGAAGAAGATCAAATGGTGGGCGATGGACACCGGCTCCTGCGACCACGCGATGAACACCTCGATCCGCTTTATGCGGCCGGACCTCGCCGACGAGTTCACGAAGAAGCACGGCAAGACGCCGGGTGAGTTCTTCGGCACCTTCGAATACACGCACAAGCGCTCGGGCCGGAAGGTCTCGGCCGACGTGTTTCCGTTCCACAACTGGGCCTTCCAGGAAGGCCTGCTGCACGCCGAGAACATCGGCGGCGACATCGAATTGATGCTCAACAAGCGCGGTCTGATCGGCGCTTTCCCCTGGCGCTATGAAGGCCTCGAGAGCTGCCCGTGCCGCATCGTCTGCTTCCTCGACGCCGGCGAAAACGTCGAAGCGGTCGGCGACGCCGCCAGGGCGATATTGCGCAGCAGATAGAGAGAGACGTCATGTTCAAAGTCGGCGACGCAACGATCTCCCGCATCGAGGAGACGAATTTTCCGGCCTATCCGGTCAAGCAGATCTTCCCGGAGATCACCGAGGCACAGCTTGCCGGCTACATGCCGTGGCTGGCGCCGCATCATTACGAGCCGAAGAGCGGCTGCATCTTCCTGAGCGTGCATAGCTGGCTCTTGAAGGTCGGCGGCCAGACGATCCTGATCGACGCCTGCTGCGGCAATAACAAGAACAAGCCGGGGCGGCCGTTCTGGCACATGCTCAACGAGCCCTATCTCGCGCGGCTCGCCGCCGTCGGCGTCAAGCCCGAGGACATCGACGTGGTGATGTGCACGCACCTGCATCACGATCACGTCGGCTGGAACACGATGCAGCGCGACGGCAAATGGGTGCCGACCTTCCCCAATGCTCGCTACGTCTTCTCCAAGCCGGACGTCGATTACTTCTCGAAGATCGATGCCGATCCGAAAGAAGGTCCGGCCGAGCTCGGCACCTTCCGCGAATGCGTGGTGCCGATCCTCGAATACGGCAAGGCCGACCTCGTCAGCGGCGGCCCGCACCGGCTCAACGACTTCATCGAAATCGACGGCGCGCCGGGCCATTCGCCGGGCCACGTCTTCTTCAAGCTGGAGAGCAAAGGTGCGCGTGCCGCCTTCACCGGCGACGTCTGGCACCACCTGTTGCAGGTGCATCATCCGGACTGGAATTTTCCGAAGAACTCGGATGCAGCCCAGGCCGTGGTGAGCCGCCGCAAGGTGCTCGACCATTGCGCCGCGACCGACGCGCTGGTGTTTCCCGGCCATGTCGGGCTGCCGTTCGCGGGCCGCATCGAGAAGACGCAGGGCGGCTACCGGCCGCACTTTCAGCCGTGATCAGCGCTTTGCCAGCAGCGCCTTCAGCCGCTGCGGCGTCACCGGCAATTGCGTGATCGCTCCCGGAATGCCGATCGCCTCGTCGATCGCGGAGGCGATCGCGGCGCCGACCGGATTGGCGCCGCCTTCGCCGGCGCCTTTGAGCCCCAGCGCATTGAGCGGGCTCGGCGCGTCCTCGGTCACCAGCAGATCGGGCGCCGGCACTTCATGCGCGGTCGGCATGAGATAGTCGGCGAAGGTGACCGACAGCGGCTCGCCCGCCTCGTCGTAGAGAAATTCCTCGTACAGCGCGCCGCCGATGCCCTGCGCCAGGCCGCCGGCAAGCTGGCCTTCGACCAGCCGCGGATTGACCGCGCGTCCGATGTCGTAGGCGATGGCGTATTTCTCGACGGCGACGCCGCCGGTCTCGGCATCAACGCGCACGGTCGCGACGTGCACGCCGTAGGGATAGACCATGTGGGTGGATTCGAACGTGTCTTCCGCGGTGAGGCCGGCGAGATCATTCAGCGGCATCGACGCGCCGCCATCGATGGCCACGATATTGCCATCGACGATGTCGAGCCGGTCGGCCGAGGTCTGCATCAGTTCGGCGGCGGCGGTCAGCGCCGCATCGCGCAGCTTCACCGACGCGAGCCGTGTCGCCTCGCCGCACATCACCGTGACGCGCGAGGCGAAGGCGCCCATGCCGCGAGCAATGCGGTCGGTCTGCCCGTGCACCACGTTGATCGTGTCGTAGCGCGCGCCCAGCACCTCCGCGCAAATTTGCGCCACGACCGTCTCGATGCCCTGGCCGACCGAAGCATTGCCGGTGACGACCTCGACACCGTCGTGCTTGATCTCGATGCGAACGGTGTCGAACGGCCCGAGCCCGCTCTTCTCGACGAACATGACCAGGCCGGCGCCGACATGCTCGCCCTTGGCGCGGCGCGCCTTGACGTCCGTCTGAAGCGCGTCCCAGTTCGCGAGGACGAGCGCCTTGTCGAGCAGCAGCGCGTAGTCGCCGGAATCGTAGACGATGTGCGTGCCGAGCGTGTCGAGCTTCGCGTCATAGGGCATCGCGCTCTTGTCGAGCAGGTTGCGGCGCCGCACCTCGACCTTGTCGAGGCCGCACTGCGCGGCGACGGCGTCCATCAGGCGCTCGCGCACGAAGGACGACTCGTAGCGGCCCGGCGCGCGATAGGTGCCGCACGGCGTCTTGTTGGTGAGGCGGATGTGGCCGGCGGCGCGATAGGCCGGCACGCGATAGGGGCCCGGCAGCATCGCCGCGGCGAGGTCGGGCACCGTCGCCGCGTGCGTGCGCATATAGGCGCCGTTGTCGTGAAAGAACTCGTCGTCGAGCGCGAGGATGCGGCCGTCTTTATCCACGGCGGCGCGGATGCGGTGGTGCTGCTGGCGCGAATGATTGGCGGCGATCAAATGCTCGCGCCGGTCCTCGATCCATTTGATCGGCCGTTTGAAGGCCAACGCTGCGGCGCAGACGGCGACGTCCTCCGGATAGATCTCGCCGCGGATGCCGAAACCGCCCCCAACGTGGCCTTCGTGCAGGTGCATGGTATCCGGCGCGCGGCCGAGCATGCGCGCCATGGTGTCGCGGTTCCAGTGCAACACCTTGGCGGCGCCGTGCATTTCCAGCAGGTCGCGCGCTGCGTCGTAGGTGGCGATGGCGCCGCGCGTTTCCATCGGCACGCCGGAATGGCGGCCGATGCTGAGCTCGAGCGACACGACGGCATGAGCGGAGCGGAAGGCAGCGTCCACGTCGCCATAGCCCTTACGGATCACGTCGGCTTCTGTCGTATGCTCGCCTTCGAAGATGCCGGGTTGGTCCGTGACCTGCATGAGCGGATCGCGCGCCTCGATGTCGAGTTCGACCAGGTCGGCGGCGTCCTCGGCGATGTAGGCGTCGTCGGCGAACACCAGCGCCACCGGCTCGCCGACATAGCGCACGACGCGGTCCGCAAGGATTGGCTGCTGATACGGCTCGAGCGTCTTCAGGCCGGTGAGGCGGAACGGAATGCGCGGGATGTGCGCGACATCCTTGTGCGTCCACACTTCATGCACGCCCGGCAGTGCCAGTGCGGCCGATGCGTCGATGCCCTTGATCTCACCATGCGCGACCGGCGAGCGCACCACGCGCATGGTCCACTGGCCGGGAAAATTGATGTCGGCGGCGAAGCGGCCTCGTCCGGTCAGCAGCGGTGGATCTTCGCGCCGCGCCAGCGACCGGCCGATGATCTTCTGCGGCTTGCTCATACGCTCATCCCGTCATCCTGAGGTGGCTTCGCGCAGCGAAGCCCTCGAAGGATGGGCGGCCAACGCAAGTCGGCTATAGCGCGACTTGCGCCGGCTAATCCTGCCGATGTCGGATAAACCCGACATCGGTGGCCGTCGCCCTTCGAGGCTCGCCGCGATCGCGGCTGGCACCTCAGGGTGACGGAACTGGTGCTTCACTTCCGCATCTCTTTGGCCGCGGCGCGCACGGCCTTGACGATGTTCTGGTAACCGGTGCAGCGGCACAGGTTCGACGACAGCACGTCGACGAGATCCTTGTCGCTGATGTCCGGCTCGCGTTCGAGCACGCCGACGGCGAGCATCAGGAAGCCCGGCGTGCAGAAGCCGCATTGCAGGCCGTGATGGTCCATGAAGGCCTGCTGCATCGGGTGCAACGTGTCGCCGTCGGCGAGCCCCTCGACCGTGCGGATCGCCTTGCCGTCCGCCTGCACGGCAAACATCAGGCACGAGCGCACCGGCGCGCCGTCGACGATGACGGTGCAGGCGCCGCAGACGCCATGCTCGCAACCGATATGCGTTCCCGTTTGGCCGCAATCTTCGCGGATGGCATCGACCAAAGTACGCCGCGGCTCGACCGAAATCGCGTGGTTGCGGCCGTTGATGCTCAGTGTGATGTTGGATTTGTCGGTCATGCTGCGCGCCTCCGCACTTCTTCACCCTCCCCCCGCGAAGCGGTGGGGAGGGTCGGTTCGTATCGCGCAGCGATGCGAACCGGGGTGGGGGGCCTTTTGGCCAAATTCACCGCTCGCCTCCTGGCAAGTTTCCGCCCCCCACCCCCGACCCCTCCCCACCACGCGCGAGGGCGCGTGGAGGGAGGGGAGACGGAAGCGGGGAGGGTGAAGAAAGGCGCAGCGCGGCGCGGACGCGCTGCGGCGTCGCCGGCATCTCGTCGATGACGACGTCGAATGGCGCCAGCGCGTCGTTGATGGCGTTGATCACCGCGGCGGGCGCGCCGATGCCGCCGCCTTCGCCGAGGCCCTTGGCTTTGGTGATCGACTCCGTGCTCGGCGTCTCCTTGTGGTGCAACTCGATCGTCGGGATCTCGTGCGCGGTCGGCGTCATGTAGTCGGCGAGCGTGGCCGTGAGCGGCGTGCCGTTCTCGTCGTAAATGATTTCTTCGTAGAGCGCATTGCCGATGCCCTGCGCGACACCGCCGTGCACCTGTCCGTCGGCGATCATCGGGTTGATGATGCGGCCGGCGTCCTCGGCGACGAGATAGCGCGTGATCGTGGTGCGGCCGGTGTCGATATCGACC
>DATCFB010000368.1:0-2602 GCA_036509755.1 Pseudolabrys sp. | reverse complement strand
ACGGTGTCGGGTGGAGATGTAGGGCGCTGCTTCTTCCAAGCCATGATGGTTCTCCCTCGCAAGGTCGGGGCTAACGCAAGGCCGCACCGGCCGGTTCCGTCACGAACCGACGACGTTGCCGCCGTTCGGATGCAGCACCTGGCCGCTGATGTAAGACGCGTCCTCGCTCGCCAGAAACACGTAACAGGGCGCGACCTCGTTCGGTTGGCCGGGCCGCTGCATCGGTATGCTCGAGCCGTGCTTGGCGACACGCTCCGGCTCGAACGAGGCAGGGATGAGCGGAGTCCAGATCGGTCCCGGCGCGACCGCGTTGACGCGAATCCCGTCCTTCGCCAGCGCCTCTGACAGCGATCGCGTCAACGTGACGATGGCACCCTTTGTCGCCGAGTAGTCGATGAGCGTCTTGTGACCCTGATAGGCGGTGACCGACGTCGTGTTGATGATTGCGCCGCCCTTCGGCATGTGCCGCAGCGCATTCTTGGTCATGTAGAACATGCTGAAGATGTTGGTTCGGAACGTCCGCTCGATCCGCGCGGCCGTGATGTTCCGCACGTCATCGATCTCGTGCTGCTCGCCGGCATTGTTGACCAGGATATCGACACGGCCGAACTGTTCCACCGCCGCATCAACCGCGGCTTCGCAAAAGGATTCGTCGCCAACGTCACCAGCCAGCACGATCGCATGGCTACCTTCGCGGGCGACGAGGTCGCGCGTTTCATTCGCGTCCTTGTGTTCGTCGAGGTAGACGATGCCGATGCGCGCGCCTTCGCGCGCCATCGCGACTGCAACCGCTCGTCCGATGCCGCTGTCGCCGCCGGTGATGAGCGCCACTTTGCCCTTGAGCTTGCCGGCGCCGGGAAACTTCGGTTCGTAATCAGGCCGCGGCTGCACGACGCGCTCGCGGCCGGGTTGGTGATCCTGCTTCTGAGCAGGCATGGTTTTTGGCGCCATGGAGCCACTCCGTGTGCTGTCACACAGAGCGAACGCGAATTGCGGCAAGCCGTTCCTGGAACAGACAGATTCCGCGCTAGTGAACCAGATTAACGGTGACGTTCTTACGCTGCGTGTAGCTGTCGAGCATCCCTTCGAGCGAGAACTCGCGGCCGATGCCGCTCTCTTTGTAGCCGCCGTAGGAATGCCCCGGGCTCTGGCCGAGGCCCTGGTTCACCTGCACCCAGCCGGACTCGATCGCATGCGCGGCGCGGAGTGCACGGCCGATGTCGTGCGACCATACATAGGCCGCCAGCCCGTAATGACTCGCGTTCGCCATACGGATTGCCTCCTCCTCGTCGGTCCAGGGAATGGCAACCAGCACCGGCCCGAAGATCTCCTCGCGGGCGAGACGCCAATCATTGGCGACGTTCGCGAAGATCGTCGGGATCGTGTAGTAGCCTTCGCTTAGCGGCCCGGTCTTCGGGGGCAACCCGCCGATCACCACGCGCGCATCCTTACGCTTGAGCCCTTCCTCGACGTAGCCGCAGACTCGCTTGAACTGCTTCTCGTTGATGACGGTGCCGATGTCGCTCGTCTCATCGAGCGGATCGCCGAGCTTGAGCGCGGAGACCTTCTTCGCCAGCCGGTCGAGGAATTCATCGAAGATGTCGCGATGCAAAAATAGGCGCGAGCCCGCCGTGCAGGACTGGCTTTGCCGCGTGAACCGCATCGAGGCGACGATGCCGTCGACGACCCAGTCGTCTTTCGCGTCGGGGAATACGATCGACGGGCTCTTGCCGCCGAGTTCGAGCGACACCGGCACGATGCGATCGGACGCGGCGCGCATGATCGATTTGCCGACCTCGGTCGAGCCGGTGAAGGACAATTTGCGCACGGTCGGATGGTTGGCGAGCGGCGCGCCACATTCCTCGCCGAGACCGGTGAGCACATTGAGCACACCGGCCGGCAGAAACTGCTGGCACACCTCGGCGAGCAACAGCACGCAGAGCGGCGCGTCCTCGGCCGCTTTCAGAACCAGCGTGTTGCCGGCGACGAGCGCCGGCGCGATCTTGATTGCCGATAGGATCGACGGCGCGTTCCACGGAACGATGACGCCGACGACCCCGAGCGCCTCGCGGCGCGTGTAGCTGAGCACCTGCTCGCCCAACGGAATCGTCTCGCCTTTCAATTCGCCGCCGAGACCGCCGTAATAGCGGAACATCTCGACGGTGCCGCTCGCTTCCGGCCGCGCCTGGGTGCGCAGCGCGTTGCCGGTCTCGAGCGCGATCAACCGCGCCAGTTCCTCGGCGCGGCCTTCGAGCGCGTCGGCGATCTTCAGGAACAGCTTGCCGCGCTCGCGCGGCGCAACGCGCGACCAGGCGGGGAACGCCGACGCGGCGGCCTTGACGGCACGGTCGACGTCCTCGGCACGGCCGCGCGGGATCTCGGCGATCGGCGTTCGATTGGCCGGATTCTCGACGGTGAGGACTTCGCCGGAGGCGCTGCCGACCCATTGGCCGCCGATCAGCATCTGCGCGTGCCGGAACGCGGTCTCATTCGATCGCTTATTGGCAACTGCGGTCATGTTCTTCTCCCTCGCGTTCCACCGGTGGGCATGATCGCGCGAAACACCGATGAGGAGAAGACGGCCTTGTGCCGCAGGTTTCCT
>DATCFB010000367.1:0-3286 GCA_036509755.1 Pseudolabrys sp. | reverse complement strand
ATCCTGCGCGCGGCGGCGGAGGAGACTAGGCAGGAGGCGCACGATTTCACCGATCCGCCGCCGCCGAGGCGCGTCCTCACCGAGATCGCCATCCGGCCCCGGGTCTTGCTCATCATCGGCGGCGGCATTGCCGGATACAAGTCGCTCGATCTCATCCGCCGGCTGCGCGAGCGCGGCGTCGCCGTGCGCTGTATTCTCACGCATGCCGCGACGCAATTCGTCACGCCGCTGGCAGCGGGTGCATTGACCGGCGGTCATGTGTTCACCGAACTGTTCGACACCCGCAGCGAATTCGACGTCGGACACATCCGCCTCGCACGCGAGACCGATCTCATCGTCGTCGCGCCCGCGACCGCCGACCTGATGGCGAAGATGGCGAACGGTCATGCCGACGACCTCGCCACCGCGGTGCTGCTCGCCACCACCGCGAAGATATTGGTGGCGCCGGCGATGAACACGGCGATGTGGGCGAACACGGCGACGCAGCGAAACTTGAAGCAAGTCGTGACAGACGGCAAACATGTGATCGGCCCCAACGAAGGCGAAATGGCGGAGGCCGGCGAGCGCGGGCTCGGCCGCATGGCCGAACCGTCGGAAATCGCCGAGGCGGCGATGCGGCTCCTGAAACCGGGCGCGCAGCCGCTCGAAGGCAAGCGCGTGCTCATCACCTCCGGCCCGACGCACGAGCCGATCGATCCGGTCCGTTACATCGCCAACCGCTCGTCCGGCAAACAAGGGCACGCGATCGCCGCCGCGGCGCAGGCTGCCGGCGCCGCCGTCACTTTGGTGAGCGGTCCGGTGACGCTTCCGGACCCGGCCGGCGTCGAGGTGGTTCACGTCGAATCGGCACGCGACATGCTCAAGGCGGTCGAAAGCGCCATGCCCGCCGACGTCGCGATCTTCGCCGCTGCGGTCGCCGACTGGCGCGTTGCCAATGCCGGCGAGCAGAAGATCAAGAAGCAGCCCGGCGCGGCAACACCGGCCCTGACGCTGACCGAGAACCCCGACATTCTCTCGACCATCTCGCACCGCAAAACGCAGCGGCCGCCTTTGGTCATCGGCTTCGCTGCCGAAACCGAAAACGTCGTCGCCAATGCCAAAGACAAGCTCACGCGCAAGGGCTGCGACTGGATCCTCGCCAACGACGTCTCGCCCTCGACCGGCATCATGGGCGGCGACACCAACACCATCCACCTCGTGCGCGCCTCCGGCGTCGAAGCCTGGCCGCCGCAATCGAAGGACGCTGTCGCCGCCATGTTGATCGAGTGCATCGCCGCCACGCTGGCGGAGACAAAATAATGAGCGACGTCGAAATCCGGATCGTGCAGCTACCGCACGGCGCCGATTTGCCCCTGCCGGCTTACCAGACCGCGCATGCGGCGGGGCTCGATCTGCTCGCCGCCGTGCCGGGCGGCGCGCCGCTCACGCTCGGCCCCGGCGCACGTGCCTTGGTGCCGACTGGGCTTGCCATCGCGTTGCCGCCCGGCTGCGAGGCGCAGGTGCGGCCGCGCTCGGGCCTTGCCGTCAAGCAGGGCCTCACCGTACTGAACGCGCCCGGCACGATCGATGCCGATTACCGGGGCGAGGTGCAGGTCTTATTGATCAACCTCGGGCAGGCGCCCGTGGTCATCGAGCGCGGCATGCGGATCGCCCAAATGGTCGTCGCGAAGGTCGAGCGGGCACGGCTGACCGTTGTGGCATCGCTCGACATTACTCAGCGCGGTTCCGGCGGATTCGGCTCGACCGGCGGCTGAAGCCCGCTTTACGCGTTTTTGCTAGACGATCTTCAATGCTTACTTTAATACCGCGTACCGATCTTCCTCTGGTACCGCACCAATGCCGCTGGTATCCCGCAAGGGCCTGCTCGCCATCGCCGCCGTCATCGACGTCGCCCTCCATTCGGACGCTCGGAGGGTCTCGGCCAAAGCGCTCGCCGCCCGCCACGCGCTGCCACCGCGCCATCTTGAGCCCGTGTTGCAGGCGCTGGTCCGCCACGGCATCCTGAAGGGAATCCGCGGGCCGCAGGGCGGCTATGAGATGGCGCGGGAGCGGAACGGCATCACCGCCGAGGACATCCTGACGGCCGCCGGCGATGCCGAGGATTCGGAGGACACCGCGCTCGCTTGCGAGTTCGTCGACACGATCGTCCAACCGGCGCTCGCCGACGCAGAGCGCTCCTTCTCCGAGGCGCTACGCCAGATCACCGTCGCCGACATGGTCATGCGAGCCTACCAGCCGGCCTGATTGACGACGGTCGCGGGCGGCATTTCGGAATTAGAAATGCACCAATAATAGGACACCTCATGCGTTGGAGGACCGGCCGTCGTTCCGTCGGCAGAATTCGCGCCGTATCCCGCTTTTCGAGCGAAACCGACATGGATCGCTATCCAAAGGGGCCAGACCGGTCCGAAAATGAGCCGCAGCGGCAGTCCCTTTCGTGGTCGAATCCACATGTGGCGATTACGAGGGCACCTTCACGAAAGCGGTGATCTCATGCGGCGTGGCAAAGAAAACCAGCGCTCGATCCCGGCCATGCCCGGACGGCCATAGGGCCGGCCTGCCCCTGACCGGCCCAAGAACGCTAGGATCGATCGCGAAACGAAGATCGGCTACGGCGAAATCGCTATATTTGCCGTCAGCAGTCCACACGCGATATGCGCCGGAATTGTAATCAATCGTTTTGACAAGATTTGCGGCTTGCACTTTCCTGAGGTCGGCGAAGGACCGCGCCTTGGGTCTCGTCCCGGATTCCGGCTCGTGTGCCCGCGCAGAGAAAGACGAGAGAGCGGCAATTCCCGCCGCGACCGCGGCAAGCCATGAGCGGCGGCTGGTCCGAAAACGATAATTCCCCGTCTGCTGCAATTCCGAATCGTGTGCTTTCATGATTGTTCCTCCCTGGATTTGTCAGTGTTGCATGCCATGCATCGGCATGGGTGCTTCCCGAGCGCCCATACTCGCCACGTCGTATTCGATTTTCACGGTGCCGGCGTGCTGAAACACCAGCGTGCCTTTCACGTGCTCACCGTTTGCGAGTGCGCGCTTGAGCCCGACGAACATGACGTGCGACCCGCCCGGCGTGAACCGAACCGTCTCGCCCGGCTTGATCTCGACGTCCTTCAGCTCGCGCATCTTCGCCACTCCATTGTCCATCACCATCGAATGGAGCTGGAAGCTGTCTGCGACAGCTATTGACCCTCCAACGAGGCGATCGGACGTGGCGCCGTCATTCTTTATCGTCATGTAGCCGACGGCGGTCGAGGCGCCTTTCGGAGTGGCGCGCGACCAT
>DATCFB010000366.1:0-2837 GCA_036509755.1 Pseudolabrys sp. | reverse complement strand
GCCTCCATCGACAGGCCGGAATCGGCGCAAACAACCAGCAGGTCCATGAAATCGGGAAAGCCGGCGCGGTGCTCGATCTTGCGCTTGGCGATACGGCGATCGATGTACATGCTCGGGCCGATGTAACCGGCGATGCCGCCGATCATCACCATCAGCCAGTGCGCCGATCCGCTGGTTGTCTTGATCAGCGGCATGGCCATGAACAGGACGATGCCGAGCGCCACGGCGAGCGCGGTGCGCGCGATGAAGAAGAAGGCGACGCCGCGTGGATCATAGATGCCGGCCTGGATCAGGCGCTTGCGCAACAGCCGCATGCCGGCTTCGTCGCCGCCGGAGTAATGCTTGGTCGTGTATTCGAGAAGCTGCGCGACCGCCTTCAGGCTCGAATAGCGCAACGAGCGCTTGGGATTGCGGCCATTCTCATCGTCCAAAATGCGCGCCGTGCGCCGTTTCACAGAGCCGCGTACGCGCGCGAAGGCCATCAATGCAAAGGCGAGGGTGCCCGAAGCCAGGAACACGAGCAGCATGATCAGCATGCTGTTCGAGTCGGCAAGGGATCCCGTGAAGATGCCGAGAATCTGGCTCATGCATCAGATCCTGAAATTCACCATGCGGTACATGATGAAGTTGCCGACGCCCATCCAGCAGCCGGCGAGGGCGAGGCCGACCTTGGTCATGTGCTCCTTCCAAACGCTGCCATAGAAGTCGGGCACCAGAAAAAACACGACGAGAAACATGCCGATCGGCAGCGACGACAGGATCATCGCCGACGCTCGGCCCTCGGCAGCGAGCGACTTGATCTTGCGACGCATCTTGAAGCGCTCGCGGATGACCTTGGACAGATTCTCCAGGATTTCGCCGAGATTGCCGCCGGTCGCGCCCTGGATCGCCACCGCTGTGACGAACAGCGGCAAATCGTCGGTGCCGACACGGTAGTTAAGACTGCGCATCGCCGTCTCGAGGTCGGCGCCATAGGTGATCTCGTCGGTGACGATGCCGAATTCGCTGCCGACCGGATCGGTCATCTCGCGCGCCACCATGTTGATCGCCACCGGCACGGGATGCCCCGCGCGCAGCGAACGCACGATGATGTCGATGGCGTCGGGGAACTGAGCGCCGAATTTCTTATGCCGCCGTGCGCGCGCAAACTTCAGCGCCAGGATCGGCAGGGCGATGCCGGCGAGCGGCATTGCGACCACCGCATTGGTGATCTTGCCGTTGAAGATCATGGTGGCGCCGAAACCACCCACGGCCAACATTGCGGCGAGCAGAACGAGCTTGCCGAAGCCGAGCGACAGGCCGGACTGCAACATGAGTTGGTTCAGCTTGACGAGCGGCAGCCTGTAATCGCCGCTCGAGGTCAGGCCGCGTTCGCGCCGGAGCTGCACCAGCACGCTCTCGCGGTCGGGCCGCGCGTCCATCACCTTGAGGCGCCGGTTGATGTTCTTGCGGTAGCTCGTCTTGCTATAGGCGAGCAGGTAGGACGCTTCAGCCAGCATCGCCGCAGACAGGCCGATGAGCAGGTAGAAGAGATAGATCGGGTTGAAGTCGAGCATGGGCTATCGATCAGAGCGGGTTCGAGGGATCGAAGTAGCTGCCCGGAATCTTGATGCCTTGCGTCTGTAGATGCGCGAGAAAGCGCGGCCGCACGCCGGTCGCCGCGAAGTGGCCTTCGACGGTGCCGTCCGGCTTGGTGCCGGTCCGCACGTATTTGAAGATCTCCTGCATCTGGATGATGTCGCCTTCCATCCCGGTGACCTCGGCGATGGAGGTGACCTTGCGCTTGCCGTCCGATTGGCGCGAGAGCTGCACGACGAGCTGCACGGCATTGGCGATTTGACCGCGGATCGACGCGACCGTCATCGGCAGGCCAGCCATGCCAATCATCTGCTCAAGGCGGGTAATGGCGTCGCGCGGCGTGTTGGCGTGCACCGTGGCCATCGAGCCTTCGTGGCCGGTATTCATGGCCTGCAACATATCGAAGGCTTCCTCGCCGCGGCACTCGCCGAGGATGATGCGGTCGGGGCGCATACGCAGCGCGTTTTTGACGAGGTCGCGCTGGCGGATTTCGCCCTTGCCCTCGATATTCGGCGGCCGCGTTTCCATGCGGCCGACATGCGGCTGCTGCAATTGCAGTTCGGCCGCGTCCTCGATGGTGAGCAGGCGCTCGTTCGCCGAGATGAATGCGGAGAGGGCGTTGAGCATCGTCGTCTTGCCGGAGCCGGTGCCGCCCGAGATGATCGTCGAGATGCGAGCGCGTACGGCGGCGCCCAACACCTCGGCCATCTGCGGCCTGAGCGCGCCGACCTCGACCAGCTTGGACAGGTCGAGCTTCTTCTTCGAGAATTTGCGAATCGAGACCAGCGGGCCGTCGACGCCGATCGGGCGCACCGCCACGTTGACGCGCGAGCCATCCTGCAAGCGCGCGTCGCACAGCGGGTGGCTTTCGTCGACGCGGCGGCCGACCGCGGACACGATTTTGTTGATGATGCGCAACAGGTGCTGCTCGTCCTTGAAGCGCACGGCGAGCGGCTCGAGCATGCCGCCGCGCTCGACATAGACGCATTCATGACCGTTGATCAGGATGTCGGAGATGCTCGGATCCTTGAGCAGCGGCTCCAGCGGTCCGAGGCCGGTCATCTCGTCGAGGATTTCGTTGACGAATTCCGACAGTTCCTGTGCGTTCAGGGCAAGGCGCTCGACCAATACGTATTTCGACACGAGATGGGTGACGTGCGCGAGAATCTGATCCTCGGGCAGCTTCTCCAGCGCCGACAGATTGATCTCCTCGATCAGCCGCCGGTGCAGGCGCACCTTGGCGTCGAGCAGCTTGTCGG
>DATCFB010000365.1:0-9538 GCA_036509755.1 Pseudolabrys sp. | reverse complement strand
CACCGTCCGCCGAGACGACCGCCGCTGCACCGAAGCAGTCGTGGACGCCGGACTTCGGCGGCGCCCAGTGGCGCCACGCAGTGAAGCTTGCATAGTCGGTCTCAAGATAGTCGCCGCGGAACACGCCATCGCTGACGACCTGCCGATGCAACAGCAATACGCGGCCGTTCCACAGCGCCGGCTTCTCGCGCTGAAGCTCGGCAAAATACGCGTCGATCTCCGCGCGCCTCGTCTCGGCGAAAGACCACGGCTTCGGCGTAAAGTTGAGGTCGACCCGATCGATATCAAAGACAGTGGGTTCACTCATGCCGGCGCAATCGACGCGACCGGCGCCGCGCCGTCAAGCCTCGATCGTGCCCTCGGCGACGATTACAACGTCGCCGCCCACGGTGACGGCGGTGAATTGCCCGGCGACCTTGGTCATCTCGAGCCGGATCAGGCTCGGGCGGCCCATTTCATAACCCTGCTCGATTGCGACCTTGTGTTCGCCATCACCATAGCCGCCGAAGCGGCCGAGCAGGCCGGCGAACGCCGCCACCGCCGAACCGGTCGCCGGATCCTCGATGATGCCCATCTTCGGCGCGAACATGCGCGCATGAAACTGATTGCTCTTCTCCACGGTCTCCCGCGAGAACACGAACATCGCCGGACAGTCCGGCAATTCTTTAAACCGCGCCAGATCGGGCGATGCGCGGCGCACGGCGTCGAGGCTGCGCAGCGGCACAAACAGGAACGGATTGCCGGCGCTCCAGCAGCTCGGCACCAGTTCGCCCGAGCCGATCTCGACCGCGTCGAGGTCGATGGATGCGGCAATACTATCGTTGGACGGCGGTGCGGCCACCTCAGAGGGCAGCACCGGCAGCGTGAACGAAGCCGCGCCGCCATCCTTGCCCCGGCTCACGCGACAGCGAACGGGCCCGACCTTCTCCTCCAGCACCAACTCGCCCGCCCTGCCGCCGTCGAGCGAAGCCAGCAGCACGGCCGTGCCCACCGTCGGGTGACCGGCGAAAGGCAGTTCGCGCTTCGGCGTGAAAATGCGGCACCGTGCGCGGTGCTTTCCATCGTCCGGCGGCAGTACGAACACGGTTTCGGGCAGATTGAACTCGTTGGCCACCGCCTGCATTTGCTGCGGGTCGAGGCCATCCGCTTCGAGCACGACGGCGAGCGGATTGCCGGCGAAGCGGCGATCGGTAAACACGTCGAGGGTGAAATAGCGGCGCTTCATCTGTCGTCCCCTGGGCACGAAACGGCGGATGCTACTGCGCACCCACCTCCTCAGTGCATCAAATCTTTAGATGGCATGCATTCAAGGCAAGCGTTCCGCCTCGAACGCGCGGGCCGGATTGACGATCTCGTCCTGCGCCGCGACGATCTGAATCTCCGGCGCGCCCAACTCCGCCGTCTTGCTCAGTATGCCGAACATGGCAGAGGCGGCGCTCGAGAGTGCCCCGCCGATGTTGCCGCTGCGCAGGTAGTGCGCGCAGAACATCGCAGCAATGGCATCGCCGGCACCGTTTGCGGCAACCGCGAGTCTGGGCGTGCGCAGCCGGAATTGGCCGGTCTCGTCCGAGGCCAGCATCTCGACCGCCTCCTGCGGCGTATCGTCGACCGCAAGCGAGGTGACGAGCACCGTGCGCGGTCCGAGATCGTGCAGCGCCTTCACGGCGTCGCGTGCCTCTGAAAGCGTGCGACTCGTCCGGCCCGTCAGCCGATCGAGCTCGAAATGATTCGGCGTGACAATGTCGGCGGCGCGCACGGCTTTTTCGCGCATGAATTCCGGCACACCTGCGCGCACGAACACGCCCTTGCCTATGTCGCCGATCACCGGGTCACAGCAATAATGCGCCGCCGGATTGGTGCGCCGCACCGTCGCCACCGCATCGAGGATCGCCTCACCGATCTCGGGCGATCCGACATAGCCGGACAGGACGCCATCGCATTCCGCGAGGACGCCGCGCGTTTCAAGCCCGGCGATGAGATCACGGATCAGCCCCGCGTCGAAGATACGGCCCTGCCACTTGCCGTAACCGGTGTGGTTGGAGAATTGCACCGTATGAATGGGCCACACCTCGACGCCCATGCGCTGCAATGCGAACACCGCGACGGAATTGCCGACATGGCCATAGACGACGTGCGATTGGATGGAGATAAGATTCACGAGCGCCGCCTCCGCGGCCGCCGATCAGTCGCGCATGCCGTGAAGCTTCTTCGGTCGCTCCGGATCCATGACGTCCCATGGATGCGCGCTACTGGTAAAGATGTCATAGGCGGGCACGAACCGCGCTGGTTCGTCGAGGCTTCCGGCATGGACGCCGAAGACGTTCGGCACCATCCCAAGCTTCATGGCAACCGGGCTGCCACAACCGGGGCAGAAGCCGCGCTCGACCGAACTACCACTGCGGCCAGTGACCTTAACCCAGCGGCTCGGCGGCAAGCGCGACCGCGGTCTTAGGAAAGATCGCGATCGCCGCGTAGCCGCTAACGCTCGCCCGTTGGCAATCGCGGCAATGGCAGTTCAGCATCGGGGTGGGCTCGCCCTCACAGGCATAGCGGATCGCACCGCAGGCGCACCAGCCCGACCATTGCGCCATGACGAAGCCTACTGACCGGCCTTTTCGACGAAAGCGTTGGTGTAAGTCTTCGACAGGTCGATGTTGGCCTTTGCCACGGCCGGCGACGACTGGCTGAACACGGCGAGCACGGCCTGCGCGCCCTTCGGGTCCATCTTGCCGGTCTCGGAGTACATCGGCAGCATGTTCTTGAGCGCGGCGATGTAGGTCGCCTTGTCCTTGCCGACGAGGCCCGGCGGCATCTTATCGGCGATCTGCTCCGGCGTATGCGAATGGATCCACTTGAGCGTGGCAACGATCGCGTTGGTCATCGCCTGCACTTCCTTGGGATGCGCCGCGATCCAGTCCGCCTTGGTGTAGAGCGCGCCGCCGGGATACTCACCGCCGAACATCGAGAGCGTATCCTTTTGCGAGCGGGTGTCGGCCAGGACCTTCAGATCCTTGTATTTGTTGGCAAGGATCGTCACCGCCGGGTCGAGCATGACGGCGGCATCGATCTGGCCCTGTTCCATCGCCGCGACCGCAGTCGCGCCGAGACCGACGCCGATGACGGCGACCGAGTTCGGATCGACGCCCTCTTTCCTGAGCAAGAACTTGAGGAAGAAATCGGTCGAGGAGCCCGGCGCCGAGACGCCGACCTTCTTGTTGGCGAGGTCCTTCACCGACTTGATCTCGCTGGTGTGCTTTGGCGACACGACGAGAACGAGGCCCGGAAAGCGGTCATAGACCACGAAGGATTGCAGATGCTGGCCCCTGGCGGCGAGGTTGACGCAGTGGTCGAAATAGCCGGAGACGACGTCGGCCGAACCGCCGATCACGGCCTTGAGCGACTCCGAGCCGCCCTTGAAATCGACGATATCGACATCGACGCCGGCCTTCTTGTATTCGCCGAGCTCCTTGGCGAGCATCGTCGGCAAGTAGCACAGGCACGAGCCGCCGCCGACAGCGAGGGTAATTTTCGACTGAGCCATTGCGAGGCCCGATGAGAGCGCGAGTGCGACGGCCGCGACCGCGATGCGCCCGAAAATGCGTGAAGACATGAATCCTTCTCCCTTCACATGCGACCCTTATGCCGGGGCCGTTTCGGCGCAGACGATAATCCAGACCGCGTGGTCCTGCCTAGGGCTTCGCCTCGCTCGGTGCCGGGCGCCAGATTAACAGCCGCCGCTCGATCAACGTGACGATCACATCGATGACGACGACGAAGGCGGCCAACACGAACATGCCGGCGAAGACGCCGGCGACGTCGAACACACCCTCCGCTTGCTGGATCAGGTAGCCCAGCCCCGCCGCGGCGCCAAGATATTCGCCCACCACCGCGCCCACAACGGCGAAGCCGACCGAGGTGTGCAGCGACGAGAACATCCACGACAGCGCCGACGGCCAGTAGACGTGGCGCATCAACTGCCGCTCGTTCATGCCGAGCATGCGCGCATTGGCCAGTACGGTCGGCGAGACTTCTTTGATTCCTTGGTAGACGTTGAAGAAGACGATGAAGAAGACGAGCGTGATGCCGAGAGCGACCTTCGACCAGATGCCCAGGCCGAACCACAAAGTGAAGATCGGAGCCAGCACGACGCGCGGCAGGGCGTTGGCCATCTTGACGTAGGGATCGAACACCGACGCGGTGCGCGGCTGCCGCGCGAACCAAAAGCCCACCACGATGCCCCCGATCGAACCGATCACGAAAGCGAGCATCGATTCTTCCAGCGTCACCCACAGATGCTGCCAGATGACCCCGGAGACGAACCAGGCCACGATCTGCTGCGCGACATCGACCGGATTCGAGAAGAAGAACGGCGGCAGCACGACGTGGCCGGCGATCGGATAGGTCGAAAAAACATACCAGGCGCCGACGCAGATGATGGCGACCAAGATTTGCAGGGAGAGCAATGACAGCCGCGACATGTCACGCCCCTTCCATCTGCGCGTAGCCCTTGATGACTTCGGCCTTCAGCTTTTGCCAGATGTCGCGATGGAGATCATGGAAAGCGGGATCGAGCTTGATTTCCGATATATCGCGCGGCCGCGGCAGCGGCACTCGCCAGTCGCCGATGATGCGCGCCGCCGGGCCCGCAGACATGATGACGACGCGATCGGACAGAGCGATCGCTTCCTCGAGATCGTGGGTGACGAAGAGCACCGCCTTGCGGTCGGCGCTCCAGAGGTCGAGCAACAGGTTGCCCATGATCTGTCGCGTCTGCGCGTCCAGCGGGCCGAAGGGTTCGTCCATCAGCAGGATCTTCGGATCGCGGATCAGCACCTGGGCGAGGCCGACGCGCTTGCGCTGGCCACCGGAGAGCATATGCGGATAGCGGTCGGCGAAGCCGCCGAGACCCACGCGCTTCAACCATTCGCACGCACGCGGCCGTGCCTTGTTCGCCGGCGTGCCCGCCGTCTCCAGGCCGATGGCGACGTTTTCGAGCGCGGTCTTCCACGGAAACAACGCGTCGGCCTGAAACAGATAGCCGGCCTGACGGTTGAGACCTGCAAGCCGCGCGCCGAAGATCTCGGCTTCGCCTCCCGCCGGCGCAAGCAGACCGGCGGTGACGTTGAGCAGGGTCGACTTCCCGCAGCCGGTCGGACCGACAATGGCGACGAATTCGCCGTCGGCAACGCGAAGGGTCGCATGCTCGACGGCGGTAAAGGTGCCGCCGCGCGCGACCCGGAACGCCACGGTCACGTCGTCGAGCGCGACCGCGCTTACCAACGCCTGAGCCGCTTGAGCCAACCGCTCCTCCCACACTTCGCTGGCCGCAAACTAGCCGCTTGCCCCACCCATGCAAAGGCGGCCACATTGATAAAATGAGCTTCGAAGCCCGTCTCGCCGACGCATTGGCGCATTTGCCCGACTATCTCGGCGGCCATGTGCTTGTGAGCCTCACCGCGCTGGCGCTCGGGCTTGGTATCAGCCTGCCGGTGGCGATCTTTTCGCTGCGCCGGCCATGGCTGCGCGGCAGCCTGCTTGCGACCGCGAGCATTGTGCAGACAATCCCGGGCCTTGCGCTGCTCGCCCTGTTCTATCCGCTGCTGCTCGCGCTATCGGGCCTCACCGAACGCCTGTTCGGGACCGGCTTTCCGGCACTCGGCTTCCTGCCATCTGTGCTGGCGCTCGCGCTCTACGCAATGCTGCCGGTGATACGCAACACGGTGACGGGCCTCGACGGCCTCGACCCGCGGCTGCGCGGCGCGGCGCGCGTCTTGGGCGCGAGCCCGTGGAAATCGCTGCGCTTCGTCGAATTGCCGCTGGCGCTGCCGGTGATCATGGCGGGAATCCGCACCAGCGCGGTATGGGTGATCGGCACGGCGACCCTCTCGACGCCGATCGGTCAGACCAGCCTCGGCAATTACATCTTCACCGGCCTCCAGACGCAGAACTGGGTGTTTGTCGTGTTTGGCTGCGTCGCCGCTGCGGCGCTGGCGCTCATTGTCGATCAACTGCTCGCCCTGATGCAGAGCGGACTTGCAGCGGGCAGCCGTCTGCGCGGCGGGCTGAGCGCGGCGGGCTTGGCCGCGCTGGTCATTGTGTCGCTGGCGCCTGGTTTCGCGCAGCAGCGCGCCACTTACGTCATCGGGGCCAAGACCTTCACCGAGCAATACGTGCTTGCCGCCCTGCTCGACCAACGCCTCGCGGCGGCGGGCCTAACGGCTTCGCGCCGCACCGGCCTCGGCTCCAACGTCCTGTTCGACGCGCTGGCGAACAACGAGGTCGACGTCGCGGTCGACTATTCGGGCACTCTATGGGCCAATCGCATGCACCGCACCGATGAGCCGGGGCGCCAAGTCGTGCTGAAGGAGCTGAGCCAATGGCTCGACGCGACGCATGGCATCCGCCTCGTCGGCGCGCTCGGCTTTGAGAACGCCTATACGCTGGCGATGTCGCGCAATAAGGCCGATGCGCTCGGTATCCATTCGCTTACCGATCTCGCCTCTCACGCCGGCGATCTCGTCATCGCCAGCGATTACGAATTCTTTGCACGACCGGAATGGAAGGCGGTGCGCGACGCCTATAGCCTGCGGTTCAAGCAGCAGCGCACCATGCAACCGGATTTCATGTACCGCGCCGCCGCCGGCGGCGAAGTCGACGTGATCTCGGCCTACAGCAGCGACGGCCAGATCGCGCAATACGACCTGACCACGCTCGGCGATCCGAAGCACGTTTTTCCGCCCTACGATGCCATCCTGATGGTCGCGCCGAAGCGCGCGCACGACGACAGGCTCATCGCGGCATTGAAGCCGCTCGTCGGTGCGATCAACGTCAAGACGATGCGCCAGGCCAATCTGCGCGGCTCGCAAGGCGACACGACGCCCGACGCTGTGGCCCGATGGCTGTGGGAGCAGATTGGGAAATGACGCAGGCGTATCGCGCCGGTGAATGCAAAAAGGCCGCCCGATCGGGGCGGCCGTTACGACGCCTGCAATAGGAGGCGTAGGGATCAGTTCTTCGACTTGTCGACCAGTGCGCGCTGCTTGATCCAGGGCATCATCTCGCGCAGCTTGGCGCCGACCTGCTCGATCGAATGCTCGGCAAGCTTGGCACGGGTCGCCTTGAACGAGGTCTGGTTGACCTTGTTCTCCAGCATCCAGTCGCGGGCGAAGCGGCCGGACTGAATATCGCCGAGCACGCGTTTCATCTCGGCCTTGGTCTCCGGCGTGATGATGCGCGGACCGGAGACGTATTCGCCGTACTCCGCCGTGTTCGAGATCGAGTAATTCATGTTGGCGATGCCGCCCTCGTAGATGAGGTCTACGATCAGCTTCACTTCGTGCAGGCACTCGAAATATGCCATCTCCGGCGCGTAGCCGGCTTCGCACAACGTTTCGTAGCCCGCCTTGATCAACTCGACGAGGCCGCCACAGAGCACGGCCTGCTCGCCGAACAGATCGGTCTCGCACTCTTCCTTGAACGTCGTCTCGATGATGCCGGCCCGGCCGCCGCCGATCGCCGAAGCATAGGAAATGCCGAGGTCGTGCGCGTTGCCCGAGGAATCCTTATGGATCGCAATCAGGCACGGCACGCCGGCGCCGCGCTGGTACTCCGAACGTACGGTATGGCCCGGACCCTTCGGCGCAACCATCAGCACGTCGAGATCGGCACGCGGCTCAATCAGGCTGAAATGCACGTTGAGGCCGTGCGCGAACATGATCGCTGCGCCGTTTTTCATATTGGCGTGCAGGTGGTCGCGATAGATGTCGCCCTGCAATTCGTCCGGCGTGAGCATCATCACCACGTCGGCCCACTTGGCGGCCTCGGTGACCTCCATCACTTTGAATTTCTCGCCTTCCGCCTTCTTCACGCCGGAAGAGGATTTGCGCAGCGCGACCGCGACCTCCTTCACGCCCGAGTCGCGTAGATTGAGCGCGTGGGCATGGCCTTGGCTGCCATAGCCGATGACGGCGACCTTTTTGCCCTTGATCAGGTTCAGGTCGGCGTCGCGATCGTAATAAACACGCATGATGATCCTCTGAATTACCGCGAAAAGTCGGCCATGCTTCTAGGACGCCCGGACACCGCCGACAAGGCCCGGACGCCGCGGATGATCTTCAGCTCACCATTGGGACGATGCTGGCGAGCAGCAACAGTGCCATCGGCACGTTGAAAACACGAGCATAGACAGGATTTCGCAAGAGCCGCCGCAGCGCAACGCCGAAGCCGGTCCAGGTCGCGACCGAGCCGACCGTGCAGATCGTCAGGATCGCCAGCATGACCGGGAAGTCGCGGCCGAACTGGCCCGGCCGCACGTAAAGCGTAATAGCGCTGAGCGCAGCGATAACGGCCTTAGGATTGATCCACTGGAAGGCGGCCGCCTGGAAAAAGGTAAACGGCCGCGCCGGTCCCCTGCTCTCATCGTTAGTGTGCGCGGTTGCCACCTTCCACGAGAGCCAGAGCATATAGAGCGCGCCGCCGACCTTCAGCACGAGGTGCAATTTTGGCACCGCGGTGAAGAGGATGCCGAGCCCGGCGGCGCAGGCGATCAACAGCAGGCCGAAGCCGATGGTCACGCCAAGCATGTGGGGGATCGTATGTGTGAAGCCGAAATTCACGCCAGAGGCCGCCAGCAGGATGTTGTTCGGGCCCGGCGTGAACGCCATCACGCAGGAGAATATCGTCAGTGTGATCAGAAGGTCGGCGGGCATTACAGGCCTTCCGGACCTCTCCGGATGGCCGCAATGCCGGTGCGCGCGACCTCGATGAGGCCGAGCGGCAGCATCAACGAAACGAACTGCTCAATCTTGCTCGAGGCGCCGGTGATCTCGAACACGAAGCTCTCGGTCGTGGCGTCGATGACGCGAGCACGGAAAGCGTCGGCGAGTCGCAGCGCCTCGACGCGATGCTCGCCCTTACCGCGCACCTTCACCATCGCCAACTCGCGTTCAATTGAATTGCCGGTGAGCGTCATGTCGACTACCCGATGGATCGGCACCAGTCGATCGAGCTGGTTCTTGATCTGCTCGATCACCATCGGCGTCCCGGTGGTGACGATGGTAATAAGCGACTGGTGCTTGGCGTGCTCCGTCTCCGACACCGTGAGCGACTCGATGTTGTAGCCGCGGCCGGAGAACAGGCCGATGACGCGCGCCAGCACGCCGGGCTCGTTATCGACCAGCACCGATAGCGTATGCGTCTCGCTGCGCTGCTCGGTCGGCGCGGATGGATAATGCGAAGTCGTCGGTGCGTTCACGGCGGTCGTCCTTGCTCCGTCTGACCCTCTCCCCTTTGGGAGACGGTCTGCGCTGTGCCTACATCGATGCCCTAAACCAGCATCTTGCCTTCTTCGGTTATGGCGTCTTCCAGCTTTTCCGCGGCGTCGCCGAGCAGCATCTCATTGTGCGCGCGGCCCGACGGAATCATGGGGAAGCAGTTCTCCGTCGGATCGACCACGCAATCGAACAGCACCGGCCGATCGACGTCGATCATCTCCTTGATCGCGTGATCGAGATCGCCCGGCTTCTCGCAGCGGATGCCG
>DATCFB010000364.1:0-2706 GCA_036509755.1 Pseudolabrys sp. | reverse complement strand
TACAAATGTGGCTTCCGCTCAGCGCCAGTCGCGTACGTCGACGAAGTGCCCGGCGATCGCCGCCGCCGCCGCCATCACGGGCGAGACGAGGTGCGTGCGGCCCTTGTAGCCTTGGCGGCCCTCGAAATTGCGGTTGGAGGTGGAGGCGCAGCGCTCGCCCGGCGCCAATTTGTCCGGGTTCATGGCGAGGCACATTGAGCAGCCCGGCTCGCGCCATTCGAAGCCCGCGGCCTGGAAGATCTTGTCGAGGCCTTCCGCTTCCGCCTGCTCCTTCACCAAACCCGAGCCCGGCACGATCATCGCGTTGACGTTGCCGTTGACGGTCTTGCCGTCCACGACGCGCGCCACTTCGCGCAGGTCCTCGATGCGTGCATTGGTGCACGAACCGATGAAGACGCGATCGAGCTTGATGTCGGTGATCTTCTCGCCGCCCTTGAGGCCCATATAGCCGAGCGAGCGCTCGGCCGCGGTGCGCTTGTTCTCGTCGGCGATCTCGCCCAGCACTGGCACGCGGCCGGTGATCGATACGACTTGCTCGGGGCTCGTCCCCCAGGTCACGATCGGCGGCAGCTTGGCCGCGTCGAGCTTGATCTCGCGGTCGAAATGCGCGCCTTCATCAGAACGCAATGTCTCCCAGTAGCGCATTGCCTGGTCCCACAGCGCTCCCTTCGGCGCCATCGGACGGTCCTTCAGGTAAGCGTAGGTCTTCTCGTCCGGCCCGATGAAGCCGGCCTTGGCGCCCCCTTCGACCGACATGTTGCAGACGGTCATGCGGCCTTCCATCGACAGACCGCGGATCGCCTCGCCGGCATATTCAAGCGCGTAGCCCGTGCCGCCGGCAGTGCCGATCTCGCCGATGATGGCGAGGATGATGTCCTTGGCGGTGACGCCGGCCGGCAATTTGCCGTCGACGACCGCGCGCATGTTCTTCGATTTCGTCTGGATCAAGGTCTGCGTCGCGAGCACGTGCTCGACTTCCGACGTGCCGATGCCGTAGGCGAGCGCGCCGAAGGCGCCGTGCGTGGCGGTGTGGCTGTCGCCGCACACGATGGTCGTGCCGGGCAGCGTGAAGCCCTGCTCCGGCCCGATGATGTGGACGATGCCCTGCCGCTTGTCGAACTCGTTGAAGTAGGTGATGCCGAAGTCTTTTGCGTTCTGCGCGAGCACCCTGATCTGCTCGGCGCTCTCCGGATCGGGATTGGGCTTGCTGCGGTCGGTGGTCGGGACGTTGTGATCGACGACGGCGAGTGTCTTGTCGGGCGCGTGCACCTTGCGGCCGGCATTGCGCAGGCCTTCGAAGGCCTGCGGGCTCGTCACTTCATGCACGAGATGACGGTCGATGTAGAGAAGGCACGTGCCGTCGGGCTGTTCGTCGACCAGATGGTCGGACCAGATCTTGTCGTAGAGGGTGCGGGCGGTCATGGCGGAAACCTTGGGCTTTGGATTTGTAAATTGTGTGACGAGGCTCGACCCGGCTTCAGGCCGGGGAGCGCGTCAAAGGCCGGCTTGAACGGCGGTGAGGCGGCCGAAGAAGCGCCAGGGCAGCCTAGCGTGATCGGCGAGTACGATACGATGCGCCTTGAAGATCATTCGGCCTGTATAGCTGGTCGCTCCGGGCGCGACAACGAATAGCGGCTACCCGCCAGCGTCGCGCCTCAAAAGCATCGAGCCCGCATTCCGTGATCCGCACGTCGCGGAGCCGGGAATCCGGGCTCGCAATCCGCGTCCCGAAAGTAGGACTTACTTCTTCGCCGTCGCAACCTGAGCGCCGGTCGTGCTCGTCGCCTCGACGATGCGGGCCTTCTTGCCGCGCAGGCCACGCAGATAATACAGCTTGGCGCGCCGCACCTTGCCGCGGCGCACGACCTTGATCGAGTCGATCATCGGTGAGTAGAGCGGGAACACGCGCTCGACGCCCTCGCCATACGAGATTTTGCGCACGGTGAAGTTCTGGTGCAGCCCGCCGCCGGCGCGGCCGATGCACACGCCCTCATAGGCCTGCACGCGGCTCTTGTCGCCTTCGATGACCTTCACGTTGACGAGCACGGTGTCGCCCGGCCCGAAATCCGGAATGTCCTTGCCGGCCGAGAGCTTCTCGATCTGCTCTTTCTCCAGCGTCTGGATGATGTTCATGGCTCAATCTCCGTCGGCAGCGCCAGCAACCGGCGCGCGGTTCCTAGGGTCGAAATCTGAATGGGTTGGCCGGGCTTTTAGACCAATCGGGGCAGCTTGTCACGTTGTGTCACGTTCCAGATGGGCCGTTTTTTGACGGTTTTCGGGCAAGGTAAGCGGCCCAAAGATCGGGGCGCCGCTCGCGGGTCAGCCGCTCGGCTTCGGCGCGGCGCCACAGCGCCACCTTGGCGTGGTCGCCGGAGGTGAGGATCTCCGGAATGGGCTCGCCCTCGAACATCGGCGGACGCGTGAACTGCGGATATTCGAGCAGGCCATCGGCGAAGCTTTCCTCGACCGCCGAGGCCTCCTTGCCCATGACGCCGGCCAGCAGCCGCACGCAGGCGTCGAGCAGGGCCAGCGCGGGGATCTCGCCCCCGGACAGCACGAAATCGCCGATCGAGACCTCCTCCAGCCCGCGGGCGGCGATCAGGCGCTCGTCCACCCCTTCGAAGCGGGCGCAGACGATCACGATGCCCTCGCCAGATGCGAGTTCCGAGACCCGGCGCTGGGTCAGTGGCCGACCGCGCGGGCTCA
>DATCFB010000363.1:0-2926 GCA_036509755.1 Pseudolabrys sp. | reverse complement strand
GTCAACGCCATTGGCCACGTCTTCACCGCGGCGCTCAAGGCGCTCGGCGAAAAATCCGAGGGCTCGGTACGCATATTCGGCAGGATCAACCCGCACCAGATAGTGATCGCTGCGCACCGCCTCGAGCACTTCCCGCTCTATGTCAGCGCCGCGCGCCAAACAGACCATGCGCTCGAAAGCTGGCGCGACCAGACGAAGGTGCTGCTCGGCGCCGGCGCCCTTATCGCGCTGACGATTGCCGGTGTCATGCTGCTTGTCGGGCGGCAGCTCAATCGCAATCACGAATGGTCGAAGCGACGCCTGGCGCTCGAAAAACACCGTCTTGATGCTGCCGTCGCCAGTATGCCGCACGGTCTTCTTCTGTTCGACGCGGACGGCCGGGTGGTCGTCTGCAATCGCAGTTATTTCGAGATGTACGGGGTTCCATCACACGCATTGAAGCAGGGCGACACGCTGCGGGACGTCCTGAGCGTTCGCAAGCACACGGGCACCTTTACCGAGGACGTCGACCGATATTGCGATCGGCGATTCAACGAAATCGCCCGCGGTGTTGCCTTCGAGACGATCTTCCCGCTGTCGGATGGCCGCGCCATCCGCATCATGAACCATCCCGTCGAAGGCGGCGGCTGGATCTCGATGCACGAGGACATCACTGCGCGGCGTCGCCTCGAGCAGGAGCGCGACCGCGATCGCGAGTTCCTCAATTCCATCATCGACAACGTGCCGACACCGATCATGGTAAAGGACCTTCACGACGGCGCCTACGTGCTCGCCAACAAAGCAGCGCTCGACTATGTCGGCATGCCGCGCGAGGGCGTCATCGGCAAGACCTGCGGCGACCTTTGGCCGGTGGAGGATGCCGAGCGCATCAACCGCGATGACGCCCTGGCGAGCGAAGCCGGCGGCTATCTGTTCACGGAAGAGCACATCCTGAACACACCCAGCCGAGGCCAGCGTATCGTCACGTCGAAGCGGCTGATCCTTCGCGACATCGATGGCGAGCCGAAGTATCTTCTGACCGTCTCCGAGGACATCACCGAGCGCAAGCAATCCGAAATACGCATCGCGCATCTCGCGCACCATGATGCCTTGACCGGCCTGCCTAACCGCGTGCAGTTCCGCGACCAGCTCGAGCAGTCGCTGCGGCGCGTGCGCAGCCAAGGCAGCCGGCTGGCGCTGCTCTATCTCGATCTCGATCGCTTCAAAGGCATCAACGACACCTTGGGTCATCCGGTCGGCGACGAGTTGCTCAAGGTCGTGGCAAAAAGGCTGCGAGACTGTATCGGCGAATCCGATTTTGTAGCGCGTCTCGGCGGCGACGAGTTCGCCATCGTGCGCGACGGTTTCGACACGCCGGACGACATCACCGCGCTGGTCACGCGCATCCTCGTGGCGATGAGCGAGCCTTACGAGATCGGCGACCATAATCTCGTCACCGAGGCCACCATCGGCGTGGCGATGGCGCCGGAGGACGCCATGGACCCCGACGAATTGCTGAAGAACGCCGACCTTGCAATGTACGGCGCCAAATCCGACGGGCGCGGTACTTACCGCTTCTTCGAATCCTCGATGGATGCGCGAATGAAAGCGCGCCGCGCGCTCGAATTCGACCTCCGCGAGGCGATCATGTGCGGCGGCTTCGATCTGCACTATCAGCCGCTCGTCGCCTTCGCCGACGGCCGCATCACCGGCTGCGAGGCGCTTCTGCGCTGGCAGCATCGCAGCCGCGGGTTCATCCCGCCCGCCGAGTTCATCCCGATCGCCGAGGAGACCGGTCTCATCGTGCCGCTCGGCGATTGGGTCTTGCGCACGGCCTGTCTCGAGGGGGCAAAATGGCCCGACGAGGTCAAAGTGGCTGTCAACGTCTCGCCGGTGCAGTTCAACAATGCCGGTCTCGTGCAGGCTGTCGTCGGTGCGCTTGCCGCGTCGGGATTGGCGCCGCACCGTCTCGAGCTCGAAATCACCGAAGCGGTGCTCATCCGCGACGATGCGGCCGCCCTCGGGCTGCTCCACCAACTGCATGCGCTCGGTGTGCGCATCGCGCTCGACGACTTCGGTACCGGCTATTCCTCGCTGAGCTATTTGCAGCGGTTTCCGTTCGACAAGATCAAGATCGATCGCTCGTTCGTCAGCGCCATCGGCGACAGCGACTATTCGCGCAACATCGTGCAGGCGATCGTCGACATCGCCACCACGCGCCAGATCACGACCACGGCGGAAGGCGTCGAGACCGAGGAGCAGTCGCAGACATTGCGCGCCCTCGGTTGCACCGAGATGCAGGGCTATCTGTTCAGCCCGCCGGTGCCGGCCTCAAAGCTCTCGAAGCATCTGCCGCGTTCGCGGCGACGCCGGCTCGCACGCGCCAGCTAAGGCACCGAACGTTTCTGAAAATTGGCGGGGGCCCGGCGGATTTGCCGCCGAGCCCCCTTATCGTGTCAGCCAGCCTGTAAGCCGGGTTCTGTATGGCCGGCGGGCGAACCCGCCGGCGCGACGGCCATTCTTCTGGTACGCCGGTTGCCCGGCGCATCAAGCAACCTACCCGGACGGCTGATCCGGACCGATCCGAGGCGCCGCTCGCGCGACGCCCCGCGCCGTCCCTATTCGGTTTTGCTCCCGGTGGGGTTTGCCCTGCCGCCGCCGTCGCCGGAGGCGCGGTGCGCTCTTACCGCACCGTTTCACCCTTGCCGCGGCAGATACACAACGCGCCGCGGCGGTCTCTTCTCTGTGGCACTGTCCCTGGGGCCGGCCGAAACCGGCACCCGCCGGACGTTATCCGGCACCGTTGGTCCATGGAGCCCGGACTTTCCTCCCCGGCCGCCTTTCGGCATTGGTTCGGGGCGGCCGTCCGGCCGACTGACGCGATGAGGAATGGGGGCTTCCCGGGCTGACGTCAAGCATACAAACTGCTGGTTACGTGGCTGGGTCG
>DATCFB010000362.1:0-2164 GCA_036509755.1 Pseudolabrys sp. | reverse complement strand
GGCTGTGGCGGCGACCGGCGTCTTGTCCCCGGGCTGGGGCGAAACTGCGGGGGCCGGCGTCGGCACCACGGCGACGGCGACGGCAATGACCGGCGTGCCGGCCTGGGCCGGTGTGGTCTGGGCCGCCGGCTGGCCGGTGGTTTCAGCACCTTTGCTCTGGTTCTTGGCGTCGTCAGGCTTCCCGGTATCCGTCTGAACCGATTCGGCTGCGGCCTTGGCTGCGGTTGCGACCTTGCTCAAGACTGCTGCGGCGTCCGTGGCCGGATCGGCCGCCGAAGCAGGGGCCTTCGCATCGATCAAAGTAATGGGATTGGCCGTCTTCGCGGGCACCGCTGGGCCGGCCACCGTCTTCTGAGCGGTCGGCTGAGCGGCATCCGCCTGACCGGCGGGCTGATCCGTCTTGGCCGCCGCGGGCTGGCCTTGGCCCGGCGCCGGCTCGGCGCTGTCCGCGATCAGGCTGTCGAACAAAGTCGGCGCGCCGTTGTCCTGGCTCCGCGGGGACGACGCGGTCCGGGCGTGCGCACGACCATGCGCATGAATGTTGGCGGACGGCGACGCGACCTGCGGCACGGGCTTGCTCCTGGATATCCACTGTCCTGACTGCAATCGTCGGGCCAGCGGATGACAGGAAGAATTCTTCTGATGTTCCAGTGGTCTAGGGCCATCCAGCGCAGGCCGGCAGCCGCCGCCTCCCGGCATCGCCTGCAGGCCGTGCGGCAGCTTTTGCCGGTGTCCGGTTCCACGGGCGGGCTCGCATTGCGCCGACCCGGTCGCTACCTGTAGTAACGAAGCGCCATGCCGAACTCTCTCGATCTCGACCGCCGCCCCGAGGAGACCCGCGTCGTCGTCGCCATGTCCGGCGGCGTCGATTCCTCCGTCACGGCCGCGCTGATGAAGGACGAGGGCTACGACGTCGTCGGCGTCACGCTCCAGCTCTACGACCATGGCGCCGCGACCCTTCGCAAGGGCGCCTGTTGCGCCGGCCAGGACATCTACGACGCGCGCTCGGTCGCCGAGCGCATCGGCATCCCGCATTATGTCCTCGACTACGAAAGCCGCTTCAAGGAAGCGGTGATCGATCGCTTCGCGCAGAGCTACATCCAGGGCGAGACGCCGGTGCCCTGCGTCGACTGCAACATGTCGATCAAATTCCACGACCTGCTGAACACCGCGCGCGAACTCAGCGCCGACGTATTGGCGACCGGCCACTACGTCGCGTCGCGCCCTCTCACCTTGGGGCGGCGCGGTCTCTTCCGCGCGCGCGAGGAAGAGCGGGACCAGAGCTATTTCCTGTTCGGCACGACGCGTGAGCAGCTCGACCTGCTGCGCTTCCCGCTCGGCGATCGCACCAAGGCGGAAACACGCGAGCTCGCGCGGCGCTTCGGCCTTGCCGTCGCCGACAAGCACGACAGCCAGGACATCTGTTTCGTGCCGACCGGCCACTATGCCGAGGTGATCGAACGGCTCAAGCCGGGCGCCGCCGAGGGTGGCGAAATTGTCGATCTCGACGGCCGCGTGCTCGGCTCGCATGCCGGCATCATTCATTTCACCGTCGGCCAGCGCCGCGGTCTCGGCGTCTCGGCCGGCGCGCCGCTTTACGTCGTGCGCCTCGACGCCGAGCGCCGCCGCGTCGTGGTCGGCCCGCGCGAGGCCTTGCGCATGAGCCGCATCACCTTGCGCGACGTGAACTGGATCGGCGACGGCCAGATCGACGAGGCTCTTGCCGGCGACCGGCGCGAGGTCTTCGTCAAGGTGCGCTCGACGCGGCCGCCGACGGCGGCATGGCTCAAGGCGGCGAACGGCGGCTACGAGGTCGAGCTCGTCGAGGGCGAGCATGGCGTCTCGCCGGGACAGGCCTGTGTGTTTTACGATGCGCCGCAAGGGCAGGCGCGAGTGCTGGGCGGCGGCTTCATCAAGAGCGCGGTGGCGGCGGGCGAGACAATGCCACGGCGCGACGAGGCGCTCGCTACAGTGCGCGGCTGACCGGGCGCGGCGCCCGTCACGGGGAACGGGTTTCAGGCGGTTCGCGTACTAATCGGCACGATGGGCGACATCAACAAAGAGAGCGTGGCGCGCGCCTACGACCGGTGGGCGCCCGTCTACGACGCGGTGTTCGGCAAGGTGTTCGCACCGGGCCGCGCGGCCGCGATCGGCGCTGCCGAGC
>DATCFB010000361.1:0-3860 GCA_036509755.1 Pseudolabrys sp. | reverse complement strand
CCCATCTCGTCGAGCGACGGCTTGCGCGGGCTTTCAGTTGAAGGCGCGCTTCGCGCTTTCGCCTTTCCGCCGCGCGCCGGCTTCGCCTCGTGATAGAGCGCAATGCCCATCTCATCGAGACGCGGCTTGTGCGGGCGATTGAGCCCCCTGGTCTGCGCCGCCATCACGTCGCGCGCGGTCGGATTGTCGAGCACCGCCATCTCGGTCTGGCGCAGGCGCTTGGTCTCGTCGCGCAGCCGCGCGGCGGTCTCGAAGTCGAGATCGGCGGCCGCCTCGCGCATGCGCGACTCGAGATCGGCGATGACCGCCTCGAGATTGTGGCCGATGGTCGCCGCTTCGCCGAACCCTGCGCCCGAGCCCGAGTCGCCGGCGCCACCGGTGCAGATCAGCACATGGTCGCGCTCGTAGACCGAGTTCATGATGTCGGCGATCGACTTCTTCACGCTCTCCGGCGTGATGCCGTTCGCCGTGTTGTACTCGACCTGCTTTTCGCGGCGGCGATTGGTCTCCTCGATGGCGCGCCGCATCGAGCCGGTCATCTGGTCGGCGTAGAGGATGACCCTGCCGTCGATGTTGCGCGCCGCGCGTCCGATAGTCTGGATCAATGACGTTTCAGAGCGGAGGAAGCCTTCCTTGTCGGCGTCGAGAATGGCGACCAGCGCGCATTCGGGAATGTCGAGGCCCTCGCGCAACAGGTTGATGCCGACCAGCGCGTCGAAGGCGCCCAGCCGCAGGTCGCGGATGATCTCGATGCGCTCGAGCGTGTCGATGTCCGAGTGCATGTACCGGACGCGAATGCCCTGCTCGTGCAGATATTCGGTCAGGTCCTCGGCCATGCGCTTGGTCAGCACGGTGATCAGCGAGCGATAGCCTTTCAGCGCCACCTGCCGCACCTCGCCGACGAGGTCGTCGACCTGGAGGCGCGCCGGGCGGATGTCGACCGGCGGGTCGATGAGGCCGGTCGGGCGGATGACCTGCTCGACGAAGACACCGCCGCTCTCGTTCATCTCCCAGTGGCTCGGCGTCGCCGACACGGCGACGGATTGCGGCCGCATCGCGTCCCATTCCTCGAAGCGCAGCGGCCGGTTGTCCATGCACGAGGGCAGGCGGAAGCCGTATTCGGCCAGCGTCGCCTTGCGGCGGAAGTCGCCGCGGAACATGCCGCCGATCTGCGGAATGGTGACGTGGCTCTCATCGGCAAAGACGAGCGCGTTGTCGGGCACGTATTCGAACAGAGTCGGCGGCGGCTCGCCGGGGCGGCGGCCGGTGAGGTAGCGCGAATAGTTCTCGATGCCGGCGCAGGAGCCGGTCGCTTCCATCATCTCCAGATCGAAGCGCGTGCGCTGCTCCAGCCGCTGCGCTTCCAGCAGGCGCCCGGCAGTGTTGAGCTGGTCGAGCCGCCAGCGCAGCTCCTCCTTGATGGAGTTCATCGCCTGGATCAGGGTCGGGCGCGGCGTGACGTAATGCGAGTTCGCGTAGACCTTGACGAATTCCAATTCGTCGGTCTTCGCGCCGGTGAGCGGATCCATCTCCTCGATCTTCTCGATCTGGTCGCCGAACAGATGAATGCGCCAGGCGCGGTCCTCGTAATGCGCCGGGAACAGGTCGATCGTGTCGCCGCGCACGCGGAAGGTGCCGCGCGAGAAGTCGTGCTGCGTGCGCTTGTATTGCAGCGCCACCAGATCGGCGATGAGCTGGCGCTGGCTGATCTGGCCGCCCTGCTTCAGGGTGAAGGTCATCGCCGAATAGGTTTCGACCGAGCCGATGCCGTAGATGCACGACACCGAGGCGACGATGATGACGTCGTCGCGCTCGAGCAGCGCGCGCGTCGCCGAATGGCGCATGCGGTCGATCTGCTCGTTGATCGAGGACTCCTTCTCGATATAGGTGTCGGTGCGCGGGACGTAGGCTTCCGGCTGGTAGTAGTCGTAATAGGAGACGAAGTACTCGACCGCGTTGTCGGGGAAGAAGGATTTGAACTCGCCGTAGAGCTGCGCGGCGAGCGTCTTGTTCGGCGCGAGGATCAGCGCCGGGCGCTGCGTCTCCTCGATCACCTTGGCCATGGTGAAGGTCTTGCCCGAGCCGGTGACGCCGAGCAGCACCTGCGTGCGGTCGTGGCGCCTGACGCCTTCGACCAGGTCCTTGATTGCCTGCGGCTGGTCGCCCTTGGGCTCGAACTCGGATTGGATGCGCAGCGGAATGCCGCCTTCGGATTTCTCCGGCCGCGGCGGCCGATGCGGCGTCCACACCTGCTCGTTCACCTCGGGCCGGCCCTCGCGCAGCAGGCGGTCGAGCGACTCGGCGGTGGCGGCGACGCCCATCGACGACAGGCCGTGCCCCGGTTTCGGCAGGTCGGCACGCGGCAAACGGTATTTCAGCTCGTCGCTGAGGCCGAGTTCATCAGCCAGCGCCGGGTCGAGGCCGGTAATCGGCGCGCCGGTGAAGTCGGCCTGCGGCGCCTCGCCGAAACCCTGGGGCGACTCGGCGTCCTTCGACGATTTGCGCGCGGTGTGCGCGGCCGAGAAATCCTTGCGCCGATCCCACGAATTGTCCGGCGGCGGCTGGAGGCCCGTTCCGGAGCCGAGCCCCGCGGTGCCCCGCGCGATGCCGGGGTTGAGCAGTTCGGCGAGCGCCTCGGGCGTCCGCGGCTCATCGGGCCGCGCCGCCTTGGAGCGGGTCGCGCGCGCCGGATCCTTGCCCTTCTTCGGTTTGTCGGGGGATTTCGCCATCGCCGGAATATGGGGCGAGTCCGGCGATGGGGAAAGGGTGGACGGTTCCGCTTTCGCGCGACGATGCTAGGCTGTGCAGCAACGAGAACATCAGGGAGCACACCATGGCCGCATTCACGCGCCGTACCGTCATTGCCGGCCTTGCCGCCGCGTCGTTCGTGCGCGTCGCGCGTGCAGAGGCCGCCTGGCCGACGCGGCCGGTGCGCGTCATCGTGCCCTATCCGCCGGCCGGCGGCGCCGACACCACCGGGCGCATCATTTTCAACAAGCTGAGCGAGGATCTGCACCAGCAGTTCTTGGTCGAGAACCGCGGCGGCGCCGGCGGCACGATCGGCGAGGCGGTCGTCGCCAAGG
The DNA here is from genome assembly GCA_036509755.1 of Pseudolabrys sp. Taxonomy (GTDB): domain Bacteria; phylum Pseudomonadota; class Alphaproteobacteria; order Rhizobiales; family Xanthobacteraceae; genus Pseudolabrys. The sequence goes on along the minus strand of DATCFB010000361.1, from coordinate 777 downwards.
CCGAGCCCGACGGCTACACCGCGCTCTATGACGCGACCGGCTTCTCGGTCAACGGCGCGCTCTATCCGCATCTGCCGTTCGACTACAAGAAAGACTTCGAGCCGGTGTTCCTGGTCTCGCTGGTGCCGAACATCCTCGTCGTGACGCCGTCGGTGCCGGTGACGACGGTCAAGGACGTCATCGCCTACGCCAAGGCGCGGAAGGACGGCATCGACATGGCGTCGTCCGGCAACGGCACGTTGCAGCATCTCTGCCTCGAAATGTTCCGCAAGATGACCGGCCTGAAGATCAACCACATTCCTTATCGCGGCGGCGGTCCGGCGATGACGGACGTGATGGGCGGGCAGGTGAACTTCTTTTTCGCCAATGGCTCGTCGGTGGTCGGCCAGATCAAGGGCGGCAAGCTGAAGGCGATCGCGCACACCGGCAAGGGACGGCTGGCGAGCCTGCCCGACATTCCGCCGATCTCCGACACGGTGCCGGGCTTCGAGGCCTATGAGTGGAACGGCGTTTTCCTGCCGCACGGCACGCCGGCGGCGATCGTCAATAAGCTCAATGCCAGCCTCAATGCCGCGCTGAAATCGCCGGCGGTCGCCGACCGGTTTGCCCAGCTCAATGTCCAGTCGCATCCGAACACGCCGCAGGAGTTTGCCGCCTTCGTCAGCCAGCAGATGCAAACCTGGGGCAAGGTGGTGAAGGACGCGAACATTCACCTCGGCTGACGGCGCGCATGACCGACGTGAAAGAGCCGCCGCGCATCGCCGGGCCGGTGGCGCA
>DATCFB010000360.1:0-9167 GCA_036509755.1 Pseudolabrys sp. | reverse complement strand
GCGGTGTTCCCATCGACCCTGCGGCGTGGCTGGTGCGCCGGCGTGGCGGCGAAGCGCTGGCCGATCTCACCCGGATGGAGGGATGAGCCTCGCCGATGGGCCGGCGATCGCCACCGGTGTCGCGATCGTCGGCGCCGGACCGGTCGGGCTTGCGCTCGCCAATGAGCTGCGCTGGCGGGGCGTCGACTATGTAATTGTCGATCGCGCGCCGGACCGGTTCGATTTCCCGACCAGCGAGGCGATCAACACGCGGACGATGGAGCATTTCCGCCGCTGGGGAATCGCCGACAAGATCCGCTACGCCGGATTTCCGCCCGACCTGCCGCGCAATGTCTGGTTCCTGACGAGCGTCGTGGGTCACGAGATCGCGCATCTCGACCGGCCCTCCAACCGCCAGATGCAGGCGGAGAGCCGCGACATCAGCCCCGAAGGCATGGTGTGGTGTCCGCGCATGTTCTTCGAGCCGGTGTTGCGCCAGACACTGGGCGGCGCCGGTACGCCGACCTTCATGGTCGGATGGGAAGCGCGCGACGTTGCACAGGACGATGACGGCGTCCGCATCACGCTGGAAGAGATCGCGACCGGCCGACGCCGGGTGCTGGCCGCCCGCTATCTCGCGGCGTGCGACGGCGGGTCGAGCACCATACGCAAGGCGCTGGGCATCGAACTGCGCGGCAATTTCGCCGAGGGCTACAATCTAAGCGTCTATTTCCGCTCGCCCGCGCTGCGCGAAGCCATGGCCCGCTGGCCAGGGACCATGGCGGATATCGTCAACCCAGAGATTTCGGCCAACATATCGACGGTCGACGGTGACGCGCTGTGGCGCCTCATCGTCTTCGTCCCCGATCCCACGGTGGGAGAGCTCAACCCGCGATTATTGCTGTGCCAGGCTATCGGCGGCGATCTGCCGGCCGAGATCATCAGCGCGCGGCCCTGGTACGGCCATACGGTCGTCGCCGATTCCTTCGCCTCGGGACGTATCCTGCTGGCCGGCGATGCCGCGCATCTGCTGTGGCCGCGCGGTGGGTTTGGCATGAACACCGGCATCGGCGATGCTGTCGATCTCGGCTGGAAGTTCGCGGCGATGGCGCAAGGATGGGGCGGCCCGCGCCTGCTTGCCAGCTACGAGGCCGAGCGCAAACCGATCGCGGCGCGCAACGTCGCCGAGGCGGCCGCGAATTTCCGATCGCAAGCGGCATTGCGACCGCCGCCGAATCTCGTTCGCGACGACGAAACGGGCGTCGCGGCGCGGTCCGAAATGCGCCGCGTCATCCTGGCACAGCGCGCCAAGGAGTGGAGTTCCCTGGGTCTCCAACTCGGCTACCTTTACGATCCCTCGCCGATTTGTTGGGATGACGGGACGTCGGCCGCGCCCTTCGAAGTGGGGGAGTATCGCCCCACGACGCATCCCGGCGCGCGCGCGCCGCACGCTTGGCTAGCTCCCGGCGAATCGCTGCTCGACCATTTCGGGCACGGCTTCCGCCTAGTCCATTTCGCGGCGCACAATGCGGTGATTCCGATGCTCGCGGCGGCGCAAGAACTTGGCGTGCCGCTGGCGCCCGTTGCCCTCGGCTCGCCGGCGATCGCGGAGCTTTATGAGCGCCGCTTCGTGCTGGTCCGCCCCGACGGCCATGTCGCGTGGCGCGGTGACGAGATGCCGGCTTCCTGCTACGCTATCTTGAACCACGCGCGGGGCGCGTAGCGGGCCGCGCCGGCTATTCCGCCTGGGCGATGGGATTGCGGAGCGTGCCGATCCCGGAAATCTCGACCTCGACGACATCGCCGGGCTTCATCCACAAGGGCGGGGTGCGCCGCGCGCCGACGCCGGCCGGCGTCCCGGTGGCGATGATATCGCCCGGCTGCAGCGTCACAATGCGCGAGAGATAGCTGATGATGCGCGGAATCGAATAGATCAGCATGTCGGTGCCCGAGCGCTGAACTTCGACACCGTTGAGACGCGTGACAAGAATCAGCCGTGTCGGATCGGGGATTTCGTCCGCGGTGACGATCCACGGGCCGATCGCCCCGCTGGACTCGAAATTCTTGCCTGCCGTCACCGAATGTTGCTGAAAATCGCGGATGCTGCCATCGTTGAAGCAGGTATAGCCGGCGACGATGTCGAGTGCGCGTGCTTCGTCGATGGCACGCGCCGGCGCACCGATGACCACCGCAAGCTCGCCTTCGAAGTCGAAATTGTCGGACGCCACGGGCCGTCGCAACGCCGCGCCGTTCGCGACCAGACTCTCGGCCATGCGCAGGAATACCGATGGATACTCCGGCATCTCGCGGCCGGTCTCCGCGATATGAGTCTTGTAGTTGAGCCCGATGCAGAAAATGCGCGCACCCGCTGCCACCGGGGGCGCCAACGTCACCTCGTCGAACCCGATCCCGGGCGCTGAAGACCGAAGCGCCGCCGCCAGTGCGGCTCGATTGTCATGGTGTAGGGCGGCGCGCAGATCGGCGGAACCCGGCAGGATTCCATCGAGCGCGATCAGCCGCTGCCCGATGCGAAGTCCGATTGAGGCCTTACTGTTCAGACTGAAACATACGATTTGCATGACACCAACCTTATTGCGTACCCATTGGTTTGGCGCGCCGATCATCGGCTCTTCAGCGCGGAATCGACAACATTTTTGTCCATCCCGGCGCCGAGCGCCACCATATCGAGGGACACGACCGATGGGACGCGCTTGTATTCTTGGAAGCTGAATAAGACGACTTATCAGTCTGACATCATCGGGCTTCGATGCGTACGAATGAGCCGGCGCGGGAAACGAGGGTCGTGTCCCTGGTGGTGGTGTAGGAGGCCGCTGACCGGCCCGCCGGAGCGACCGCCACGAGTCTGGCGCAGGCGGGCCGGTTAGCGGCCACCGCGGCGATCCCGAGTAGTGTTGGGTTGCAACACGCAACTCTGACCCGAGGATCACCACGATGACCGACGACAAGATCGCCCTTCGCGCGCTTCTGGAGAAGGGCTCCGACGCGACATTCCTGCGCGAGATGATCGGCTTTGCCGCCGAGCGCCTGATGCAGTTGGACGCCGATACGCTGTGCGGCGCCGGGCACGGCGAGCGCAGCGCGGATCGGCGCAACCAGCGCAACGGCTACCGCGACCGCGACTGGGAGACCCGCGCGGGTACGGTCGAGCTGCGCATTCCCAAGCTGCGGCGCGGCAGCTACTTCCCGGGCTTCCTCGAACCTCGCCGCCTGGCCGAGAAGGCGCTGACCGCGGTGGTCCAGGAAGCCTACGTCCAGGGCATCTCGACCCGCTCGGTGGATGACTTGGTCAAGGCGATGGGGATGGAGGGGATCAGCAAGAGCCAGGTCTCGCGCCTGTGCGGCGAGATCGACGAGCGGGTGCGGACCTTCCTCAACCGCCCGATCGAGGGCGAGTGGCCCTATGTCTGGCTCGACGCCACCTACGTCAAGGCACGGCGCGACCACCACATCGTCTCGGTCGCGGTGATCGTCGCCGTCGGCGTCAACACCGACGGAAGGCGGGAGGTGCTCGGCATGACCGTCGGCCACAGCGAGGCCGAACCGTTCTGGGTCGAGTTCCTGCGCAGCCTGGCACGGCGCGGCCTGCGCGGCGCCAAGCTGGTGATCTCGGACGCGCACGAGGGGCTGAAGGCCGCCATCGTCAAGGTTCTCGGGGCCACTTGGCAGCGCTGCCGCGTCCACTTCATGCGCAACGCTCTCGCCTACGCCGGCAAGACCCAACGCCGCATCGTCTCCGCCTGGATCGGCACCGCGTTTGCCCAGGACGACGCGGCGGCGGCGCGAAAGCAATGGCGCGAGGTTGCCGACCAAGCCAGGCCGCGCGTGCCGAAACTGGCGGCGCTGATGGATGACGCCGAGGCCGACGTTCTGGCCTATATGGGCTTCCCCGCCCCGCATCGCGCCAAGCTGCACAGCACCAACCCGCTCGAACGCTTGAACGGCGAGATCAAGCGACGCAGCGAGGTCGTCGGCATCTTCCCCAACGAAGCCGCCGTCACCCGCCTCATCGGCGCGTTGCTGCTCGAACAGAACGATGAATGGGCCGTCCAGCGCGCCCGCTACATGAGCCTGGAAACCATCGCTCCTCTGAGCGATGATCCTCTCGTCAGCCTGCCAACAGTGGCAGCATGATCAAGCAGCCAACGCTGCTCAGGATACCCGATCCTACACCACGCACGGGGGCACGATCATTCCATGTTCGGAAAGCTTTATCCGAAAAGCGAAGGGTTCGAGGGCCTGAGCGGCGACGAGACGAACATTTATCACTCGCCGGAAGGGATTGATCAGCCTTTCCAGGTTTGGAACTAAGACGAGATGGACCCGGCAACCGCGACGATACCCGATCCCGATCCGGGCGAGCTGTTCAAGACTGACATGGACGAACAGCTCTTCGGGCAATACAAGGTGCCGAACTACGATCCGCCCCCGATGAGCGGCTTCGTCGACAATTACATGTGCCAACCGGCGACCGATCCGCCGCCTCTCGCCATCAACGTGATGCACTATTTCACGGAGAAGCAGGTGCCGGTCCTGAGCACGCTCGCCAAGGCGTTCGACGTCAGCGATCAATGGCACGCGTCGGCTCCGTGCCAGACGTGGCCCAATCGCTTCTTTGTGCACACCGGAACAGCGGGAGGTTACACCGACAACAACGTAGACGAGCTTCCGTTCGATAAGCCGAGCATATTCAAGCGGCTCGGCGAGAAAGGGCGCACATGGCACGTCTATTTTCATGACATGCCACAAGCCCTTACGCTTGGCGATCTCTGGCTCGACGTTGCCCAGTTTCGCAGATTCGACGACGCGTTCGAGGTGGATGCGCGGTCCGGCAATCTGCCGAATTACAGTTTCATCGAGCCGGGGTATTTCGCCAGTGCCGAATTTGGCCTGGTCCCAAGCGACGAACATCCGCCGCACAATGTGGTCTATGGCGAGCAGCTTATCGCGCGCGTTTACAACGCGGTCCGCGGCGCGCCGACCTGGAAGAAGACCTTCCTCATCGTCACGTTCGACGAGCACGGCGGCTGTTACGATCACATGCCGCCGCCCATAGCCGTCGCTCCCGACGATGCGGTCGGACCGGACGGATTTCGGTTTGATCGCTACGGCGTGCGCGTGCCTGCGGTTATTGTTTCACCGTATATCGCGCCCGGGAGAATCGTGCGTTCGTCGGAGACCGGGCTTCCACATCAGGGGCCGCCCTATCCCTTCGATCACACATCCATTCTCGCGACGCTGCGCAAGCTCTTCAACCTTGGCGATCCGCTGACGAACCGGGATGCCGTGGCGCCCGACCTGCTCGGTCCGCTGAGCCTCGCCGAGCCGACCAATGATGGTCCACCGAGCATTGCGGCGACGATGAAAGTGGCCTCGGCGGCAGAGGTCCGGAAATTAGAAACCGCGCGGCCCAACCAGATGCAGCAAAGCTTGTGTCATCTGGCGACGCGCCTGCCGGCAACACCGGGGGACGCCGGCGCACACAAGGCGGCATTAGCAAAAGGCACGCCCTCGCCGACGACGCCGGTCATGCCGGAAGAGTGGTGTGCGTTCGTTATCCCGCCCGGGCCGCGCCGAAGCGTTCCGCCGAGCGCGCCTTGGCCTTGGCGGCCTCGACGGCGCGGTCGCGCGGCAGCGCGTTGCTCACCAACGCGTCGAGGAGATGATGTGCCGCATGCGTCACGTCCTCGACCGCCTGGTTGAACACCGCCTCGTTGGCCTTGGACGGCTGGGTAGAGCCGGACAGCTTGCGGACGAATTGCAGCGCGCTCGCGCGGATTTCGTCGTCCGTCGCCGGCGGCTTGAAATTGTGCAGTGTTCTGATGTTCCGGCACATGGCGAGTTCTCCCAAGAATCACGCGGAATAAAAAAAGGCCGAGGCGCCTCTCTCGACGAAATGGGTTCTATGGCCTCGGCCGCAGGATGATCGAAGTGGCCCATGCAATCAACGCGTGCGAGAGCGATAAGCGCGAGGACAAGGGATTTTGAGCGGAATTTCGCGCGCGGCCGTGAACTCGCCTCCGAAATTGGGGAGCCAAAATGTTAGCTCCCGTTCTGGGGCAACCGCCAGTTCGCTGAACGTGCGGTGGCAACGTCCAATGAACGCTCGTAGCACATCACAGAACAAGGGCGCGCCTGTCACTCAAACGCGAGGGCCAGGCCGTGCAATAGGCGTCCGCCTTCGCGGTGCTACGGCGCGACGCCCCGAGCCGCCGAGGGCGTCTCGTCCTTCGGTGACTATACCTCGCGCCAGGAATCGCATTTTTGTTTCGCAGGACGAATAAGGCACGGGACCGCTTCCCGTGCCCGTCAGGCTCTGCTACAAGCGCCGGCGTCAGTGGGAAGTAGTCGCCCGCGCAGCTTGCGGGGCTCGCGTCAACATACTTGGCTTCGGCCATGGCACGAGCGGGCCGGAAGGTTTGGCGAGACCGTTGGCATCGATACCTTTTCCCGGGCCGGACGAGGGGGCGATGTCATCGGAAATGCGCCCGGCCCCGAAGCGATGCCGTGGCGCTCACCCTTTTTCCATTCGTCGGTTCGGCGGTTGCCATCTACCTATCCTGCGAGTTCTTCGTGAACGGCGCGGAATGGGTCGGCCAGCGGCTGAACGTCACCAGACGGCGACCGGGACAATCCTCGCCGCCTTCGGCACGGCACTACCGGAAAGCGTTGTAACCTTCGTCGCTGTCACGTTCGGCCACAACGAGGCCGACCGGGATATCGGCATCGGTGCCGCGCTCGGCGGACCGCTTGCGCTCAGCACGCTCGCCTATGGCGTGGTCGGCCTGACACTCATGGGATCGCGCGTCCTCGGTGTCCGGAAGAAGCAGGCGGTGGATGCCGATGCCCGGCGGCTTAGCCGCGATCAGGGATGGTTCCTCGGCATCTTCGTGGTCAATCTCGCGCTCGGTCTGGGCGCCTTTCCCGGCAAGCGATGGTTCGGCCTGATTCTCATTGCGATCTACGCCGTGTATGTGTGGACGGAATTGCGCAGCGACGGCGCCGTGGGCCGCAGCGAGGAGTTGCGGCCGCTCAAGATCAGGCCGAGGGACAAGAAGCCCGGTCTGGTATGGGCGGCGCTGCAAACCGGTCTGGCGCTTGCGGTGATTTTCGTCGCGTCGCGCATTTTCGTGACGCAACTTGGCCATATTGGGCCGTGGCTCGGCTTGCCCGCTCAATTTGTAGCGTTACTGCTGAGCCCAATTGCGACCGAGATGCCCGAGACCATGAACGCGGTCATTTGGGTGCGGCAAGGAAAGGAAGGGATGGCGCCGGCCAATATCGGCGGCGCCATGATGATACAGGCAACGATACCGGCGGCGTGCGGTCTGCTCGGGACATCTTGGCTGTTCGGTCGGCCGCTTACCATCGCTGCGGTCATCACCGTGCTTGCCGTCATCTTTCTGTTTCTGATGTTCCGAGGTGCTGCGGTCACTGGCAAACGTCTGGCGATGGCGGCGCTGCTGTATCTTGTCTTCGCCGGCGCATTGGCGATCTGGGGCTGAAGGTGTGGAACAGATTCCCGACAAGATATCTTTTGTTCATTATGGTGCGGCTATCGGCGATCTCGGTAAGGAGGCTGCCCCGACCGCTGGAGAGTCCGCGCGCGCCGGTCGCGCTCGGTCCCAAAGGTCGTCGTAGTTGGAAAACTTTTTGAGGGTCAAGTCATAGCGAGTTGGTTCCATCAATGGCAAGACGCGCTTCAAGATCGCGTTCGTCAGTGGCGAGACGTGCCTGACGTAGAGATCGACCGGGTCCAGCACATGCCGGAGGTGCAATTTGGGGTCATAGTTGAGGCCGCTGCTCCGAAGGCACTTGTAGCCATGTGCCATCGCCCAGGTCGTCATGTCACGAATCGCGTAATGGTAGAGGTGTAGATCGAGCGCGACGGCATAATCGAGGCCGATATATTCGGTATATAAGGCGTCGCCTTCCGGCATGCAGAGACTGAACGCAACGATTCGTGATTCCTGCCGCCAAACGAAGAAGTTGACCTTATCAGGCATCCTACGGCCAAGCTCGCAAAAGAAATCTTTCGTCAGCTTCTCAAAATGCAGCTTCGATCGCTCGTAAACCCGGAGGTAGAGCGGATAGACCTCGTCGATGATAGGTGTGACGTCCCCGATCACGCTCATATCGATCGGCGCCGCCTCTGCCGCGGCCTTGAACTTTTTTCGCAGTTTTCGCCGCGTCGCACTATTGAGCGCCTTGTTCATGTAGTCGTCGAAACTGCCGTATTCGATGTTGAGGAGGGTCATCGGCATACTGGGGATGCGGCTGAATCCGCGATCCAGAAAACATCGAAGCGGCTCCCGATATTTTGCCGGGAATTCCTTGAGCACGATCATCGATGCATGCAAACAGCGAGCGTGCGCCACGATGGCCGAAGCGAGAAGCCGGGCATTGGCGTCCAGCATCGTTGCATCACCATCGAGATGGCCTTCGCCCGCGACGCACCCGACCATCAGTGTTCGCATCTTGAGAAAACGCGGCCAGGCCCACCGGATGAACTCGACCACCGGGCCGATCTTCGGACTTACCCCGACGACGATATCCTGATCGAGTACGAAAAACGGTTGAACCGCGCAGACAGCGCCGCGCTCGTCCCTGATGGTGATATATCCGTATTCGAATTCTTTGTGGATCGTATCTTCCATCAACTCGTAGAAGCGATGATCTTTCCGTTTGTCGGCGAAGGCATTGTTCCAATGGCGGCAATGTGCCAGTTCAGCGCGTGAGACCAGTCCCACGCTGCATGCTTGTGGGCTGTTGTTTTCGATTCTAACAAGATGAGTCAATTCCCGACCCTCCGCGCGGCAGCTCGCTGCCAATCTCAGCATCGAATTTCGCGCGGCTCTTTCTGGCTTTTTGTTGGTCGAAAGTCCATCGCTCACAGCTTCGCGCAAGCATGCGGTACGAAATTTTATTTGGACCTGCCGCCTTATCGCTTCTCCGCCAGCGGCGACTCCATCCATCATCGATATGAATGCGCAACATCAAACCGGCACCCCACAATCTCACCTTGGGCGTAAGTGTCTGTCCAATGAGTTGTTGAATCATATGAATCGTTTGTGATTCAAGGATGGCGGCCTGATTCGAAGGAGCCGCCGATGTGGACGATTCAAAATCGCGTGCGTTACGACCGCAGCCGTCTGCGCTATCCAAGCGAC
>DATCFB010000359.1:0-2147 GCA_036509755.1 Pseudolabrys sp. | reverse complement strand
CCTTGAAGGCGGCCTCCGCCTTCTGGAACGGCACGATCTCCGAATAGACCTTCTCCTCCCGCACCCGCCTCGCGATGAGCTGGGTGACCTGGGAGCCGAAGTCGACAATGAGGACTTTGTCGTGCGTTTTTTCGGGCTTCTTTTCGGTCATGTCGCTCGCATCGCTCATGTCGCTCATGTCGCTCATGGGCCTGCCGTGTATCCGACGGCCCCGTCGCGAACGACATGGAATCGACCGAAATGGCCGCTGGGAAGCATCCGTATTTGCGGTGCAAAAAGACCGCGGTCAAGCCTGCGACGCCGGGCTGTGGGCAAGCCGCGCGGCGCCACATTTGGCATGCGATTTAAGGATGCGTTCATGACGATTGCGCCGGGCGGCTAACCGGCCGTTAGCCGCGGCCATGCCACAAAGGCCGCGCATTATCGGACACTTGCTGGACGAGCCCGTGACATTCCAGACCGAACGCCTCTCCTTCGCATCGCACGGCGTCGACCGGCGCGACACCCTCTTCCGCGAGAGCGCGTTCGAACGGATCGAGCGCTGGACGCTGGCCCTCGCCTGGGTGCTCAGCCCGAAGCGCATCGCCGGCCTCCCGGGTATGCTGCGGATGTGCGCGCGCGAGGCGCTCGCGCCCGACTACGCGTTGCCCGATCCGGAGCGCGCGCTTGTCTCGCCGCCGGGGCTTGCCGGCATCGCCCATGATCTGCCGCTCACCAAGCTGATCGAAGCCTACCGGCGCGGGCTTTATCCGCTGGCGCATGCGGGGCCGTTGAAATGGTGGTCACCGCCCGCGCGCGCGGTGCTGTTCTTCGACGAATTCCACATGTCGAGCAAACTGCGCAAATTGATGCGCCAGGGCCGCTACACGGTGACGTTCGATCGCGATTTCGAGGCCGTCATCAGGGCCTGCGCCGGGCGACGTGCCGGCCGCTGGCACCTGACTTGGATCACGCCGCGCATCATGCGCGCCTATGCCGAGGCCTTCGACGCCGGGCTCGCGCATTCCTTCGAGGTCTGGAACAAGGACGGCCAGCTCGTCGGCGGCGGCTACGGCCTCGGCACCGGCGCGGCGTTCTCATCGGAATCGCAGTTCGCGCACGAGGCCAATGCGTCCAAGGTCGGCATGGCGGTGCTCAACTGGCATCTCGCCAAATGGCGCTACCGCTTCAACGACGGCAAATTGACGGGGCCGCTGTTGCAGAGCGCCGGCTTCCGCGAAATTCCGCGAAGCGAATTTCTCGGGCGCCTCGCGGGAGCCGTGCGCGCGCCGGGCAAGGCCGGACGCTGGCAGATCGAAGCCGACCTCGCTGCGGTGTCGGAGTGGCAGCCGGGCGGCGCGTCCCGTCAGGTCAATGCAGCACGAACTCGCCGTTCACCGGCGTGAGCTCGGCCGGCTTGATCAGCTTGCAGTGCGCGACCTGCACGGAATGGAGGGGGCCCTCCAGCTTCTCCTGCCAGAAATCGAGAAACCGGTGCAGCTCAGGAAACTCGGGAAACATGTCGTAGGCCTGCCAGACATAGGTCTGGAGCAGCCAATTGTGGTCCGGACGCCGGTACAGGATTTGCGCGGTGGTCAGGCCGTAGCCTTCGAGCTGCTTCTTGAAGTCCTGCGAGATCATTCCGGTTCTCCCGATCGATTCGACGCTCCGAGTTTCGAATTGCCACGCGTGACATTTCAAGCCGAAACGTTGAATAAACTGTTTAGAAACAAGCCGTTAGCAGCAGAGTAACAGACCTGCTAACAACTCGGCCCGCGCCCATTTCGGCGTGGGTCCGGGAAACCGAGCGGCGATAGTTCCAGTTCCGCCGAAGCGGCGCTGGCCCTCGGCCACGCACGCGGTTTTGATTTTTGTTGGCACTCCTGAATGAGGAGTGCTAAAAGATCTCCGACACCCCCTTGCGCTTCTGCAAATCACGCCCAATTCGGCGGATAGGAGCTGATGGGTCAGGTCAGCTACCGAAAGCCAAGCTTTTACAATCATCTAGGAGGACTGCCATGAAGTTCCGCCCGCTTCACGACCGTGTCGTCGTCAAGCGCATCGACGCCGAGGAGAAGACCGCCGGTGGCATCATCATCCCGGATACCGCCAAGGAAAAGCCGAGCCAGGGCGAGGTCATCGCCATCGGCCCGGGCGGCCGTGACGAG
>DATCFB010000358.1:0-7110 GCA_036509755.1 Pseudolabrys sp. | reverse complement strand
GCGGGGCCGCGCTATCGTTCAGACGGCCCCCGCCAGCGTCAGTTCGGGACAGCAAGCTTGTCCTGCGTCTTCGTGTCGAAATCGCCGGCGTCGTGGCGCTCGTGCAGTTGGTTTGACGGGTCGCCGGTGATGCGGTTGACCATCCGCCCGCGCCGGACCGCCGGCCGCGTCAGGATTTCGTCGGCCCAGCGCTGCACATTTTGGTATTCGTGCGCGCTGAGGAATTCGGCCGACGCACCATACTGCCAGCCTTTCACGAGACCGCCGTACCAGGGAAAGATCGCAATATCGGCGATCGTGTACTTATCGCCGGCGATATATCGGTGCTTGGCCAATTGCTTGTCGAGGACGTCAAGCTGGCGCTTCACCTCCATGGCGAACCGGTCGATCGCGTATTCGATCTTCGTCGGTGCATACGAATAGAAGTGGCCGAAGCCGCCGCCGAGATAGGGCGCGCTGCCCATCTGCCAGAACAGCCAGGAGAAGCATTCGGCGCGCGCCGCGGCTTCGGCGGGCAGGAAGGCGCCGAACTTTTCGGCGAGATGGGTCAGGATCGCCCCGGATTCGAACACCCGGATCGGAGTCGGACCGCTGCGGTCGAGGAGCGCGGGAATCTTGGAGTTGGGATTCACCGCGACGAAGCCGCTGCCGAATTGCTCGCCCTCGCGAATCTTGATCACCCAGGCGTCGTATTCCGCGCCCTTGTGGCCGAGCGCGAGCAGCTCCTCCAGCATGATGGTGACCTTCTGGCCGTTCGGCGTGGCCAGCGAGTAGAGTTGCAGCGGATGCCGCCCGACCGGAAGCTCCTTCTCGTGGGTCGGACCGGCAATTGGCCGGTTGATGTTTTCGAACTGGCCGCCGTTGGGTTTATTCCACTCCCAAACCTTCGGAGGCACGTAGTCGGTCATGTTCGCCATGGTCACACTCGTGTTCGGGATGAAGTTCGAAGCAGGGTCGGACGGCGGCCCTGCCGCATGCGATTTATGCATTCTACCGCGTTCGGCAATATGCGTGTCTTCGGGGCCGTCTGCGCATAACGGCTATGTGACCGGCTCTCACGACACAGCATTCGCGACCGCCGCACCGAAAGCGGCGGTGCCCAGCGTACCGCCCATATCGGGTGTGCGCGTCGCAGGAACGGCGATAACGCGGTCGAGCGCCGTTTCGATCGCCTGCGCGGCCCGACCAAGGGCCTCGTCGCCACGGCGCTCGCCGAGCCAGGCGAGCAGCATCGCCGCCGAGCCGATTAGCGACGCCGGATTGGCGATGTTCTTGCCCGCAATGTCCGGCGCCGAGCCGTGTTGCGCCTGCGCGACGCCGTGCTCCGTGCCGGCGTTGAGCGACGCCGCAAGGCCGAGACTGCCGGCGATTTCGGAGGCCTCGTCCGAGAGGATGTCGCCATACATGTTGGTGGTGACGATCACGTCGAACTGCGAGGCGTCGCGCACGAGCAGCGCCGCCATCGCGTCGATGAGGCGCTCCTCGTAAGCGACGTCAGGATACCGCGCCGCCACCGCGCGCGTGCATTCAAGATAAAGCCCGTCGGTGACGCGCAGCACGTTCGCCTTGTGCACGCTGGTCACCTTGCGGCGGCGCGTCCGCGCCAGCCTGAACGCCGTCTCGGCGATGCGCGTCGAACCGGTGCGCGTGATCTTGCGCATGGCGAGCGCGACGTCGGACGTCGGCATGAACTCGCCCGGACCGACATGCATCGAGCGGTCTGCGTAGAACCCTTCCGTGTTCTCCCGCACGACGACGAGATCGACCGGGACACCGCAGCGCGATGGAAAGCCGGTGCGCGAGCGCGCCGGGCGGATGTTGGCGTAGAGATCGAGCCGGCGGCGCATCTCGCCGGACGGATTGAGTCCGCCTTCGGCGCGCGGAGGATATTCGTTGTGCGACACGGGCCCGAGGATGATCCCGTCGGCGGCCTTCGCTTTCTCGAACACGGCGTCGGGTGAGGTCGTGCCCAGCGCGCGATGCGCGGCCCAGCCGATCTTCGCATGCTCGAAGTCGAGCCGCAGCCCGAACGTGCCCGCCGCAGCGCGCAGGACGTCGAGCGTCGCCGCCGTGATTTCCGGTCCGATGCCGTCGCCTTCAAGCACCAGAAGGTGCACCGCCTCTGCCGTCACTTTTCTCTCCCGCGCTCGCCTCGAACGGCGCGGACTATAACGGCGGCGCGTCCGTCCTGTCACCACGTCGGCCCGGGCCGCTTTGACCCCGGCATCGGTCGCATTAAGCTATGCCGTCACGGTATAGATCGGTCCGAGGCCATCATGGAGCTGAAGGAATTACGCAACTTCATGCGCGTCGCGCATGCCGGCAGCGTCAGCCGCGCCGCACAGGAACTGCGTTTGGCGCAGCCCGCGCTGAGCCGCCAAATCAGTAAGCTGGAGCACGAGCTCGGCACGCCGCTGTTCTCACGCCATGGGCGCGGCATGCGGCTGAGCGCCGCCGGCTCTCGCCTGCTCGAGCGCGCCGAAGCGATCGCGCAGCTCGTCCAGCAGACACGGGAGGAAATCCGCGAAGACCGCTCGCCGACGCGCGGCCGTCTCGTGCTCGGCGTGCCGCCGGCGGCCGGGCGCCTGATCGTGCCCTATTTCGTCGAACGCTTCCGCAAGACCTGGCCCGAGACCACGCTGCACCTCCGCGAGGGCGTCGCCAGTTCGCTTCAGGAATGGCTGGTCGAGAAGCGGATCGATCTCGCTTTGCTGCACAATCCGCCGCATCTGGAGGCGCTCGAGCTAAAACCGCTTTTGACCGAGCGCATGTTCGTCATCGGCCCGCCGCGACATCGCCTCAAGCAAAGGCCGCACCCGAAGAGCTTCCGCATCCGCGATCTCGGCGCGCTGCCCTTGATCCTGCCGAACGGCGCGCATGCCAATCGCCGCCTAGTGGAGAACGCCGCTCTTGAGCACGGCGTGCGGCTGCGCATCATGATAGAGGCCGACAGCGTCGCCTTCGCCAAGACGATGGTCGAGCGCGGACTCGGCTACACCATCCTCACCTATGCTGCCGTGCAGGACGAGCTGGCGCGCGGCGAATTGACCGTCTATCCGATCGTGCGTCCGGCCCTGTCGGTGCGCGTATGCATCGTCACACCGCGTGGCGAGATGCCAAAACTGGTCGAGGACGCCGGCGAGATGCTGCGCGACGTATGCCGCTCGCTGGTGCGCAGCAAACGCTGGGCCGGCGCGAAGCTCGATTGACGTGCGCGGGCGCTGCTCTGCCTATGCCGAAAGAATATCGCCCGCGAACTTCTCAATCGCAACGTGCGCGGGTAATCTTGCAGCCAACAAATGAGACTGCGCGGCCATGTCGGACCGCGCGCCGCAGCAAAAGGGAGGATCGACGTGAAAACCTCGAAATGGCTCGCCGCCGGGCTATTCGTCCTGCTCACGCCAGCGCTCGCCATGGCGCAACATTTCCCGGATCGGACGATCCGCCTCATCGTCCCCTTCCCGGCCGGTGGTCCGAACGACATCATTGCCCGCGTCCTCGGCCAGAAGATGTCGGAGATCCTCAAGCAGACGATTATCATCGACAACCGCGGCGGCCAGGGCGGCGTGATCGGCACCGATCTCGTCGCCAAGGCGAAGCCCGACGGCTACACCATTGCGATCTCGAGCGCCGGCGCGCTGGCGATCAGCCCGAGCATGGAGAAGGTCGCCTACGACACGTTGAAGGATCTCGCGCCGGTCACTCTGGTCGCCAAGGTGCCGGAGATGCTGGTCGTGGCCGAGAACGTGCCGGCGAAGAATATGCAGGAATTGGTGGCGCTCGCCAAGAAAGAGCCGGGCAAGCTCAACTTCGCCTCGTCCGGTCCCGGCAGCTTGCCGCACCTCGCCGGCGAACTGTTCAAGCTGACGGCCAAGATCGACATCGTGCACGTCCCCTATCGCGGCGCCGCGCCGGCGGTGAACGACCTGCTCGGCGGCCAGGTGCAGATAGTGTTCCTCGACCTGCCGGTGCTGCTGCCGCAGGTGAGGGCCGGCAAGCTGCGGCCGATCGCCGTCGGTACCGGGAAGCGCGTGCCGACTGCGCCCGACGTTCCGACCACGGCCGAGGTCGGCATGCCGTCGCTTTTGACCGAGAACTGGTACGGCATGGTCGCTCCGGCGGGCACGCCGAAGGACGTCGTCGCCACGCTCAACAGGGCGGCAGTTGAGGCGATGAAGGACCCCTCCGTCATGTCGAAGCTCTCGAGCCAGGGCGCGATCCTCGTCGGCGACACGCCGGACGAATTCCGCACCTTTATCGGCAGCGAAACGGCGAAATGGGCGAAAGTCATCAAGGACGCCGGCGTGCCGACGCAGAAGTAGGATCCCGATTCATGACCGAGGGTCATGTTTGGGGGCTGCGCTCGACGCTCACCTCCCCCTTCGGCCGCAAGGTGCGGATGGCCGCGGCGGTGCTCGGGCTCACGGGGCGCTACCGGCTCGAGCCGGCCGACACGCTGAACGAGACCGACACCCTTCGGCAACAAAATCCGCTCGGCAAGATGCCCTGTCTGCTGCTCGGGGACGGCACGGCGCTCTATGACAGCCGCGTCATCATCGAATTCCTTCAGGAGCAGGCCGGTACCGACAGGTTGCTGCCGAAGAGCGGCCTTGCGCGTTACACGACGCTCACGCGCTCAGCTCTGGCCGACGGCATCTGCGACGCGGCGCTGCTGATGGTCTACGAGGGACGCTTCCGCGAACCGAATGCGCATTCGGAGCGCTGGCTCAGACATCAGCGCGGCAAGGTGATGCGCGGCCTCGCCGCCTTCGACCAGGCGCTGCCCGATCCGCAGCGCACGAACCTCGTTGCCATCGGGCTTTCCTGCACGCTGGGCTATCTCGACTGGCGCAAGCCGGTCGAATGGCGCACCGCGCATCCGCGGCTCGCGGAGTGGCTCGCCGCCTTCGCCAAGGCTGAGCCGGCCTTCAACGCCAGCAAGGCGCCGGAGGCCTGACGTGACGACAGTCGACGCGCCGACCTTCACGGCGCAGCCATCGAAGCCGACACTGAAGCTGCCGGCCGGCGCCTGCGATGCGCACGTGCACGTGTTCGGACCCGGTGCACGCTTTGCCTACGAGCCCGGCCGTGCGACGACACCGTCCGACGCCCCGAAGGAGGCCCTCTTCGCCCTCCACGATTTCCTCGGCATTGAACGCTGCGTCATCGTGCACACCGCCGCGCACGGTTTCGATAACGGCGCGACCGCCGACGCGCTCGCCGTGAAGGGCGGCGCCTACCGCGGTATCGCGCTGGTGCCGACGTCGATTTCCGATAGCGAATTGAAAGCACTCGACGCCGCCGGTTTCTGCGGCGCCCGCTTCCATTACATGCGGCATCTCAAACAAGCGGCTCCGATCGACGACGTGGTCGCATTCGGCAAGCGCCTTGCCGACATCGGCTGGCACCTGCAACTTCACATGGAGCCCGATCTTATTGCCGAGCTTGCGCCAGCGATGCGCCGGTCGCCAGTGCCCGTCATCATCGACCATATGGGCCGGATCGACGCTTCTCTCGGGCTCGATCAGCCGAACTTCCAGGCCCTGCTCCGCCTGCTCGACCGCCCCGGCGTGTGGGTCAAGGTGAGCGGCGCCGACCGCATCACCCGCAAGGGCCCGCCCTATGCCGACGCGGTGCCGTTCGCGCGTAAGCTCGTGAGCGAGTGCGGCGACCGCGTCGTTTGGGGCCTCGACTGGCCGCATCCAAACCATCAGGGTCCGATTCCCGACGATGGCGACCTCGTCGACCTCCTCACCGAGATCGCCCCCGACGAGCGCGCGCGCCACGCGCTGCTGGTCGACAACCCGCAGCGACTCTATCGTTTCCGAACGAACGCGTAGGTGCCAAAGGAGCGAGCGAGATGACCGGACGCCTCAAGGACAAAATCGCCCTCATCACCGGGGCCGGCAGTGTCGGTCCGGGCTGGGGCAACGGCCGCGCCACCGCCGTACGCTTCGCCGCCGAAGGGGCGAAGATCTTCGCCGTTGACCGCAATCTCGACGCCACAGCGGAAACGGTCGCGCGCGTGAAGGCGGTCGGCGGCGACATCGTGGTGCACGAGTGCGACGTGACCGACAGCAAATCCGTCGCTGCGATGGTCCAGACTTGCGTCGACCGTTACGGCCGCATCGACGTTTTGGTGAACAATGTCGGCGGTTCGGCGCATGGCGGGCCGGTGGAGATGGCTGAGGAAGTATGGGATGGGCAGGTCGACTTCAACCTGAAAAGCGTCTTCCTCACGCTGAAATACGTACTGCCGGTGATGGAGCGTCAGGGAGGCGGCAGCGTCGTCAATCTCGCCTCGACCTCGGGCATTCGCTTCACCGGCGCCGTCCAGGTCGGCTATGCGGCGACCAAGGCCGCCGTCATTCAGCTCTCGCGCGTTGTGGCCGTGCAGTACGCCGCCAAGCGCATCCGCGTGAACACCGTGATCCCGGGACAGTTGCACACGCCGATGGTCGAGGCGCGGCTCGCGCGCCAGCGCGCCGGCGGCGACATCGAGGCGTTGCTCGCGCAGCGGCAGAAGCGCATCCCGATCGGGTTCATGGGTGACGGCCGCGACACGGCCAATGCGGCCCTGTTCCTCGCCTCCGACGAAGCGCGCTTCGTCACCGGCACCGAACTGGTCGTCGACGGCGGCATGAGCGTGCGCTGCGACTAAGGCCGCGGCGCGACACGCTCACTTCGAGGGCTTGATGTCGCCTTTCTTGACCCCTGCCTCGGGGAAAACCCACATCGCCACCACCATGAACACAGCGGTGCCCATGATCCAGGTGGAGAAGCCGGGCCGGATCGGCGAGCCGCTCCAATAGGCCAGAACCGCCGCGACGATCAGCACGACAATGGAAACGATGGCCTTGACGTCGTTGGGCATGGCAATGCCTCGCCTAATAGGAGCCGAGCGGCGCAGCCGCCGCCTCATCGGGCCGGCGCGGCCGGCCCCGCAAAGTCTTCTTGAGGTAGCGGGTGTCGTAGCCGTTGAGCAGCGTGCCGATCAGACCGCGATCGAGATCGGACGTCCCGAATGCCCAATCGGCGATCGGAAACGTCAGGTTCATGTTGGTTTCCATCATCAGCCGCGCATTGTGGTGCGCGGTGTGATGGCGGCGC
>DATCFB010000357.1:0-3316 GCA_036509755.1 Pseudolabrys sp. | reverse complement strand
GGGTGCCCGTTTCCAAATCAAACGCCATGCGCGATACTGGTCTGTCTGACCTTGAGTACGGATTAGGGCGCCATCCATGCAACGGATCATCCTCGCGGCGGCGCTATGTCTTATGGCCGGCATAGGCCAAGCCTCGGCCAGTGACGCGTTCAAGCGCGTCGAGGGCCAGTGGCGCGGGAAGGGCACCATCGAGTTCTCCAATAAAACCAAGGAGACGCTGCACTGCCGCGCCTCCTATGACGTGCTGCAAAGCGGCGCGAAACTGCAACTCGCCATCCGCTGCGCCAGCGACAGTTACAAGATCGACCTTATCGGCACTGCCATCGAAGCGAACGGCAAGGTCACCGGAAGCTGGAGCGAGGCCACCTTGAACGTGTCCGGATCCTTGTCCGGCCGTGCCGAAGGCTCGAGCATCAAGGTCTTGGCGGCGAGTCCGGTTTTCACCGCGAACTTCAGCCTCGTCACGCATGGCGGCAAGCAGTCGGTATCGATCAGGTCGGAAACGCCGGATTCGACCATCCGCGGCGCATCGATCTCGCTCGCGCGCAATTAGGTTTTCGGCAGCTCCTTGCGGCTCGGTCCGGACAAATGCCGGCCGCCGACGCGGCGCATGACCTTGCTCAGATACATCGCCACCGGTCGCAGGATGAACAGGTCGGCGACGAGCGCCGAGATCATGGCGAAGGCTGATAGCCAGCCAAACAGCCTCAGCGACGGCAGGCTCGAGAACACGGTCATCGCCAGGCCGCAGGCGAGCACGGCCGAGGTGAGGATGAGCGGCGGACCAACCAGGACGGTGGCGCGCTCGACGCCGACACCGGGATCGTCCTCGTCGGTGTCCTCGAGCTGAAGCCGGTTGAGGAAGTGGATGGTGGCGGACAGGCCGAGGCCGAACGACACCGTCAGCGCGATCACGCTGGCGAACTGAAGACCCATGCCGAGCACGAATAGCAGGGTGCCGGCCGCGACGATCGGGAAGATGCCGGGCAGGATGCTCACCAGCATGACGATCGGCGAGCGGAAAGCGAGGCCGATGAAGGCCGCGACAAAGGCAATCTCGACCGTCAGGCCCCAGCTAAGCCGGTCGATCATGGTGGCCGAATTGCGCGCGGCGATCGCGGAGAGCCCGGTGACGGCGATAGTGTAGCCGGGGTATTTGGTGCGTACGCCGTTGAGCTGGCGATCGAGCGAGCGGATCACCGGCAGCAACTGACTGGCGTCGATGTCGGGCACGCGGCCGTTGACGATCACCGCGTCCTGGTTGGCGGAGATGAACCGCCGCGTCAGGTATTTCGGCAGGATGTCGACGTAGCTCTTCAGCGTCGCCACGTCGTTGACGTGCAGCTTCTCAGAGAGCCAGTTGCGCAAGGTCTGTAGCGACCAGACGTTGCCGACGCCGGCCTGCTTCTCGACCAGGGCATGGACGTCGGCGATAACGCCGAGCGTCTCCGGATCGTAGAGCGACTTGCCCTTCGGGATCTCGATCAGGACGTCGATCGGATTGGCGCCGGTGAGCTTGGCGTCGAGGCGGTGCGCCGCCTGCACGGCCTGCTCGCGATCGGGCAACTGGTCGGCAAGGCGGTAGCGCGGCTGAAGCTGCATATAGACGGCAGACAAGCCGACGACGACGAGCAATCCGGTCAGAGTGTAGAGGCCCGGCCGGCTCACCATCTGGGTCGCGATCCACGAGCAGAAACGCCGCAGGAAATCGAGGCCGGTGTCGGAGCCCCGGACCTCGTCGGCGAAACGCGATTCATTGCGCACCAGCAGCATGCCGAGCAGCGGCACCAGCATCAGGACAGCCACCATGGCCACGGCGACCGCGACGAGTCCCGCCTCGCCGAAGGCACGGATCAGGTCGGATTGCGAGAACATCAGCGCGATGAAGGACACGCCGGCCGTCGCGTGGGTGAGCACGCAGGCCGGGCCGACGATATAGAGCGCGTTGCGGAATGCCGTCGCCTTGCTGTCGCCGGCAATCAGCCGGTCCCGGGCGGCGAAGGTCAACTGCATGCTGTCGGAGAAGCTGATCACCATGATCAGCGGCGTCATCACGTTCAAAAACATGTTGAGCCGGAAATCGAGCCAGCCGAGCGTGCCGAGCGCGAGTAATATGGCGGCGAGCGGCGGGCCAGCGGCGATGATCATGAATGAGATGCGGCGGAAGAACATTACCGCGATCAGGCAGCCGGCGATGAAGCCGAGCGAATTGTAGATCAGGCGGTCGCGCTCGATGGCGTTGCGGATCTCGAGCTGCATCACCGGGACGCCGGACAATTCCTGCTTGAGCCCCGCGCCTTGGAGATCGTCATGCACCGTGGAGCGCACGCTGGCGACGATCTTGTCGAGCTGGCCGTTGTCGACGGCCTTAGGGTCGAGCGCGAGCACGAACAGCGCAAGCTTGCCGTCGTCGGAGACGAGCTTGCCGCGGATGATCTCGTTCGACAGGACGCGGTGGACGAGCGCGTCGTATTCGGCGCCGGTCGGCAGATTTTGCGGGAAGAGAGGTGGTGGCACGCCGCCACCCGAAGGTGGCGGCTCGCGCGCCGAGAACAGCGAGATCAGCCCGCGCGTCCCGTCGATAAGCTGGAGGTCGATTGCCATGTCGCGCAGCTTCTCGAGCGAGTCGCGCGCCATGAGCTTGTCGCCTTCGATGACGACCAGCACGTCGTATTCACTCGCCGGGAAGCGATGCGTCACCTCCTGGTAGATCTTGTACTCGGGCGTATCGGAGCGGAACAGCTGGCTGAGCGAGTCGTCGACCTTGAGCCGTTCGAAACCGACGGCACCGAGGGCAAGCAGCACGAGGAAGGCGAGCGCCGCGACGATGGGATAGCGGATCGGCAGCAAGCCGATGCGCTCGATGCCGAGCGCCAGATTGCGCGGCCCGCTGACTGGCAGATGCTCGCCGCCTTCGGGTATCATGCGATCGGCCATCGGGCCCGTTTGCGCTCACCGAGCGCGGTCGTCCGCCGGGTCGAGTTCAGTCCATCCGGGGTCATCGATTGCGCGCGCAGGGCCAAGAAATTGCTCCATGACGCGCACCATTCCGGCTTAGTCGGTCGGCGAAGCGGCCGGTCGCCGGGGGTTGGATTGCGTTTCCGGATAGTGGCTAACGCCGCCGCCCGGTTCAAGGCTCAAAAGGCCGCGGCGATCACCTTTCAACGCCGCGGAATTGTTCTGGAAAACCGGCTCCCCACCTTGCGCTGCGTGCGCTAGGGTGCCTTGAAGACGGCGCGGCGCCGGTAGCTCAGCTGGATAGAGCACCAGACTTCGAATCTGGGGGTCAGGGGTTCGAATCCCTTCCGGCGCGCCA
>DATCFB010000356.1:0-3988 GCA_036509755.1 Pseudolabrys sp. | reverse complement strand
GGTCGACGCGATCCTCAAGAGCGTCGCCGCCTCGCCGGTGCTCGGCTATCGCGGACCGTTCATCATTGAGGGGCAGATGCCGGCAATACCGCTAGCCGACGTGACGCTGCAGCAGAAGGACATGATGCTGGCGCTCAATCTCGGCCGGCGTCTCGGCTCGCCCGTACCGCTTGCCGCCGCCGCCAATGAAATGATGAATGCCTGCCGCGGACTCGGCATCGATGCCAACGATTTCGTGGTTGCACACCAAGTCTACCGCCGTTTGGGAGGACAAGAATGACGTCACAGGGCGAGAAATTCGGCGCCGCGCTGGCCAAGGCGGTGAAAGGCACCGCAGCCGCGATGAAGGGTAAGGACCCGGTGATGTACATCACCAACATCAAGGACGTGCCGAAAGTCGAAGGCTTGAAGCGTGACGACGGCTGGGTCGATATGCAGGTGCAATTCCTGATCGACAAGAAATCCGCCGGCGCCAATCACGTCGTGGGCTGGACCGTGCTCAAGCCCGGCGCGCGGCACGAGAACCATCGCCATCACAATTGCGACGAGTTCTTCATCGTGCTGAAGGGTCACGGACACATCTACACCGACCACGGCGACACGCCCTCGAATGAAGGGGACGTCGTCTATTCGCCGCGCGACTGCTGGCACGGCTTTAACAATACGTCGAACGAGGACGTCGTTCTGGTGTGGGGCTGGATGGGCGCCGGCACGATCGAGGATTCCGGCTACGAGGTACATCCGGAGAGTCATAAGTAAGGGCGACATCGCCACCCACTCTCTTCGCAAGCGAATCGAGCGGGGTAAGTCGCTTAATAATAATCATCCTCGCCCCGACCACCTTCGGTCGACCCTCCCCACAAGGGAAGGGTGAAAAAGGAAACACATGAACTCCTGGGACCATCCGCTCATTAAGAAGGGCATGACGGCGCAGCTCGCGACGCGGCGCGCGCGCATCGCCGCCGGCGAGAAGCCGCTCGGCTGGAAAGTTGGCCTCGGAGCGCCGGCCTCGCTCGAGAAGCTGCGCATCGCCGCGCCGGCCGTCGGCTTCCTGATGCAGAAGGCGCTCCTGCCGAGCGGCGGGGCCGTGTCGCTGAAAGACTACGTGCGGGCGGTGGCGGAGCCCGAAATCGCGGTGCGCATGACGCGTGGCCTCGGCGCCGCCGCGACCGCCGCCGACGCGCTCGCCGCCATCGAGAGCATCCGCCCAGCGATCGAACTCGCCGATCTCGATCCGGTGCCCGCGCCGGACAATCTCGACGCCGTGCTCGCCGGCAACATCTATCAGCGCCACGTCATCCTCGGTGATGAGAGTCGCGCAGGTGCGAGTCTGGCCGGCATCGTCTCGCGCGTGACGCGCCGCGGCGCCGAGGTCCATCGAACCGCCGACCCGGAGGCACTCACCGGCAGGATGGGTGACATCGTCGCGCACGTGGCCAACACGCTCGCCGCATTCGGCGCGAGACTATCCGCCGGCGATTTCATCATCACCGGCTCGATCACGCCGCCGGTGATGATCGAAGCGGACGAGACCTCCTTCGTGCACGCCATCGATCCGATCGGCGAGGCGCGCGTGACCTTCACACGCGATTGATTACAGCGTCTTGCTGAAATGAAAGCGGCGGATGCCGCCGCCGATCGCCTTGTTGCTGGCGTCGGCGGCGATCTCCTCGCGCGCCTGCCGGTAGCCGGCATTGCAGTAGAGCGCCAGCGCCTCTTTCTGAATCTCGGACGTGCTCAGCACCATCTCGCGCGCGCCTGCGCGCCGCGCTTCGTCCTCGGCGAAAGCGAGCATGGCGCGGGCCACGCCGCGACGGCGCACGTCCGGATCGACATACATGCGGCGCAGCTCCATCGCGCCGTCGCCGGCTGCTTCCAGCCCGAACATGCCGAAGAGCTTGCCGTCCACGCGCGCGACCCAGAACGAGCCCTGCCGCGCACCATAGTATTCGGGAATGCGGTCGATCTCCTCGGCCAGCGAGCGTTCGATGTAATCCTCGAAGGCAGCCGCGAGAGGCGGCGGCGCCAGCAGTCGATTTACGCGCACGAACAGCGCGCGCAACGCGGCCGCATCGCGCTCCTCGTAACGGCGGATATCGATAGCCCCGTCCATCGCCCTCGCCTACACCGGCGGCGCGGCGGGCGGAAGAGCGTCACGGATAGAACTGATAGAGCCAGGTCTCGCTCAATGTCTGCTCGCCGAGACGGAGATAGCAGCGCATGTCGACCGGCTCCTTGCTGTCGAGCGCGACGTCGAAGAAGCCGCGCCAGCGGTCGGTGCCGACTACCTTCACGACATAGGGCGTATGCACCTTGCCGCGCGACAATGTCACTACCGGCTTGATGTCATAGCGCGGCGCCATCGCCGCCAGCGGTCCGCCGTGAAAATCGATAACGAACTTCCAGCGATTCGGCGGCACCGGCTGTCCCGGCACGCCACCGCGGCCGACGCGCGTGGCGATGACGCGCGCCAGATCGGACGGATGCGGCTCGTCGTCCTGCCAATAGAGACGATAATCGAGCGCGAAATTATCGCCAGCCTTCACCGGCTTTTGTGGCGTCCAATACGCGACGATGTTGTCGTGGATCTCGTCCTCGGTCGGGATCTCGATGAGTTGCACAGAGCCCGCGCCCCAGCGGCCGATCGTCTCGACCCAGACGCTCGGGCGGCGATCGTAGAAGGCGCCGTCGTCCTGGTAGTCGTCGAAGACATGGTCGCGCTGCAAAAGGCCGAAGCCCTTGGGATCCACATCGACGAAGGAATTGGTCAGCACCGACGGCGGATCGATCAGCGGGCGCCAGATGTGCTCACCTTTGCCGGTCCACATCGCCAGCCCGTCGCAATCATGCACTTCGGGCCGCCAGTCGATGGCGCTGCGGCGGTTGTTCTCGCCATACCAGAACATGCTGGTGAGCGGCGCCAGCCCGAGGCGGGGCACATCGGTGCGTGCAAAAAGTTCGGCATGCACGGTCATGACGACCGAGGCACCGCGCGATGCCTCGAGGCGATAGGCGCCGGTGACGCTCGGACCCTCGAGCAGCGCGTAGATCGTCACCGTGTTCAGCGCATCACGGGACTCGCTCAGCCAGAATTGCGAGAAGCGCGGAAACTCCTCCGGCTGCGGCATGGCGGTGTTCACGGCGACACCGCGCGCCGACGTGCCGTACTGTCCGCGCGGCCCGCAACTGCGGAAATAGCTGGCGCCCTGAAAAGCGAGCCAGTCGATATCGCTGTCGCGACTATTCAGGACGCGGAAGCCGGAGAAGCCGAGATCGTCCGGCAGCCGCGCGGCGAGCGACGAGTCGCCATAAATGAAATCGTCCTTCTCATAAAGGACCGGGCGCGCCTGCCCGTTCTCGACGGCGTGCACAGCCACCGGCTCGCCATTGAATTTGTCGAGATGGAAGAAGCGCACGGGCATAGCGCCGTCCTTCCACAGCGCACAGTCGGCGCGGAATTTGATTTTCTGAATGGCGTCGAAGTCGATGTTCTGCACGATGGCCGGCGCGGGCCGCGGCGGCGGTGCATAGGGCTCGCCGGCGCGCTTGCGTGCGAGATCGCGCAAGCCCTCATAGCTGAAGGGCTGCGGCGGCCCGAACCGCAGCCCGTTGGCTGCCGCGACGGCGCCCTCACCGCCGCCGGCAAGCGCGACGAGCCCAGCGGCCAACTCCAGAAAATTGCGACGGTCGATGTGAATGGCTCGGTTCCCCCTGCGCCCCCCGACGGGCTGAAAAAGCGCATACCGGGGACATTGTTCCAATCGCAGGAACCGGAGCGTTATGGCGGTAACGGATGCCGGTCCCGACCTCGGGCGCGGCGGCGGTATCGTTTCAAGCTTGCATGCGTTGGTGCCGATATGGCTCGTCCCTTCTACACAATCGGTCATTCGACCCGCTCCATCGGCGAATTCGTCGAATTGCTGCGGGATTGCGAAATCCGTCTCGTCGTTGACGTCCGCACCGTGCCGCGCTCGCGCACCAACCCGCA
>DATCFB010000355.1:0-11123 GCA_036509755.1 Pseudolabrys sp. | reverse complement strand
CGCGCCGCCGACGGCGGCAACGGCAATCTTCTGGAGCTCGCCATCGACGCGGCGCGGGCGAAGGCGACCGTCGGCGAGATCTCGATGGCGGTGGAGAAAGTATTCGGTCGCCATCGCGCGGAGATCAAGTCGATCACCGGCGTCTATAAGCGGGAGGTTGGCAAAGGAGGCAAAATGACCGGCGCGGTCGAACGAGTGAAAACTCTGGTCGAGGGCTTCGAGGCTGCCGAAGGACGCCGCCCGCGCCTGCTGGTCGCCAAGATCGGCCAAGACGGTCACGACCGTGGCCAGAAGGTGATCGCGTCGGCCTTTGCCGATCTCGGCTTCGACGTCGACATCGGACCGCTATTTGCGACGCCTGCGGAAGCCGCGCGCCAGGCCGTCGAAAACGACGTGCACGTTCTCGGCGTCTCCTCGCTCGCCGCCGCGCACCTGACCCTGGTGCCGGAATTGAAAGCCGAACTGGCGAAGCAGGGGCGCGACGACATCATGATCGTGGTCGGCGGCGTCGTGCCACCGCAAGACTATGAGCCGCTCTTGAAATCGGGCGCAGAGGCGATCTTCCCGCCCGGCACCGTGATCGCCGACGCAGCGGAGAAGCTTTTGAAATCGTTGAACAAGCGTCTGGGGCATCACCAGGCAGCGGAGTAATTCTAGCTAGACTAGTCTAGCTAGACTTTTCTAGCTAGATTGCCTATATCACGACGATGACAAAACACGTCGGCATGTTTGAAGCGAAGACCAACCTTTCGGCTCTCGTCGAGGAAGTCGAGAAGGGAGGATCGGTCGTGATCACGCGTCACGGCAAGCCTGTGGCGAAGCTGATCCGCGCAGAGCCGGAATTGACGCCGGAAGAAATCGCGCAGCGTACCGAAGCGGTCGAAGGTCTGCGGAAGCTCGCCCGCAAGATCAACATCAGAGCGACGCCCGCGGAAATCAAATCCTGGATCAATGAGGGGCGTCATTGATCGTCGTCGATGCCTCGTTGATCGTCGCACTCATTCTTCGCGAGGACAACGTCGCCGATCCCGCATCTATATACGATCTCTTGCGCACGACACAGATCGGTGTGCCCGCACATTGGAGTGCCGAAGTAGCCAATGCGCTTTGGACGAACAAGCGGCGCGGCAGGATCACGGCGGAGATGGTGAGCACGGCCGTCGAATATCTTGTCACCTTCAAGCCGATAATCGACGCCGCGCCATCAATCGAGCGTTTGCCAGCCTTGGTCCAGTTCGCCGAGCGAGAGAAACTGACCGCCTATGATGCGATCTATGTGCAGCTTGCCCTCTCGACCAACTCGTCATTGGCAACAATCGACGGTGATGTCCGTGACTGCGCCCAGCGCCTCGGCATTCCGCTCATCCCTGCGTGATCACCGATGCCGCGCACTGCAAACGACATCACCAGCCTCGCCACCGGCATCCGGGCCGGCGATCGCGCCACGCTCGCGCGCGCCATCACTTTGGTCGAGAGCAAGCGCGCCGACCACCGCAACGAGGCGCATCGTCTGGTGCAGGAGGTGTTGCCGGCGACGGGAAAAGCGGTGCGGCTCGGCATCACCGGCGCGCCCGGCACCGGCAAGTCGACCACGATCGACGCGCTCGGCACGCATCTGACGAGCCACGGCCACAAGGTCGCCGTGCTGGCGGTCGATCCGTCGTCGAGCCGGACCGGCGGCTCGATCCTCGGCGACAAGACGCGCATGGCGCGGCTTGCCGTCGACCCCAACGCCTTCATTCGCCCCTCGCCCGCTTCCGGCACGCTCGGCGGCGTCGCCGCCAAGACACGCGAGACGATGCTGCTGTGCGAGGCGGCCGGCTACGACGTCATCATCGTCGAGACGGTCGGTGTCGGCCAGTCGGAAACCGCGGTTGCCGACATGACCGACTTCTTCCTGCTTCTGATGGTCGCCGGCGCCGGCGACGAATTGCAGGGCTTGAAGAAAGGCGTGGTCGAGCTCGCCGACATGATCGCCGTCAACAAGGCCGACGGCGACAATACCCAGAGGGCCAGGCTCGCCGCCGCCGATTTTCGCGGCGCGCTCAACATCCTGACGCCCGCCTCGGCGAGCTGGTCGCCGCCGGTCGTCACCTGTTCAGCGCTGACCGGCAACGGCATTGCGGAATTGTGGGCGCAAATCGTCAAGCACCGTGACGCGCTGACCGAGACAGCCGAGCTGGCCGCGCGCCGCCGCGCCCAACAAGTCAAATGGATGTGGACCATGCTCGAGGAGCGGCTCACGCAATTGCTGCGCAACGATCCCGCCGTCCGCGCAAAATTGAAAAGTGCCGAGGCGGCGGTCGCCGCCGGATCGCTCGCGCCCACACTCGCCGTCGAGGAGATCGCAGGCCTGTTGGGGATATGACGACCATCCTCGTCACCGGCTTCGGCCCCTTCCCCGGAGCGCCGGTGAATCCGACGGCCCCGCTGGTGCGACACCTCGCGCGCCTGCGTCGGCCGGGTCTCGCTGAGGTGCGTCTCGTCGGCCACGTCTTCGCCACCAGCTACGCGGCGGTCGACCGCGAGCTGCCGCAATTGATTGCGCGCCACAACCCGGACGCACTGCTGATGTTCGGCGTGGCGACCCGCGAATGGCGTATCCGCATCGAGACGCGCGCGCGCAACGCGCTGGCACTGCTGCCCGACGCCTGCAACGCCTCGCTGCGCCGCCACGCCATCCTGCCCGGCGGTCCATCGGTGCAGCCGATGCCGGCGCCCGTCATGCACCTGCTCGCGGCCGCGCGCGGCGCCCGAGTCCCGGCCTATCTGTCGCGCGATGCCGGCCGCTATCTTTGCAACTATATCTGCTGGCGGGGCGCGGAAGCGGTGGCGACGAATGGCCCGCGGCTTGCCGCTTTTGTGCATGTACCGCCGCTCGTCCGGACGTCCCGCCGCAAGGGCCCGCGCCGCCGGCTCAATGCCGCCGATCTCGCCCGCGCCGGCGAGGCCATTCTGACCGCCATGGCCGCGGCAGCACGGCGTTAACCTCGCGGCGGCACAATGCGGCCGTCATGCCAAAACTGCCGCTCAATCGCCGTCACCTGCTGCTCGGCTCGGCTGTCTCGGCTGTCTCGGCCGTCTCGGCTGTGCCGGCTGACGCGCTCGACGCCGCGCATTATGGCGCCCGCCCCGGCGCGCCGGATGACCAGAGCGCGCGGCTGCAGCACGCCATAGACGAATCGGCGCGCAGCCGCACCCCGCTGATGCTGGCGCCAGGCATCTACCGCACCGGCGCGCTGCGCCTGCCTGCGGGCGCACAGATCTTCGGCGTGCGCGGAGCAACGCGGCTCGTGCTGACGCACGGCGCGTCGCTGCTGGCGAGCGACGGCGGCGACAGCATCACCTTGTCCGGGATCACCTTCGACGGCGCCCGGGTCGCGTTGCCGCGCAATCGCGGCCTCGTGCATTTATCGCACGCGAAGGCGCTGCGCGTCGTCGATTGCACGATCGTCGATGCCAATGGCAATGGCATCGTGCTCGAAGGCTGCGACGGCATCGTCGAAGCGAACACCATCGCCACCACCGCCGACACGGCGTTGTTCTCGACCGATGGCCGCGGCCTCACGATGCGCGGCAACATCATTCGCGGCGCCGGCAACGGCGGCATTCGTGTCTGGCAGAACGAGAAGCGCCACGACGGCGGCATCGTCACCGGCAACACAATTGAAGATATCGCCTCGACGGGCGGCGGCACCGGTGAAAACGGCAACGGCGTGAACGTGTTCCGCGCCGCCGGCGTCGTTGTCAGCAACAACGTCATCCGCCGCTGCGCCTTCTCTGCCGTGCGCGGCAATGCCGCGTCCGGCATGCAGGTCCTGGGCAATCAGTGCAGCACCATCGCCGAGGTCGCGCTGTACGCCGAGTTTGGCTTCGAGGGCGCCGTGATCTCCGGCAACACGGTCGACGGCGCCGCGCTCGGCATCGTCTCGACCAATTTCAACGACGGCGGCCATCTCGCCGTCATCCAGGGCAACCTCATCCGCCGCCTGACTCCGAAGCGGCCGCAAGGCGGCCCCGATGCCGCCGGCGTCGGCATTGCCGTGGAGGCGGACGCGGCGGTGACCGGCAACGTCATCGAGGACGCGCCCGCGGCCGGCATCAGCGTCGGCGCCGGAAAATATCTGCGCGACGTCAGCGTATCGGGCAATGTCGTGCGGCGCGCCGACAGAGGCATCGAGGTCTCCGTCGGGCCGGGCGCCGGCCATGTGGCAATCACGGGCAACCTCATTGCCGAGTCTGGTCACGGCGCCATCGTCGGCATGGAACGGGACAAGGTGGCGAGCGATGATCTCGTCCGCGACGCGGCGCGCTATCCGCAACTCACGATCAGCGGCAACCAGGTGCGCTAGCCGCCCTGTTTTCGGCACAACCGATGCCTATGTTAGCGTCTCACCCCATGACGCTTCGCCGCCGTACCGTCTTCATGCTCACCGTTCTGCTCCTGTTTATCGCCCCGATCCTCGCCCGCGCCGCGCTGTTCGTGGCGAGCGATGCACCGCGCTCGTGGCGCGACGCCGACTGGTCGAGCGCCGGCCTGCTGCCTCCCGCCGCGCAGAACAAACGCGCGCGGCTCATCGTGTTCACCGGCACTGCGGGCGCCTGGAAGGGCGTCTTCGCCGTGCACAGTTGGATCGTGTTCAAGCGCGCGGGTGAGGCGCGCTGGAGACGCTACGACGTCGTCGGCTGGGGCGCGCCGGTGCGCACCAATAATTGGCCTGTTGACGGGCGCTGGTACGGCAGCGCCCCGGCCATCATCGCCGACATTTCCGGCGCCAAGGCCGAGCGGCTGATCCCGCGGGTCGAGACGGCAATCGCCGATTACCGGTTCGCGCAGGCCGGCGACTATCGCGTCTGGCCCGGGCCGAACAGCAACTCCTTCGTCGCCGCCGTGCTGCGCGCGGTACCCGAACTCGGTCTGGCGCTGCCGCCGAACGCGATCGGCCGCGACTACCGGCCCGGCTTCTATGCGGGCCTGACCGACAGCCGCACCGGCATCGAGATCAATGTGGCCGGCTTGGCCTCGCTGAAGGTTGGCTGGGTCGAGGGCGTCGAGATCAACCTGCTCGGCCTCGTCGCCGGACTCGACCTGCGCCATCCGGCCATCAAGCTGCCCGGCTACGGCCGCATCGGCGTTCCGGCGCCGGTTAGAACGGCGCTCGCGCGCTGATCTGCCTCACGCCGATTTGTCCTGAAGGCGGGGCGCCAGCGTGGCACATTGCCGGCGCAATCGCAGGATTCCGCAATGCGTGACACGCTGCCGCTGCTCGAAGCCATTGCCTTTCCCACGCTGCGCCGCGGCCGTCTCGACACCTTGCAAGTGAATGTCGGCTATCGCTGCAATCAGAGCTGCCTGCATTGCCACGTCAATGCCGGACCGAACCGCACCGAAGAAATGTCGGGCGACACCATCGACCTGGTGGTCGACGTCCTCGCCCGCCGCAAGATCGGCACGCTCGACATCACTGGCGGCGCGCCGGAGCTCAACCCGCACTTTCGCCGGCTGGTGCGCGCCGCCCGAGCGCGCGGCATTACAGTCATGGATCGCTGCAACCTCACCATCCTCTCGGAGCCCGGCCAGGAAGACCTTGCGGAATTTCTCGCCGCCGAACACGTCGAGGTCGTCGCCTCGATGCCCTGCTATCTCGCCGACAATGTCGAGCGCCAACGCGGCAAGGGCGTGTTCGACGCCTCGATCCGCGGCCTCAAGCGCCTGAACGCGCTCGGCTATGGCAGCGATCCCACCCTCGTGCTCAACCTCGTCTACAATCCGCAGGGGCCGTCGCTGCCGCCGGCGCAAGCCGCACTCGAGTCCGACTACAAGCGCATCCTTGGCGAGAGCTACGGCATCGCATTCGACAGATTGTTCGTGCTCGCCAACATGCCGATCCAGCGATTTGGATCAATGCTCGTGAGCAAGGGCGAATTCGAGAACTATCTGCGTCTGCTCCAGGACGCCCATCTCGACGCCAATCTCGAGGGCGTCATGTGCCGCAATCTGATTTCCGTCGACTGGCGCGGCTATCTCTACGACTGCGATTTCAACCAGATGCTCGATCTGCCGCTGGCGCGCGGCAGCCGGCAGCGTCTGCATCTCTCCGACCTCATCGACACCAATGTCGACGGCAATCCGATCCGCGTCGCCGGCCATTGCTTCGGCTGTACCGCCGGCCAGGGCTCGAGCTGCGGCGGCGCGCTGAAGGAAGCCGCCGAATGAGCGCCCAAGCCGTCGCGCTGCCCATGCCCGCTGTGGCCGGCCGCATGTGCCCGGCCGATTACGCTTATGCGCCGGCCGTATTCGCGCGCCCGGTCGATTTCGCGACCGACACGCTGTACGTCGCCGGCGGGCTTTACGGCAATCTGGCCGGGTTAGGCGAGATCGAGCGTCTCGCCGCCGGCGAAAGAAACGCGCCCGCGCTCGTCTTCAACGGCGATTTCCATTGGTTCGATGCCGAGCCCGACTGGTTCGCCGCGATCGAGCGCGGCGGTGCGCCCTATCGCGCGCTGCGCGGCAATGTCGAGACCGAGATTGCGCGCGCGGACGACATCGGCGCGGGCTGCGGCTGCGCCTATCCGGAAGCAGTGGACCAAGGCACGGTGCAGCGATCGAACGAGATCCTCGCCAAGTTGCGCGACGCCGCACCCGACGCCGCACGCGCCCGCTTGCGGGCCTTACCGATGCACTTCGTTGCGCAAGTGGGTGGCCTGCGCGTCGGCATCGTCCATGGTGATGCGCAGGCGCTCGCCGGCTGGCGCTTCGATGCGGCATATCTCGACGATCCGGCGCACAGGCATTGGCTCGCGAGTGTTCGCGACGCCTCGCGCGTCGACGTCTTCGCCTCGACCCACACCTGCGCTGCCGCGCTGCGCGACTTTGCGTTGGAGACCGGCCGCCTGACCATTATCAACAACGGCGCGGCCGGCATGGCCAATTTTGCCGGTACGACCTTCGGCGTCGTCACGCGCATCGCCACGACGCCGTCGCCGCATCGTCCGCTCTATGGCGCCGCCCGCGACGGCATGTTCATCGATGCGCTCGCCGTCGCGTTCGATCTCGATGCCTTCCTGGGCCGCTTCGTGAAGCGTTGGCCACAGGGATCATCGGCGCATCTCTCCTATTATCAGCGCATCGTCAAAGGTCCGGCGTACAGGCTCGCACAGGCGGCGTCCCGATGAGACTCTCGATCGTCATGCCGGTGCTGAACGAGGCCGCCTGCATTATCGCCGCGCTGGAGGCGCTGGTGCCGCTGCGTGCGAAGGGCTGCGAGGTCATCATCGTCGATGGCTGCAGCACCGATGCAACGCCGGATGTCGCGCGGCCCCTCGCCGACCGCGTGCTGAGCGCGCCGCGCGGCCGCGCCTTGCAGATGAACGCCGGCGCCGCAATAGCGGGCGGCGACGTCATCCTGTTCTTGCATGCCGACACGCGATTGCCGGAGAACGCCGACGCTCTGCTCTGCGACGCGCTCATGAAAGCCCAGCGGGTCTGGGGCCGCTTCGATGTCGCGTTCAGCGGCGGCGCTCTGCCGCTCGTCGCCGTTACGATGAACCTGCGCTCGCGGCTGACCGGCATCGCCACCGGCGATCAGGCGCTGTTCGTCAGGCGCGAGGCGTTCGCGCGCGTCGGCGGCTTCCCGGCGATCGCGCTGATGGAGGACGTCGCTTTATCGGCGCGGCTCAAGCGTGTCTCGCCTCCCGCTTGCCTGCGCGCCCGCGTCACGACCTCGCCGCGCCGCTGGCGAAGGCACGGCACGCTGCCCACCGTGCTCCTGATGTGGCGGCTGCGGCTCGCCTTTTTTCTCGGGGCCGACCCCAAGCGCCTCGCGCGCGCCTACGGCCATGGCGAAAACTAGCGTCGCCATCCTCGCCAAGGCGCCCGTCCCCGGCACCGCCAAGACCCGGCTTATTCCGGCAATCGGCGCGCATGCCGCCGCCGTTTTGCAGGAACGCCTGACCGCGCGCGCCGCCGCCACCGCGCAAGCGGCGGACATCGGCCCGGTGACGCTGTGGTGCGCCCCTGACGCGACGCATCGCAGCTTCCGCGAACTCGGCGTCACGCTGAGGCCGCAGCCGGAAGGCGATCTCGGCGCGCGCATGCTCGCGGCATTCGAGGACGGACCGACGCTGGTCATCGGCGCCGATTGCCCTGCGCTCACGCCCGCGCATCTGTGCGACGCCGCCCGCGCGCTCGAGACGCATGACATCGTGCTGATTCCGGCCGAGGACGGCGGTTACGTGCTCATCGGCGCCAGCGCGCGGCACCCCGCTCTGTTCGAGGCCATGATCTGGAGCGTACCCACCGTGCTCGCCGAGACCCGCGCGCGGATCGCCACGCTCGGTCTGAAGGCCGCCGAGTTGCCGCCGCTGTGGGACGTCGACACCGAGGACGATCTCGCGCGGATGGAGCGTGTATTCCCCGAGCTGACGCTTTAGCTCAGCCTGATCGCCGCCAGTCCGCACATGATCAGCATCGCCGCGGCGATGCGCACCGGCCGGAACCGCTCCTTCAGCACCAGCACGGCGATCACCGTCCCGAACAACACACTCGTTTCGCGTAAAGCGGCGACGACGGCGATCGGCGCCAATGTCATCGCCCACAACGCAATGCCGTAGGACATCACCTGCATGGCGCCGCCGACGAGCGAACGCCGCCATAGATGCGGCATCGGCGTCAGCACCTTGGCGCCTTCGCGCGCGAGCGCGTACAGGACAAGCGTGACGCCGTTGCCGACGAACAGCGTCAGCGTGTACCCGATGGGATTGCCGGACGCGCGCACGCCGACGCCATCGACGACCGAATAGGAGCAGATGGTCACCGCCGTGAACAGCGCGAAGCCGACAGCGCGGCGATCGAGGCCGGTGAGCCCGCGCCCACCACGCGCCGACAACAGCAGGACGCCGGCCGCCAGAGCAGCGATGCCGCCCCAGCCGAGTGTGCTGAGGTGCTCGCCGACGAACACGGTCGCCGCGGTCGCCGTCATCAAGGGCGCCGCACCGCGCGCGATCGGGTAGACTTGGCCGAGATCGCCGGCGCGATAGGCCTCGATCAGGCTGGCGAAATAGAACACGTGGATCGCCATCGAGCCGGCCAGCCACGGCCAGGCCGCCATGGCCGGCAGGCCGGCGAGCGGCAGAAATGCGAGTGCCACCGCGGCGGCGCCGATCGCGATCAACGCCGTTGCACGCAGCGGATCCAGTCCGGTCTTGACCAGCGCGTTCCAGCCGGCGTGACACAGCGCGGCGAACAGCACGGCGAGGAAGACGAAGGTTTGCATCTCTCAACCCTCTCCCCCGCATCCTGGGAGAGATGAAGACCCTTATCCCTTCGCCGCCGGCGCCCACAGCTTCGGTCCGACTCGCAGATATTGCCGCGGGCGCGCGACCTCGGCGCCGAGCGCCTTGGCGGCGTGCCAGCCCCAACGCGGATCGTCGAGCAGAGCGCGGCCGAGCGCCGTCATGTCGGCCTTGCCCTCGGCGACCACCGCCTCCGCCTGTTCCGGCGTGACGATAAGGCCGACGCCGCGCGTGGCGATCCCCGCCTCGCGCTTGACCCGCGCCGCCATCGGCAGGTTGTAGCCGGCCTCCGATGGGTTGCGGATGTCGAGCGCGACGCCGCCCGACGAGACGCAGATGAAGTCGAGGCCCTCGCCTTTCAGCGCCTTGGCGATGGCGACCGCGTCGTCGGGTGTCAGCCCGCCCTCGCGCCAGTCGCTGCCGGTGATGCGCGCGCCGAGCGGCACATCCTTCGGCACCGCCGCGCGGACCGCGCGTGCGACGGACAAGGGAAAGCGCATGCGGTTCTCGAAACTGCCGCCGTATTGATCGGTGCGCTTGTTCGACAAAGCCGACATGAAGCCGTGCAGGAGATAGCCGTGCGCCATGTGCAGCTCGACGGCGTCGAAGCCGATGCGCAGCGCGCGCTTCGCCGAATTGACGAAGGCGTCGCGGACCCGGTTCATGTCGGCTTCCGTCGCCTCGCGCGGCATGTGCCAATTGTCGCCAAACGGCGTCGCCGAGGCGGCGATCGTCTGCCACGGATCCTCGCCGGCGGTCAGCGAATTGCCGCCGTCCCACGGCCGCTGCGCCGAGCCCTTGCGGCCGGAATGCGCGATCTGGATGCCGAACTTCGCCGTGCCGCGCCACCGCGCCTGCGCCACGACCCGGGCGAGCGCGGACTCATTGTCGTCGGAGTAAAGGCCGAGGCAGCCATGGGTAATGCGACCGTGCCGCTCGACATGCGTCGCCTCGACGACGACCAAGGCCGCGCCGGAATTGGCCAGCATGCCGAGATGCATCAGGTGCCAGTCATTGGCGCAGCCATCGTCGGCCGAGTACTGGCACATCGGCGACACGACGATGCGGTTCGCGAGCGCGAGGCCGGCGAGCCGGATCGGCGAAAACAGGGCACTGCTCATAAAGACGATCCCGGGGAAAGCGCCGCCGCAAACGGCTCAGCGCTGCTGGATGGACTGGAGATAGGCGATGATGGCACCGACTTCGTCGGCATCAAAACTGAATTCCGGCATGTCGGGATGGCCGGACAGGATGCCCTCGCCGAGCGCCTCCTCGAGCGAGTCGACCGGATAGCGCTGGCCGAGCGTGCGGAAGGCGGGCGCATCCTTGTGCGGGCTCGCGCCCGTCGGACCAACGGCATGACACGCGGCGCAGTTCTTTTGCAGCAGCTCCGCGCCGAGCTTGAGATCGCCGTCGTCGGCCGATGCCAGGCCGGGGAAAAGGGAGACCGTCGCCACCACGGCCAGCGCGGCCAGCCTCAGGCGGCCTGCCGTAGCCGTGAGATGCGTGGACGCTCGGGGACGTGTTCGGCCGCGCGGCGCAGCGTTTTCACCGCCTTGATCACGTCGAGCATGCGGACCGCGAATAATTCCTGCGTCGGATAGTAGAGCGCCCAGCGCCCGCTGCGATAAAGCTCCTCGTAGGAGGCGAGCCGGCGCTCGGCCAGATCCAGCCATTTGCGCGTCACCTTCTCGAGGCGGGGAGCGTTCGTTCCTGCGGGCATCACCGTTCCGTCGCGTGCGCCGGTCGGCGGCTTCGATCGCAACGGGATCGGCGGCAACCGGCATGTCCACTCCAGACGCCACCACAGGATTCAGACTGATTCTTCT
>DATCFB010000354.1:0-13013 GCA_036509755.1 Pseudolabrys sp. | reverse complement strand
ACGCCCACACGGTCAAAGGCGAGCTTGTGGAGCCCCTCATCAGCGCCGGCCGCAGGCTCTTCGGCGGCGTGCCCGAGCGCTTCGGTCTGAACGAGACGCTCCCGTCCAGCATTGCGGAGCGCGACAGCGCGGGGCTCAGGTCTCGATCTTGACCTGGCGCAACGGTCCGGTGCGCACCGTGCGCCGGTTCCAGCGGGCGCGCACCGCATCGACGACGACGACCGCGAACCCGGCGGCCAGCACCTCCCAGCCGGGCCGGATGCCGATATCGAAGTCGAACGCCGTATCGAGAACGCGCATCGGCGAGACATGAAAAGCAATGCCGATGCCGACCGCCTCGCCGGCGAAGGTCACCAAAGAAACCGCAAACGTGAGCGCGAGCAGACTCAGCGTGGAAAGTTCGCTTGTGTCCTGCCACCAGGCGAGCACGCGATAGAGGATCAACCAGGCGAACAGTCCGGCCGCGAAGGCCGGCACGGTAACGTCGGCTTTGGTCTGCTGGAAGTAATGGATGAGCGCGAGCAACGCGATGCCGTAGACGAACTGGTGTAGGCGCCGCCAGCGACGCGGCCCGAGCCTCCGCATCATGCCGTTGGTCGAGGTGACGGCCAGCGCGGCAAGGCCCAGCCAAGCCGTGCCCCCAATAATGAGGTACCAGCGATGCGTGATCTCGTGCAGGAACTTGCCGAGGTCGTAGCTTTGGTCGGCAAAGAACAGAGAGAGATGCGCCGCGGCATAGCAGAACGTGCCGACACCCACCATCCGCCGGACATCGACGAGCGCGCCGTAGCGGGCGACGCTGCGGAACGGCGTCACCGCCAAAGTCACGCCGAGGAAGATCAATGTCCAGAATCCCGCGCGGTGGATGAGATCGTTGATGGGCCGCGCGCCATGCGCAATCGCTCCGGCTTCGATCAACGCCTTGCCCAAGGGGAACAGGAGCAGCGCCAGCACTGCAATGCGCAGCCACGACAGGCGCCCGCGCCGATCACGCCATAACTGCCAGGAAGCCAAATCGCCTTGCATGAACCCGTTGCCGTACCGCCGGAAGCGCCGCGCGGCAAGGTGCTAGCATCGATTCGGCGATTTGACGCGTCACGCGCAATCACAATCGCGCGCGATCAAATTGACGTCCACTCATCGCGAAACGGGCGCAGCTACTCGTGCACCGGCGGCTTGCTGGCGAGTAGCGCCGCGCCGATGATCCCCGCGGCGGATGCAAGAATGAACGACGCACCGAGATTGTCGCCGATCGTGAAATAGGCGATGCCGGCGAGAACGATCGCACTCAGACCCAGCGATATGGCCCATAGCGCCAGCCAGTCGATCGTCTCGAGAGGGTCAACCGCCCTGGCTCTCACTCTCGGTTTCTGTGGTCTTTGTATAGGCATGCGGCGCCTTCGGGACTTGAGCGAACCAGTGAGGCCAAAACCGTGCCCCGCATGGCCGTAACGCCATGCGACTGCAGCCCGTTCCGAAGACGATGTGGAGAGTTCGAATTGCGTCAGATGCGTGGCAAGGGCCGGCCGCCGCCCTCTTTCGACGGCACCTTCACCCAGGCCTCACCGTCGAGCAACCACCTCGCCGCCGACGCTGCACGTGCAAGCCAGGCGGGCGCGGCGCTTGTCCGGCATCAATTCGGCGACGGTGACCGTCACCTCGACGGTGTCGCCGATCTTCACCGGCGCGCGGAAATTCAGCGTCTGCGAGATGTAGACGGCACCAGGTCCCGGCAGCCGCGTGCCGAGCACGGCGGAAATCAGGCTCGCCGTATAAAGGCCATGCGCGATGCGGGTACCGAAGGGCGTCTTCGCCGCGAAATGCTCGGACAGATGGATCGGATTGCGGTCACCGGTGACTTCGGCGAAGCCGACGACGTCGGCGGAGTCGATCGTCTTTCGCAGCGTCTCGGTCAGCCCGACCGAGAGATCCTCGAAAAACAGCATCTGCAACGGCAGGATCATCGATCCCTCACGCTTGTTCAATGAATGCTGCCGCCTGACCCGGATCGCTAAATTCGAACGCGGGCACGCACAATTGACGCTGCCTTAACCAGTCTGGCCACAGATCAACGACCTTCGAACCAGCGTGTGTTGTGCCATGATCCTCATCCGCTTCGCCATCAGCATCTTCGCCCTCACCCTGCTCGGCCTCGCCTTCTCCTACAGCGCCGCCCAGAGCGAACAGGAGCATCCAGCGCCGGTCACCGGCTTGACGGTTTCCGGCTGAACGGTCGCACCGTTCCACAACAGCTTACTCATCGACTCCAAAATGACGTGACGCCGCCCGAGAACCTCTCCAACCGGGCAGGAACGCTCCGCGCGAACTGCCGTTAGCCACCAAGGGCTGCGGGGGCGACAGCATTCAAGGAGAGACAACGATGGCAAAGGCCACGGGCAAGAAGGTTCTGATCATGGCGGCGCACGGCTTCGAGCAATCTGAGCTCGAAGTTCCCCGCGACCGGCTCAAGGCGGCAGGCGCCGAGGTCACGATCGCCTCGCCGGAGAAAGGCGAGATCAAAGGCTGGGACAAGAAGGATTGGGGCCGGCCGGTGAAGGTCGACAAGACGCTCGACGAGGTAAAGGCGGACGACTTCGACGCCATCGTCCTGCCCGGCGGGCAGATCAATCCGGATCTGCTGCGCGTCAACGACAAGGCCCTGAAGCTGATCAAGGATTTCTACAATAAGAAGAAGGTGGTAGCGGCAATCTGCCATGCGCCCTGGCTGCTGGTGGAAACCGGCATCGCCAAGGGCAAGAAGATGACCTCGTACAAATCGATCAAGACCGACGTCATCAATGCAGGAGCCGCATGGGAGGATTCGGCTGTAGTCGCCGACCAGGGCGTCGTGACATCGCGGAATCCAGGCGATCTCGACGCTTTTTCGGCCAAAATCATCGAAGAAATGGCTGAAGGCCGCCACGAACAGCGTTCGGCTGCCTGAACTTTCCCCAGTTTCGGGAGGAACGGTGGGCAATACCCGCCGTTTTTCTTGAAATTCCTAATTATTTGTTAACTATCAACAGCTTGAGGTATGCGTTTTTCGCTTAGCTGCGGCGCAACATTGTTTCTTTTCGCAAGTGCGAGAATGGTTATGTTCCGGGCATCGAATTGAACCGGCCGGGTCGGCCGGAACTTCAGAGAAAGAGCTAAGAGGACCGCCATGTTTGCCGCACTTGTCCGTATGATCCGTGAGTGGAAGCGCTACAACCGCAGCGTCGCCGAGCTGAACCGTCTGGGCGACCGTGAGCTGGCCGATATCGGGATCAGCCGCTCGGAGATCAATCGCGTCGCCTGGAGCGCTGCCCAGCAGGCCTAAAGGCCACGCGCCATCGCATTCGTCGAAGCCGCCCGCCTCACGCGGGCGGTTTCGTTTTTGGGCCGTTGCCGCGACGGCCACCCCGCCCTAGTTTGCGCCGCATGACCCTCAAGCCCGTTCACGTCGTCGGCGGCGGCCTCGCCGGCTCCGAATCCGCCTGGCAGCTCGCGCAGACCGGAATCCCGGTCGTGCTGCATGAGATGCGGCCGTCGCGCCCGACAGACGCGCACAAGACGGACAGCTATGCCGAACTCGTCTGCTCGAACTCGTTCCGATCCGACGACGCCGAACACAATGCGGTCGGCCTGCTGCACGAAGAAATGCGCCGGCTCGGCTCGCTGATCATGCGCGCCGGCGACGCCAATCAGGTGCCGGCAGGCGGGGCGCTCGCGGTCGACCGCGACGGCTTCTCCGCCGCCGTCACGCAGGCGCTCGAGGCGCATCCGCTGATCACGCTCGAACGCGGTGAGGTCGCGGTGCCGCCCGACGATTGGGACAGCGTCATCATCGCCACCGGCCCGCTCACCTCGCCGGCGCTTGCCGACAACATCCGCGCCCTCACCGGCGAAACGCAGCTTGCGTTCTTCGACGCCATCGCCCCCATCGTGCACTTCGACTCCATCGATATGAGCAAAGCCTGGTTCCAGTCGCGTTACGACAAGGCGGGGCCCGGCGGCTCGGGCGCCGACTACATCAATTGCCCGATGACGCGCGAACAATACGAATCGTTCGTCGCGGCGCTGATCGCAGGCGACAAGACCGAGTTCAAGGACTGGGAAGCGACGACGCCCTATTTCAACGGCTGTCTGCCGATCGAAGTGATGGCCGAGAGCGGGCCCGAAACGCTGCGGCACGGGCCGATGAAGCCGTTCGGCCTGACCAATCCGCACGCGCCCGGCGTCAAGCCCTACGCGGTGGTGCAACTCCGCCAGGACAACAAGCTCGGCACGCTCTACAACATGGTCGGCTTCCAAACCAAACTGAAGCACGGCGAGCAGGTCCGCGTGTTCCGCACCATTCCTGGCCTGGAGAACGCCGAATTCGCGCGCCTCGGCGGTCTGCATCGCAACACGTTCCTGAATTCGCCGGTGCTGCTCGACGCCGCGCTGCGACTGAAGAAGAATCCCGCCTGGCGCTTCGCCGGCCAGATCACCGGCTGCGAGGGCTATGTCGAGAGCGCCGCGGTCGGACTGGTGGCCGGGCGCTTCGCGGCCGCCGAACGTCGCGGTGACACCATCATCGCGCCGCCGCCGACCACGGCGCACGGCGCGATTTTGGCGCACATCACCGGCGGCCATATCGATACCATCGACAACGGTCCGTCATCGTTCCAGCCGATGAATATCAATTTCGGCCTGTTCCCGCCGCTCAAGCAGGCGCCAGACTATGACCGCAAGAGTCCGCTCGGACGCGGCACCGCCAAAGCGCTGGCCAGGAAAAGCGCGCTGACGCGGCGCGCGCTCGCCGATCTCGACGTGTGGCGCGGCGCGCAGGCACAGGCGGCGGAATAGATTTATTTATCCCTCCCCTCCGGGAG
The DNA here is from genome assembly GCA_036509755.1 of Pseudolabrys sp. Lineage (GTDB taxonomy): Bacteria > Pseudomonadota > Alphaproteobacteria > Rhizobiales > Xanthobacteraceae > Pseudolabrys. Next base: position 8,157 of record DATCFB010000354.1, on the reverse strand, counting down.
AGGGATGAGAACGCTATGCCGCAAATATCCTCTCGGGATCGCGCGCCGCGCGCCACAACAGCCATTGCCGCTTGAGCCGCGATAACGGCTCCGGCGCAAACGGCTCGTAGCCGCGCCGGTCCATGCGCCTGAACGTCGATCCGATCAGCGCAACGGGCAGAAGCACCGGCATGATCGTCCGCGACACCACACCCGCCTCCATCGCCGCAGCCTGGATCTGCCGCCGCGCGTGGCGGCGCAGTTCGGCGAGCGCGGCGCGCAGCTGCTCGCTGTCCTGGCCGGCGAAGACTGCGTCGGGCTCGACGCCGTGCCGTTCAAGCACTTCGAGCGGAACGTAGAGCTGATGCCGCGCGGCATGGCGCGGCAGCGTCAGCACGATTTGTGCGACCGTCAGCGCGATACCTGCATGCCGCGTGAGCACATCGACGGCTAAGCCTTCGTGGCCCAGGATTTTCGCGGCCGCGGCAAGCAGAACACTTTCAGTCAGCACCGCATGATTGTCGAGTTCGTCGAGCGTCTTGAACGGCTCGTCGTAGAGATCGAAAGCGTGCGCGTCGATGAAGGCGGTGAGCCGCGAAGCGTCGAGACCGTAGCTCACGATTGTCTCGCGCAAGGCCGCGGCGACCGGATGCGCCGCCGCCTCGCCGTCACGCTCGCCCGACAGGACTTCGCGCCACCATTGCAGCCTGATCTCGCCGGGCATCGGCTCGCGCGCGACCTCGCGGACGCGGCCGATCTCGAGCGCAAAAGCGTAGAGCGCGTAGAGCGCCTCGCGGCGGTCGGCCGGCGCGAACAAGGTCGCGATATAGCGGTCGCGGTCATGCTCGCGCACCAGCGCCGCACAATGGTCCGCACCGGTCATGCAATGGCAATGAGCGCTGCACCGACGCGGCGGCGCTCGGCGAGCAGCACGTTCCAGGTCCGCACTGCGGCCCCGGTCGGCATCGCGTCGACCGAAAGCGAAACGTCGCGGAATCGCTGGCGCAGCTTCTCCGGCAGCACAAACGGATCGCGGCCGCCGCCGATGAGGAAGAAGTCGAGTTCAGCGGCGCGAGCAAAGGCCGGAGCGAGCGTCTCGGCCGAGAGCTCTGCCACGTTCATTATCGGCCAGGCCCAGATTCCATCCGGAAAGCACAAAAGCGAGCCGCGATGCGACATTCCGCCAAAACGAAACCCGCCATCGCCGTAGGCGTCGACCGGCGCCGGCTGCGGCAGGTGCCGGTCCTCCTCCACGGTCAGGGCTTCTCGTCTTTGCCCTCGGCGCGGCTGAGCGAATCCCCGCCACGGCCGACGCCGAGATAAATCAGGATCGGCGAGGCGATGAACACCGAGGTGTAAGTGCCGACCAAAACGACGCCAAACATCATGGTAGCGGTGAAGGAGTGGATCGCCTGGCCTCCGAACAACAACAACGAAAGCAGCGCCAGCGAAACGGTCAAGTGCGTGATCACCGAGCGCGACAAGGTTTGGTTGACCGAGGCGTTGAGCAAATCGGGCATCGGCAGCTTCTTGTAGCGGCGCAGCATCTCGCGGATGCGGTCGTAGATGACGACGGTATCATTCAGCGAATAACCCAGAATGGTGAGAAGTGCGGCGATACTGGTCAAGTCGAAGTCGATGCCCGTGATCGACATGAAGCCGATGGTGAGCACGATGTCGTGCACGTTGGCGATCATGGCGCCGAGCGCAAACTGCCACTCGAATCGAAACCAGAGATAAATCAGGATGCAGAAGATGGCGAGCATCAGCCCGATGACGCCATAGGACAACAGCTCGCCCGAGACCCGCGGGCCGACGACCTCGACGCGCTGATAGTTGAGGTTCTTACCGAGCGAGCCGCGCACCTTGGTCACCGCCGCTTGCTGCGCGGCATCGCCGCCGGGCTGCTCGCCGATGCGGATCAGCACGTCGTCGGGCGCGCCGAATTGCTGCAACTGCACCTCACCGAGTCCGAGGCCACCAAGCGTCGAGCGCATGCTGGCGAGATCGGCCGGAGCGCCGCTGATGGTCTTGACCTCGATCAGCAGGCCGCCCTTGAAGTCGATGCCGAAGTTCAGCCCATGATAGAAATAGAGGGTGATCGCCAGGATCGACATGATCGCCGACACAGGAAAGCTGATGCGCCGGAAGCGCATGAAATCGAATTTGGTGTCGTCCGGAACGATACGAAGCAGACGCATGGTTAGTCTTCCTTGCGCCTGATCTTGTCCGAAAACCGGTACCCACTTTTAAGGATCACGCGCGTGCCCCTCAGATCGGAACGCGTTGGGGGCGCTGCCACCGCACCCAGTAGGCGACGATAAGCCGCGTCAGGGTAAAGGCGGTGAACAACGAGGTGATGATGCCGACCCCGAGCGTTACGGCGAAGCCGCGCACAGGCCCGGTGCCGATATAGAACAAGACCGCGGCGGCGATGAACGTTGTGATATTGGAATCGAGAATCGTGGCCAGCGCGCGCTTGAAGCCGGCGTCGATGGCGTTGATCGCCGAGCGGCCGCCCCTGACCTCCTCGCGGATGCGCTCGTAAATCAGCACGTTCGAGTCCACGGCAATGCCGACGGTGAGGACGATGCCGGCGATGCCCGGCAGCGTCAGAGTCGCGTTCAATAGCGAGAGGACGCCGAAGATCATGGCGACGTTGATCGCCACGGCAATGTTGGCGAACAGGCCGAACAGCCCGTAGGTCACCATCATGAAGAAGACGACCATCGCCGCGCCGACGTAAGACGAGAGCTTGCCGCGGGCGATTGAGTCGGCGCCGAGGCCCGGACCGACGGTGCGCTCCTCGATGATGGTCAGCGGCGCCGGCAGCGCGCCAGCGCGCAGCAGGATGGCGAGATCGTTGGCGCTCTGGACAGTGAAATTGCCCGAGATCTGGCCGGAGCCGCCGAGGATCGGCTCGCGGATCACCGGTGCAGAGATGACCTCATTGTCGAGGACGATGGCAAACGGCTTGCCGACGTTCTGCTGCGTCGCTTCGGCGAATTTGCGCGCACCGGAGGTGTTGAAGCGGAATGACACGATCGGCTCGGAGGTGCGCGGATCGAAGCCCGGCTGCGCGTCGGTCAAATCGCCGCCGGACACCAGCACGCGCTTCTCGATGACGTATTGCTGGCTCGATTCCTTGCCGGTCCCGTGCAGAAGCTCATCTTCCGGCGGCAGCGAGCCCTGCTGCGCCTGCTCCGGCGAGACGTTGCTGTCGACCATGCGGAAGTCGAGCTTGGCGGTCTTGCCGAGCAACTGCTTCAGGCGCGTCGGGTCCTGGAGGCCCGGCACCTGCACCACGATGCGGTCGTTGCCTTCGCGCTGGATCAGCGGCTCGACCGTGCCGAGCTCGTTGACGCGGCGCTCGATGATCTGGATCGACTGATCGACCGACTGACGCACACGCTCGACGATCGCCGGCTCGCTCAGCGTCAAACGATAGAGATTGCCGTCATTGGTGATGTCGACATTGCGCTGGCCGGCGGCGCTGAGGATACCGCCAAGAGGCTGCGACAGCGTAGCGAGCTTCTCTCGCGCCTGGCCCGAATTGCCACCTTCGCGGATGCGGGCCTCGACGCTGTTGCCGCGCACGACGAGCCCGGTGTAGCCGATGCGCGCGTCACGCAGCACGCGGCGCACGTCGTCGCGCAGCGCCTCGAGCATCTCCTTGCGCACGGCCTTGGTGTCGACCTCGAGCAGGAGATGCGAGCCGCCCTGCAAATCAAGACCAAGCACGACGTGGCGCTGCGCCCATTTGGGCCAGGCGTCGACCGTCGCCGTCGGAAGGAAATTTGGAACGGCGCACAGGCAGACGACGAGCGCCGTAAGGATGATCGCCGCCGCCTTCCACCGCGTAAAATAGAGCATGAGGTCCTGACTTCAGAAGCTTCGCAACAAGGCGCCCGCGGGCCGATCAGCCGGCCGACGCTTCTTCCTTGACCGGCTCGCCCTTGGCGCGGACGTCGGTGAGCATCGACCGCAATTGGCGGATGCGTACGCCCTCGGCGATCTCGATCTCGATCTGGTCGTCGTCGATCACCTTCGTGACCTTGCCGATCAGGCCGCCATTGGTGATGACGTTATCGCCGCGCCGCACCGCCTTGACCATTTGCTGGTGCGTCTTCACCTTCTTTTGCTGCGGCCGCAAGATCAGGAAATACATGATGACGAAGATCAGCGCGAAAGGCAGCAGCTGCACAAGCATGCCGCCTTCGCCGCCTGCCCCGCCGAACAGCCCTTGCGCAAATGCAGGCGTCGTGAACATCGAAAAAACCTCGTTCCGCTTACGTGGATGCCTCAGGCAGAGGCGCTTAAAACGCTTGCCGGCACCGTAAATTTGCGCGGACTATAACCACCGCCCGCCCAATTGCAACGCCGCCCGGAAGGCCAAAACAGGCCGTTTCGAGGCCTTTGGCGAGCCGGCGCTTGCCGGACCATCCCTGCCCCGCTAAGAGCAGCCGCGACTGCCTATGACAGACGACATTCCCATGGCCAAGCCCAAAAAGCCCAACAAGCAGCCGAACAAGACAGCCGCGAAGGCACGCGCGAAATCCGCGGCGAAGCCGGGCGACGGCGTCCTCGCACCGGACGTTCTGGAGCGCATCGCCGTCGCGCTCGAGCGGCTCGCGCCATCGTCAAAGGCGGCGCCCGACCTCAACGCCGCGGATGCCTTCATCTGGCATCCGGACGGGCGGCTGGTGGCTGTGCCGCGCGTCAACCGCGTCGAGATGTCGCTGCTCAAGGGCGTCGATCGCGTGCGCGACATGTTGGTCGAAAACACCGAGCGCTTCGCGCGCGGCCTGCCCGCGAACAATGCGCTCCTGTGGGGCGCGCGCGGTATGGGCAAGTCATCGCTGGTGAAGGCCGCGCATGCCGCGGTCAACGCCGAATTTGCGCGCAAGAGCCAGGGCGGGCCACTAAAGCTCGTCGAAATCCACCGCGAGGACATCGAGAGCCTGCCCGAGCTGATGGCGGTCACGCGCAGTTCGCGCCACCGCTTCATCGTGTTCTGCGACGACCTGTCGTTCGACAACGACGACACCAGCTACAAATCGCTCAAGGCCGTGCTCGAAGGCGGCATCGAAGGCCGGCCGGAGAACGTCATCTTCTACGCGACCTCAAACCGGCGACATCTCCTGTCGCGCGACATGATCGAGAATGAGCGCTCGACCGGCATCAATCCCGGCGAGGCGGTCGAGGAGAAAGTGTCGCTGTCGGATCGCTTCGGTCTGTGGCTCGGCTTCCACCGCTGCAGCCAGGACGAATATCTGGCGATGATCGACGGCTACGTGGCCTATTACGGCATCAAGCCCGACAACGAGCAATTGCATCGCGACGCGCTTGAATGGTCGACGACGCGAGGCGCGCGCTCCGGCCGCGTCGCCTGGCAGTTCATCCAGGATCTCGCCGGCCGGCTCGGCGTGGCGCTGAAGGATTAGAGCACAGCACCCATCCGCTCATGCCCGCGCAAGCGGGCATCCAGCGCTGGGTCCCCGCTTTCGCGGGGACGAACGGATTTGGGATATCTCGCGCCTAGTTGCTGGCGAGATACTTGCGCGGATCGACCGGAGTCGAGCCTTTACGAATTTCGAAGTGCAATTGCGGCGAGGTGACGTTGCCGGTCTGGCCGGCGCGCGCGATCACCTGCCCGCGCTTCACGCTGTCGCCACGCTTGACCAGAATCTCGCTGGCATTGGCATAGGCCGAGACGAAATTGTCGGCGTGGCGGATCAGCACGAGATTGCCGTAGCCTTTGAGCTCGTTGCCGGAATAGGCGACGACGCCGTCCTCGGCCGCCTTGATCGGCGTGCCCGCCGGCACCGCGAGGTTGATGCCATCATTGGTCGTGCCGTTCGGACGCGCTCCGAAGGCCTCTATGATGTGGCCGGTCACCGGCCAGCGGAACTGCGGCATTTTATTCGCCGCGACCTGCTCGGCCTTTTTCACCGGATTTTCAGGCGCGGCGGACGGCTCCGGCGTCGCCACGCGCGCATTCTCGGCCGGCAGCGAGCCGACATTGTCGATCGGCGGCGCTGCTTGGGCGACGCGCCGGTGCTCGAGGCGTTGCGGAACGGGCTGCGTGACCGGCGCCGGCTGGCGGGCGGCGACGCGCTGATCGGCGCGTCCCGGCACCTTGATACGGTCGCCGACGCTGACTTTCGTGTAGGGCTGGAGCTTGTTGAGCCGCGCGATCTCGGCCAGCGAGATGCCGTAATGACGGCCGATGCCGATCAGGCTCTCGCCCGGCTGCACGATGTGGATGTCGCTCGCGGCGAGTGCCGCATGCGACGGGGCCGCGGCCTGGCGAACCGGCTCGGCGCGCGGCGCCTCGATGCGGGGCGCACTCGTCTGCGCTTCACCGACGACATAACGCGGAATGACCAGACGCTCGCCCGCATGGATCGAGGCGGCGCTGTGAATGCCGTTGGCCTCGAGGATCGCCTGCGCCGGCACGCCGTGTTTGCGCGCGATGCCTTCCAGCGTGTCGGTACGGGTGACGACGATCGGAGTGCCGCCGTTCCAGGTCCAATGCCCGGCGGGCTTTGCCGGCTCGACCTGCTGCTGAGGCACCGAGCCGGTGTATTCCGGTGAATGACCCGAAGGCCGATAGGCGCCGAGGCCCTGTGCGCCGCTCGCCACGCCGGCGGGCACGCTGTAGGGCCGCGTCGGGGTCGGCGCCGGCAAAGGCTGCGCCTCGACGCGACGGCTCGGACGCGATGAGATCGAGCCGGTCACGTCCTGCGGCGGGGCACGGTGGTTCGACGCGTAAGGGTTGGAGTCGAAGCGGGCCGAGTCCGCACAACCGGCGGCGGTCACGCCGACCACGGCAAGGACTGCAAAACGGAGCCAGTTACACGACCGGAACGGCAGGGTGAGACGCGGCATAAGGCTTACTCACTCACACGCATGATACGTAGAGTTCGAATAAACACGCCGCTGGTAAAAAAGCCTTTAAGCCTACCGGATCGTTAGTCGCTTATTGGCTGTGCCGTCGCGCTACAGCTCACGCGCCTGTCCCGGCAATAGCGGAACAAACCGCACCGGGATCAGATCCTCGCGCGAAAGGCCCGTTGAGGATTTGGTAAGCTTGATGATCCGTTGCGTGCCGTCATGCGGTCCGAGCGGCAGCAGCATCACCCCGCCGTCGGCGAGCTGCTCGGTCAGCGTCTCCGGGATGCGCTCGGCCGCGGCAGTGACGAGGATGCGGTCGAACGGCGCCCGCTCCGGCACGCCGGACAGCCCGTCCCCGACGACGACGTCGACATTACCGCAGCCGAGCCGTTCGAGCCGCGCCCGTGCTGTGTCAGCCAGCGTACGGAAACGCTCGACGCTCACCACCTCCTTGGCCAGCCGCGACAGGATCGCCGCCTGATAGCCCGAGCCGGTGCCGACCTCGAGCACGCGATGCGCCGGCGTGAGATCGAGACGCTCGGTCATATAGGCGACGACGAAAGGCTGGCTGATGCTCTGTCCGCAGGCGATCGGCAAAGCGCGGTCGGCGTAGGCGTTTTCGGCGAATCCCGGCTCGACGAAGTTGCCGCGCGGCACCTCGTCCATCGCCCGCAGCACGTCCTGGTTCATGATGCCGCGGCGGCGCAGCGTCAGAAGGAATTCCATGCGGCCGACGTCCTCCACCGCCCCCGTATCTGTCACCCCCGCTGCCCTCACATGAGCCCCCTCGCGCCGCATTTTTAGCATGATTTGCGACAGACTGATCGCGTCTCCGGCATCCTTTGATGTATGGTCCTTGGGCCTCGGTGGAACCCGGCGACGGATCCGGTCCGTCACGGAATTTGGGAGAAGCGCACGATGCAATCCTCGCGGATGCCGCCACGCCTGCTGGTGGTCGAGGACGAATATCTGATCCGCATGCTGCTTGAGGACATGCTCGACGATCTTGGCTACCGGGTCGCGGCCGCGGTCGGAACGCTGGCCGAGGCGCGTGAGGCGGCGACGAACGGCGACTTCAGCGCCGCCATCCTCGACGTCAATGTCGATGGCGAGCAGATCTTCCCGGTCGCCGATATCCTGGCGACGCGCGGCCTGCCCTTCGTCTTCGTCACCGGCTACGGCGAGGGCTCGCTCCCCGAGACCTATCGTAGCCGCCCGGCGCTCCAGAAACCGTTCCAGGCCGAGCGGCTCAAGGAGACGCTCGAGGGGCTGCTGCCGGCG
>DATCFB010000353.1:0-20051 GCA_036509755.1 Pseudolabrys sp. | reverse complement strand
GCGCACGCGCAACGAGAGCCGGCAGCAGATCCTGCCGAGTGACCGCGACGACGCGCTCGATCGCCTGCGGCTGTCGGCCGAGATCAAGAAGGATCTGATCGACGCCGAGCGCGAATTCATCTACCAGCTTCTGCGCGACGGCAAGATCACCGACGAGGCGCGACGGCGCATCGAATACGAGCTCGATCTGGAAGAGGCGAGTGTCGCCAATCGCGGCCGCGACGGCGGCGGCTGGTTCTGATTGGCCTCTTCCGTCGCCCTGAGGCGTTCGCGTGTGCCAGTACGCGAACATCGAAGCGGCGCTGAATCTCAATTTGTCATGGCCGGGCTTGTCCCGGCCATCCCGATAAGGAAAGCACAGCGCTCTCCTAAGCGAGGTCGCCGGGACAAGCCCGGCGACGACAAGAAATGAAAGACATCATCGGAACAATTGAATGCCTCTCGATCCCGACAAGTTGCTCGCGCTCGACATCCCGGACGTCGAGCACAGCTACGGCCCCAAAGACTGCATTCTCTATGCGCTCGGTGTCGGCCTCGGTCAGGATCCGATGAATGAGGATCAACTTGCTTTCGTCTACGAAAAAAACCTGAAAGTCCTGCCGACCTTTCCGGTGGTGCAGGGCTATTCCCCCTACACGTTGCGCCGGCCCGAGCTCGGCATCACCTGGACCCATGTCGTGCATGGCGAGCACGCCCTGCGCATTCATGCGCCCATTCCGCCGCAGGGCACGGTTCTCGGCCGTTCACGCATCCTCGACCTCATCGACAAGGGCGCCGGCAAAGGCGCGCTGATCTATTCCGAGCGTCGGATCATCGACAAAGCGAGCGGCAAGCTTCTGGCTACTATCGACCAGACCACCTTCTGCCGCGCCGACGGGGGATTCGGCGGTGACAAGCGCGAAACGCCGGCACCGCATCCAATTCCCGAGCGCACACCGGATATCGTCTGCGATCTGCCGACGCGGCCGGAGACGGCGCTGATCTACCGCCTATCGGGCGATGTCAATCCGCTGCACGTTGAGCCGGACTTCGCGCGCACGGGCGGCTATCCGCGGCCGATCCTGCACGGGTTGGCGACGTTCGGCGTCGCCGGGCACGCCCTGCTGAAGTCGGCGTGCGGCTACGATCCGGCGCGGCTGACAGCGATGGCCGGCCGCTTCTCGGCGCCCGTGTTTCCGGGCGAGACTATCCGCACCGAGATCTGGCGCGACAGTACGATCGCGAGCTTCCGCGCCCGCGTGGTCGAGCGCGATGTGATTGCCATCAACAATGGCCGGGCGGAGATCGGATAGCCGAAGCCCTTGTCTCGGCCGCGGCACAATGCGAAGCGTTGCACCGCGTCAGGGCACGCAGCCTGAGAGTGCGTCGATGATGAAAGCCGCCTCCCACGAAACCTATCCCGACATCCGCGAGGGCGTGCGGGCGCTGTGCGCGCGCTTTCCCGGCGAGTACTGGCGCGGGCTCGACCGCGAGCGCGCCTATCCGGCCGAGTTCGTGCGCGCACTGACCGAAGCCGGCTATCTCGCCGCGCTCATTCCCGAAGAATACGGCGGCAGCGGCTTGCCGGTAAGCGCTGCGGCGGCGATCCTCGAAGAAGTGCATGCCTCCGGCGGCAACGGCGCCGCCTGTCATGCGCAGATGTACACGATGGGCACCATCCTGCGGCACGGCTCGCCGGCGCAGAAGGCGCGCTATCTGCCGAAGATCGCGGGCGGCGAGTTGCGCTTGCAGGCCTTCGGCGTCACCGAGCCGACCTCCGGCACCGACACGTTGTCGCTGCGGACCACCGCGCGCAAGGACGGCGATCATTACGTCATCAACGGCCAGAAGATCTGGACCTCGCGCGCGGAATATTCCGACCTGATGCTGCTCCTGGCGCGCACCACGCCGCGCGATCAGGTGAAGAAGCGGACCGACGGCCTGTCGGTGTTCCTCGTCGACATGCGGCTCGCGCTCGGCACCTCGATGACCATCACGCCGATCCGCACCATCATGAACCACGCCACGACGCAGATATTCTTCGACGATCTGCGCGTGCCGGCGGAGAACCTGATCGGCGAGGAAGGCAAGGGCTTCCGCTACATCCTCTCCGGCATGAATACCGAGCGCATTCTGATCGCTGCCGAGTGCATCGGTGACGCCAAGTGGTTTATCCGCAAGGCGACCGACTACGCCAAGGACCGCGTCCTGTTCGACCGGCCGATCGGCCAGAACCAGGGCGTGCAATTCCCGATCGCGCGCGCCTATGCGCAAATGCGTGCGGCCGAACTGATGGTGCACGAGGCGACGCGCCGCTACGAGGCCGGCGAGGACATCGGCGCGGAGGCGAACATGGCCAAGCTTTTGGCCGCCGACGCTTCCTGGGCGGCCGCCGACATGTGCGTGCAGACGCATGGCGGCTTCGGCTTCGCCGAGGAATACGACGTCGAACGCAAATTCCGCGAGACGCGGCTTTACCAGGTAGCGCCGATCTCGACCAACATGATCCTCTCCTACCTCGCCGAGCACGTGCTCGGCCTGCCACGGTCGTATTGATTCAGCCTGCGTCCGGGACAAGTAGAGTAGCCGCATGCCCCTCCCCCTCTCCGGCCTTCTCGTCGTCTCGATCGAACAGGCGGTCGCCGCGCCGCAGTGCACCTGCCGCCTGGCCGATGCCGGCGCGCGCGTCATCAAGGTCGAGCGCCCCGAGGGCGACTTCGCCCGTGACTACGATCACGTCGTGCATGGCGAGAGCACGCATTTCGTCTGGCTCAATCGCGGCAAGGAATCGGTGGCGCTCGACCTCGGCAATACCGAGGACAAGGCCCTGCTCGAAGCCATGCTGGCGAAGGCCGACGTGTTCGTGCAGAACCTCAAGCCCGGCGCGCTGGCCAAGCTCGGCTTCGAGGTTTCCCGTCTGCGCCACGACTACCCGAGGCTCATCTGCTGCTCGATCTCAGGCTACGGCGAGAGCGGGCCTTACGCGCAGCGCAAGGCTTACGACCTGCTGATCCAGGCGGAGTCCGGCGTCGCCTCCGTCACCGGCGGCCCCGATGCGCCGGCGCGGGTCGGCGTATCGATCGTCGACATCGCCGCCGGGCTCAATGCCTACATGGCGATCCTCGAGGCAGTGATCGCGCGCGGCCGCACCGGCGAAGGCGCGGAAATCTCGATCTCCATGTTCGACGGCATGGCCGAGTGGATGACGGTGCCGCTGCTGCACGGCGAGTGGGGCACGCCGTTCAAGCGCATCGGGCTCGCCCATGCCGGCATCTCGCCCTACGGCGTGTTCAAGACCCGCGATAACGGCGATATCCTGATCTCGATCCAGAACGACCGTGAGTGGCGCGTGCTGGCGGAGAAAGTGCTTGGCGATGCTTCGCTCGGCGCCGATCCGCGCTTCGCCACCAACATCCAGCGCGTCGCCAACCGGCCCGAGACTGACGGCATCGTCGCCCGCGTGTTCGCGTGCCACGATGCTGCGCAACTCGAGGAGATGTTGGCGAAGGCGGAGATCGGCTTCGGTCGCGTCAACGATTGGGAATTGCTGTTGAAGCATCCGCATCTGCGGCGCGTCACCGTCGACACGCCGACCGGCCCGGTCCAGACACCCGCACCGGCGGCCGTCGTCGCCGGTGACGAGCGCCGCTATGGCGCTGTGCCGGCGCTTGGCCAGCACTCCGACGCTATCCGCAAGGAATTCGAAGGCGGCTAGCCGCCCTACTCCATCACGATCGGCTCGTCGTCGTGCCCGCCGCCGGCCGGCGCCGCCGCCTGCTTGCTGCGGCCGATGATGAAGATCAGCGGAATGACGATCAGCGTCAGAACCATCAATAGTTTGAAGTCGTTGAGATAGGCGATCAGCGTCGCCTGCTGCGTGACGATGGCGTCGAGCATGGCGCGGCCGCTGTCGGTCGCGATGTTCAGGATCGAACTCACATTCGGCATTTGCAGCGCGCCATTGAACGGCGTCACGTCCTCGGCGAGCCGTGCGTGCATCACCGTAGTCTCGCTGGTCAGTTGCGCGATCACCATCGAAATACCGATCGAGGAGCCGATGTTGCGCACGAGCGTGAGCATCGCCGTGCCGCCGGTGCGCAGGTTGCCCGGCAGCGTGGCGAAGGCCGCCGTGGTGATCGGCACGAACAGAAGGCCGAGGCCGACGCCCTGCGCGATGGAGGTCGTGACGATCGTGTACTGCGTCGTGTCGAGCGAAAAGCCCGTGAATATCCACAAGGTCGCGCCGGTGATCAGCAGACCGGCGAGAATCAACCAGCGTATTTCGATGTGCTTCATCAGCCGCGGCGCCACCATCATGGTGAGCAGCGTGCCGACGCCGCGCGAGCCGAGCAGGAAGCCCGCGGTCTGAATCGGGTAGCCGAGCAGGTTCTGCATGAACGGCGTGACCAGCGCCATCGTGCCAAACAGGACCACGCCGATCACCACCATGAAGACGACGCCGGCGATGAAATTGCGGTCCTTGAACATCTCGAACCGCACGAAGGGCTCGTCCGTCGTCAGCGAATGGGCGAAGAAGTAGTAGAAGCCGAAGATCGAGATGATCGCCTCGATCCAGATCTCGTTGGCGCCGAACCAGCCGACCTGCTCGCCGCGGTCGAGCAGCATCTGGAGCGAGCCGATGCCGACGGCGAGCGCGATGAAGCCGAACCAGTCGAAGCGCAGATGCGTGTGCAGGTCGGTCTCCTGCATGAACACCGACAGTCCGGCGACCGTCATGAGGCCGATCGGCAGGTTAATCAGGAAGACCCAGTGCCAGGAATAGTTGTCGGTCAGCCAGGCGCCGAGGGTCGGTCCCATGATCGGACCGAGCATCACGCCGATGCCCCAGATCGCCATCGCGCCCGCGCGCTCCTCGACCGAATAGGAATCGAGCAGCACCGCCTGCGACAGCGGCACCAGCGCCGCGCCCGCCATGCCCTGGAGCAGGCGGAACAGCACGATCTCATCGATGTTCTGCGCCAACGCGCAGAGCAGCGAGGCAACGGTGAAGCCGGCGACGCAGACGATGAACAGCTTCTTGCGGCCGAACCGGTCGGCGAGCCAACCCATCGGCGCCGTCATGATCGCCGAGGCGACGATATAGGAGGTCAGGACCCAGTTGATCTGGTCGAGCGAGGCCGACAACGAGCCCTGCATGTAGGGCAGCGCCACATTGGCGATCGTCGTATCGAGCGCCTGCATGACGGTGGCGGTCATGGCGCAGACCGTCACCATCGTGCGCCGAAAATTCGGCGACATGGCGCTCGTGGCGGAGGGACTCATCGCCTCGCAGCTTTCCTTAGTTCGCGGTTTCCTTGGCCGACGCGCCGCCGCCGAGCCAGGACGGCCAGCGGCTGTGATGCGTGTCGATCGACACCGTCACGCTCATCCCCGCGCGCAACAGACGCGTGGCGCTGTCCTTGTCGAAAGTGATGCGCATGGGCACGCGCTGCACGACCTTGACCCAATTGCCGCTGGCGTTCTGCGGCGGCAGGATCGAGAACTGCGCGCCGGTTGCGGGGCTGACCGAGGTCACCGTGCCGCTGAAGGTGCGGTCGGGAAACGCATCGACGTCGAGCGTCGCCTTCTGGCCGATACGAAGATAGGTGATATCGGTCTCTTTCGGATTGGCGTCCACCCACGGCGCCTCATCGTCGACCACGCTGAACACCGGCGTGCCGGCGGGGACGAAGCGGCCGAGCTGAATGCTGTCGACCTGCGTGGCGATGCCCGAGATCGGCGCACGAATGACGGTGTGATTGAGATCGCGCTGGGCGCTGTCGAGCGCCGCTTTTGCCTGGGCGTATTCGGGGAACTGCTCGAGCGGCAGGTTCGGATCGTCGAGCAATTGAGCGAGCGTCGTGTCGCGCTGCTGCTCGGTGAACTTCGCCTGCAATTCAGCCGTCACCAGACCTCCGGCAGCGGTGTCGACGTCGGCTTGCGAACCAGCCTGTGATGACAGCAGCCGCTGCTTGCGGTCGACGTCACGCTGTTTCAATGCCGAGTTCTTCTGCGCGAGGTCGGCGAGCGTGGTCAGCGACTTGAGCGTGGTCTTCGCCTTCTCGTAGTCGGTCCGCGCGGCGTTGAGCTTCGCCTTAGCGCCCTCCAGCGCGATCTGATAGGGTTGCTTGTCAAGCGTGAACAACTCGTCGCCTGGATTGACGTGCTGGCCTTCGCGCACCGCCACGTGAACGATTTTGCCGGAGATGTCCGGTGTGATCAGAACCTTCTGCGAACCGACATAAGCGTTGTCGGTTTCGATGTAGCGGCCGCCCGTCATATAGAACAGCCCGCCGCCGGCCAGCGCGATCAGCGGCAGCACCACGAGCAGGATCATCCGCAGTCGCTTGCGATTATTGCGCGGCGCGGGCGCCGGCTGAGCCGCCTCGGTCTTGGCTTCCGTCGCCGATTTGGCTTCCGGGACGGAAACGATTTTCAAAGCCTTGTCACTCATGTGCTTAACCAGTCGCAGTTTGATCGTTGGCGGCGTTGCGAGCGATGGCGTCGCGCAGATTGTCCTTGATCGCGTCAAGGTCCTTCAGCAGCCGCTCGCGCGACGCTTCGTCCATTTTGTCGAGCACCGTCCCCATCACGTCTTCGCCGAGCTCGGAGAGCTGTATCAGCAGCGGCCGCGCTGCCGGCGTGAGATAGAGCCGGTTGGCGCGGCGGTCGTTGGGGTCGGGGCGGCGCTCAATCAGGCCGTTCTCGGCGAGACGATCGAGCAGGCGGGTCAGCGAGATCGGCTGAAGGTCGAGCACTTCGGCGAGTTCTGACTGCTTCAGACCTTCGAAGCGGTCGAGCCGCATCAGCACGGTCCATTGCGAGCGCGAAATGCCGAATTGGCGCGCGCGCTGGTCGGCATAGGTGCGCAGCATGCGGGCGCCATCGATCAGGCCGATGGCAATTTCGCGGGAAATGGGAACTTTGGACATGGAATTCGTCGAATCCAGGTTATCGTTAGCTGGTATATAATAAGCATCCTTATAATAACGTCAAGTATGAAAAGCGGTCTCCCGGCAGCAATGGTTTCGCCGGGCGGCCATGTTCCCGCCGCCCCTGACAAGCCGGTCGCTGTCGGGCAAAGTCGCGCTCTCAAGAAGATCATTCGGGAAGTCATCATGGACATTGGTTTCATCGGCCTGGGGAACATGGGCGCCCCCATGGCCCGCCGCCTCATCGAGGCCGGTCACAAGCTCGTCGTCTACGACACGCGCAACGACGCGGTGGCGCCGTTCGTGGCGCTCGGCGCGCAGCTCGCCGCCTCGCCGCAGGACCTCGCCGACCGGGTCGAGACCGTGATGGCGAGCCTGCCGTCCCTACAGGTTTCGGAGAAAGTGGCGACAGGCGCAGGCGGCGTCATCCACGGCAAGCGCATCAAGCGCTTCGTCGACCTGTCGACCACCGGCTCGGGCATGGCGATCAAGATCGCCGCGATGCTGGCGAAGAAGAACATCGTGCAGATCGACTGTCCCGTGTCGGGCGGCGTCGGCGGCGCTGCCAAGGGGACGCTCGCGGTGATGGTCTCCGGACCCAAGGCCGACGTCGACACGGTGAAGGATGCGCTCGCGGTGTTCGGCACAGTGTTCGTCATCGGCGAGAAGCCGGGAATGGCGCAGACCATGAAGCTCGCCAACAATTTCCTTTCGGCCAGCGCCATGGCGGCGACCGCGGAAGCGGTAGCGATGGGCGTGAAGGCCGGGCTTGACGCCGCCATCATGATCGACGTGATCAATGCCGGGTCGGGCCGGTCGCGCGCCTCGGACCAGAAATTCCCGCAGTCGATCCTGCCGCGCACGTTCAACTACGGCTTCGCCACCGCGCTGATGCTCAAGGACGTGCGGCTCTGCTTCGACGAAGCGAAGGGCCACGGCACGCCGCATGCAGTGATGGGCAGCGTGCTCGATCAGTGGGAAGCGACCAACACCGAGTATGGCGGCGACAGCGACTTCACCGCCATCGTCAAATTGATCGAGACGCGCGCCGGCGTGACCATCGGAGCCAAGAAGTCATGAGCGACGACATCCACGAGGTCTACGCCATCTGCTACGGCTCGCATGGCCGCAAGCGCGCCGAGAATTACATTTTCGGCGATCCGCACGACGAGATGACGTCGATTTCCTATTACGTCTGGGTGATCAAGGGACCGCACGGCACGTTCGTTTGCGACACCGGCTTCGACGAGACGGCGGCCAAGGAGCGCGGCCGCACGATCACCAAGCCGGTCGGCGAAGGACTCAAGGCGCTCGGTGTCGATCCGGGCAAGGTCGATCACGTCATCGCCACTCATATGCATTGGGACCACGCCGGCAATTACGATCTGTTCCCGAACGCGCGCTACCACGTCCAGGACACCGAAATGGCGTACAGCACCGGCCGCTGCATGTGCCACAAGATGCTGCGCGTGCCGTTCTCGGAAAGCGACGTGCACGCGATGGTGAAGAAGGTGTTTTCGTATCGCGTCGACTTCCACGACGGCGACGAGGAGATCGCGCCGGGCATCAGCCTGCACAAGATCGGCGGCCATTCGAAAGGCCTCCAGTCGGTGCGGGTGAAGACGCAGCGCGGCGACGTCGTCATCTCTTCAGACGCGTGTCATCTCTACTCGCACATCGACGAAGGTCGCGTCTTTCCGATCACCTACAGCGTCGCCGACACGCTCGAGGGCTACAAGAAGCTTCTGAAGCTCGCCTCCTCGCGCCATCACATGGTGCCGGGCCACGATCCCGACGTGCTGAAGCTCTATCCCGCGGCGAAGCCAGGCATGGAAAACTGGATCGTGCGGCTCGACGTGGCGCCGAAGATTTAGTTCAGGCCAGCCCCAACTCCGCGAACGCGTCCTGGTGATGCGCGGCGCTCGCCTCCGAGAAGCAGCAGAAGATGACCTGGGCGATGCCGCGTGGTGCCGCGGACACTTCCGCTGCCACCGTGCCGACGGCGACGCGTGCCGCACGGTCGGCGGGAAAGCCATAGACGCCGGTCGAGATCGCCGGAAAGGCAAGCGAGACCAGCCGGTGCTGCGCGGCGAGGTCGAGCGCCGTGCGGTAGCAGCCGGCAAGCAGCGCGTCCTCGCTGTGGCCGCCGCCGTTCCACACCGGGCCGACGGCGTGGATGATGTGCCGTGCTATCAGCCGATGCCCGCTCGTGATCTTGGCCGAACCTGTGTCGCAGCCGCCCAAAGTCGCGCATTCCTGACCCAGTCCGAGACCCGCCGCGCGATGGATCGCGCCGTCGACGCCGCCGCCACCCAAGAGTTTGCGGTTGGCGGCGTTGACGATGGCATCGACATCGAGCGTCGTGATGTCGGCGACGACGATGTCGAGTCGCGTCGATCCGATTTCGGCGGTGAGCAGGGGCATATTCTCGCTTTGTCATCACCGGGCCGGCGCGCAGCGCCGAGACCCGGTGATCCCGATTAGGATGGCACAGCCTTGCCGTCCTAAGCGAGATGGCCGGGACAAGCCCGGCCATGACAGATGGGAATCACTCCCGCTCCGCGCCGATCTCCGCCTTCAGATCGACGCTCGATCGCACGCCGATGTCGGTATAGTGCCCATCGAGAAAGCGGCGCGCACCGCGATGACCGAGCTTGCGCAACAATTCGAAGGACTCGAGGTCGTTGCGCAGCCGGGTAGACGATGAGATACGCTCGCCGAGCCCTTCGAGCACAATGCGATGCACGCGAACGCGCCGGTACTCATTCGGCCCCGTGCCGTGTGGCACCCTGCCTTGCTCGATCAGCCGGTTGACGAACTCGATGGCGCGCAGCTCCGCCATCAGCGCGGAATTGAAAGTGATCTCGTTGACCCGCGCCACGATATCGCGCGTCGCGCGCGGCACTTTCTTGCGCATCAGCGGATTGATCTGCACGATCAGCACGTCTTCTGTGGCGGTGGCACGGAAGAATGGAAACAGCACCGGATTGCCCAGATAGCCGCCGTCCCAATAGGGCACGCCTTCGATTTCGACCGCGCGAAACACCGCCGGCAGGCACGCCGAGGCCATCACCGCCTCGGCCGAGATCTTGTCGTGCGGAAAGATGTGCAGCCGGCCGGTCTGCACATTGGTCGCGGCAATGAAGAGCTCCCGCGGATCGGCGCGCAGGCCCTCGAAATCGACGAAGCGCTCGATCAAGTCCTTCAGCGGATTGATGTTGAGCGGATTGACGTCGTAAGGCGAAAGATAGCGCGACCAGGCGTTGAGCCAATCGAAGGTCGGCGAACTATCGCTCGGCAGCAACGAGAACAGGCGGTTGAGCACCGCGCGCTGCAAGGGCGGCAGGTCGCCGCCGAGGCTCACCGCCCGCCAAAAATCCGAAAGGCGCTTGCGCGCCTCGTCCGCGCCGCCGCGGCGCAGGCCGTCGGCGAGCATCACCGCGTTGACCGCACCGGCAGACGTGCCGGAAATGCCGTCGATGGCGATCCGCCCGTCCTCGAGCAGATGCTCGAGAACACCCCAGGTGAAGGCGCCGTGCGCGCCGCCGCCTTGCAGCGCCAGATTGATGCGTTTCGGTCCGTTTTTGTCGGCACGCGATGTGCCGAAGGCGCGCGCGAGCAAGTCGATCACTGCGCGGTCCAGCCCCCGTCGATCGAATAAGACGAGCCGGTGATTGTCGCGGCCGCATCGGACGCGAGGAAGACGGCGAGCGCACCGATGTTCTCCGGCTTGGAGAATTCGTGCATCGGCTGCTTCTCGGAGATGAGCGCGATCTTGGCTTGCTCGTTCGATTGGCCGGATTGTTTCGCGCGCGCGTCAACCTGCTTCTGCACCAAGGGCGTCAGCACCCAGCCGGGGCAGATGGCGTTGCAGGTGACACCGTCATTCGCCGCTTCAATGGCGACCACCTTGGTCAGACCGACGAGGCCGTGCTTGGCAGCGACGTAAGCGACTTTCTGGGTGCTGGCGACGAGGCCGTGCGCCGAGGCGATGTTGATGATGCGCCCCCATTTACGCTTCTTCATGCCGGGAATGGCAGCGCGGATGGTGTGAAACGACGACGACAGATTGATCGCGATGATCGCGTCCCAACGGTCGATCGGGAAATCCTCGATGTTGGCGACGTGCTGGATGCCGGCATTGTTGACGAGCACGTCGAGCGAACCGAACTCTTTTTCGGTCTCGCCGATCATGGCCGCAATTTCGGCCGGCTTGCTCATGTCGGCGCCGGAGTACCGCGCCTTGACGCCGAAGTCCTTCTCGAGCGCCGCCCGCTCCTGCTCGATTGCCGCCTTGTCGCCGAAGCCGTTGATCATCAGGTTGGCGCCGTCCTTAGCCAGCGCGCGGGCGATGGCGAGCCCGATGCCCGAGGTGGAACCGGTGACCAGCGCAGTCTTGCCTTTGAGCATGACGACCTCTCGAAGTGCGGCGGAATGGAATAGGCAGCGACCCTGCCTCGAATTTTGCTGCAGTGCAACACAACCGAAACGTCTAGGTTCCGGCAGCTATTTTCGCCCGAACGCCCGGATCGACTACACTTAGTCGTAACAGGAGCAGGCGGTGGCACGAAAGCATGCGATTTTTCCGGCGCCCGGTCATGACCACGACCGCTGCGCCACCAATGCGATCGCCCATGCCGAGGCAATCTGCGCGGCGCGCAAGGAGCGGCTGACACCGATCCGCCACCGCGTGCTCGAGGCGCTGCTCGCAAGTCATCAGCCGCTCGGCGCATATGAGTTGATCGACCGCCTCGCCGATGACGGCAGCCGGCCGGCGCCGATCACCATCTACCGCGCGCTCGACTTCCTGCGCGAGCAGGGCCTCGTGCATCGCATCGAAAGCCGCAATGCGTTCATCGCCTGCGTGCACAATCACGACAGCGGCGACCCCGTCGTATTTTTGATTTGCGAGAAATGCGGCGCGGTCGGCGAGGCGGCCAGCGCGGCGGTGGCCGAGACAATCCGCAACGCCTCGCGCACAGCGGGGTTCACGCCCAAGACGCCGGTGATCGAGATCTCCGGCATCTGCGCGCACTGCAAGGCGGCGTAATCATCGCCGCTCGCAAGCGGCGTCGATCAGGTAAGCGTCTTCAGGAGGCGTGCGATCAAGCGCTGCTCCTCCGGCGAGAGCGGCGCCAGCGTCGCCACCGTGATTTCGGCGGCGGCCTTCATCGCCGATTCGGTGGCTTCACGCCCACGCTCGGTGAGCGCGACGGCGCGGCGGCGGCGATCATTAGGATCGTTGAGCGCGGTAACAAAGCCGCGCAGCGCGAGGCGGTCGACCACGCCCTTGATGGTGGCGCCGTCGAGATAGATCAGCCGGCCGAGATGGTTCTGCGAGCAAGGACCGACCTCGTAGAGTTTGGCGAGCGCGGCGAACTGTGTCTGAGTCAGGCCGTCGGTCATGCGCGACGTGAAGATGGAGGTGTGCCGCTGCATCGCGACGCGCATGAGGAACCCGACCTGCTCGTCCAATAAATAGGCGGGCCCTTCCGCAGCGTGGCCGAGCTTGAGCTTCTCGCGCGGCATGATTCCCGCTTCCCGTGCAAACTGCGTGTGCTTTCCAAAACGCATGATGACCGCGAAGGTCCGTCGGAGAAAGGCCTAATCCGCGATAATCGCGCAAATACGGGCGGAATTTCTCCGCTTCGATCTCAAACCGTCAGATACGCCCGCTGCACTTCCTGATTGCGGTCGAGTTCGTCCATGCCGCCCTGCCACTGAAGCTGTCCCTTCTCCAGCACATAGACGCGATCGCAGACCAGGCGTGCGAAGTGCAGGTTCTGTTCCGACAGCAGGATCGCGAGGCCATCGCGCTTGAGTTCGACGATGGTGTTGGCCATCTGCTCCACGATCAGCGGCGACACGCCCTCGGACGGCTCGTCGAGCAGCACCATCAGCGGATTGCCCATCAGCGTGCGCGCCACCGTCAGCATCTGCTGCTCGCCGCCGCTCATGCGGCCGCCGGGCCGGTCCGGCATCTCGGCAAGGTTGGGAAAGAGCTTGAACAATTTCGAAGGCGTCCACACCGGCGCCGACGTGCCGTCCGGAAAATTGCGCGGCGGCTGCCGGCCGATGTCGAGATTCTCCATCACCGTCAGATCGACAAAGATGCGCCGGTCCTCCGGCGTGAAGCCGAGCCCCCGACGGGCGATCTCGAACGGCTTGAGACGCGAAATATCTTCGCCGTTGAAGCGCACTTTGCCGCTGCGCGCGGCGACGAGCGCCATGATCGCCTTCATCGTCGTGGTCTTGCCGGCGCCGTTGCGGCCCATCAGCGCCACCACCTCACCGCGTCCGACCGTCAAATCAAGGTCGTAGAGGATGCGCGCGGCGCCGTACCAGGCGCTGAGCTTTTCGACATCGAGGATTGGGAGTGAGATCACGCGGCGCTCGCTTCCTTTACCCCCCTTGTGGGGAGGATCGACGCGCGAAGCGCGTCGGGGTGGGGGTCTTGCCGGATGACAAACGACCCCCACCCCCGACCCCTCTCCACAAGGGGGATGGGAGAAGAGAGCCGTGCGCGCGGCATTGTCGTGCTCATCGCGCCGCTCCAGCAAACGTCTTGCCGCTGCCGAAATAGACCTCGCGCACCTGCACATCCTCGCGGATCGCGGCTGCGTTGCCGTCGGCGATCACACGGCCGCGCGCCAGCACGACGATGCGGTCGGCAAACGCGAACACGACATCCATGGAATGCTCGGTGAACAGCACCGATATGCCGCGCTCGACGACCAGATGCTTGACCAGCGCGATGAGATCGTTGCGCTCGCGCGGCGCCATGCCCGCGGTCGGCTCGTCCATCAGCAACAGCTTGGGCTCATTGGCGAGGGCGATGGCGAGCTCGATGCGCTTGATGTCGCCATAGGCTAGCGCGCGGCTCGGACGGTCGGCCGCCTCGCGCATTCCGACCTGCTGAAGAAGGCCGAGCGCGCGGTCGCGATGGCGCGCCGCCGCCGGACACCACAGGCCGTAGGTCTCGCCGGCATGCGAGATCAGCGCCATCTGCACGTTTTCCGCCACCGTCATCGAGGCGAAGGTCGCCGCCACCTGGAAGGTACGGCCGACGCCGCGCCGCCACACTTCGCGCGGCGTGAGCCCGGCGATGTTCTCGCCGTTGAGCAGGATTTCGCCGGAGTCCGGCGCAAGCTGGCCATTGATCATGTTGAAGCAGGTCGACTTGCCGGCGCCGTTCGGCCCGATCATGGCGAGGAATTCGCCGCGGCCGACGTCGAAGCTCGCCTGCCGGACCGCGTGCACGCCGCCGAATGACTTGCTGAGCGCGCGAACGCCGAGCACGGTCATGGCGCGCGCCTCCTTGCGAACAAAGCCGCCGCCGCACCGGCGATCCCCTGCGGGAAGGCGAGCACCAGAACAAGGATGATGACGCCCAGGAGCGCGCGCCAATATTCGGTCTGGCGCATCACCATGTCCTGCAACGTAGCAAAGAACGAGGCGCCGACGATCGGCCCTGCGAGCGTTTGGATGCCGCCGAGCAGCACCATGACGAGGCCGTCGATCGAGCGGCCGACGCTGATCGTCTCGGGCGAGATCGAGCCCTTGGCAAAGGCGAACAGGCCGCCGCCGATCCCGCACACCGCACCGGCGACGGCGAAGCCGAGCCAGTGCACGCGCTTGACGTCGATACCGATTGCTTCGGCGCGCAGGGGATTGTCGCGGCCGGCGCGCATGGCGTAACCGAACGGCGCGAACAATAGCCGCCGCAACAGCAGCACGGCGAGCACCGCGAGCATGAGCGTCAGCAGGAAGTAGACGCCGGTCTTGTCGAATGGCGGCGGCGGCCAGATTCCGATCACGCCGTTCGACCCGCCGGTCAGTTCCTCCCATTGGAATACGGTCGCCCAGACGATCTGCGCGAAGGCGAGCGTCAGCATTGCGAGGTAGACGCCAGAGAGGCGCACCGCGAACCAGCCGAACAGCAGCGCGCCGATGAGCGCGGCGAGCGGCGCGGCGACGAGCGCCACGCCCATCGGCATCGCCAGCCATTTGACAAGCAGCGCGGCGCCGTATGCGCCCAGGCCGAAATAGGCGGCGTGGCCGAACGAATGCATGCCGCCGGGGCCGGCGATGAAATGCAGGCTGGTGGCGAAGATCACCGCGATCAGGACGTCGATGCCGAGCACGAGAATGTACGGCGAAGTCTGCGCCAGCCACGGCAGAGCCAGAAGAATCACGAGCAAGAGCGCGCCCATCCACTTGAGCAGCGGCGTTGCCGGACGGATCGGATCCTCCGGCTCGGCGACCGAGCGCACCGTAGCCTGCGGCTTACCCATGAGGCCGTAAGGCCGCGCGATCAGCACCACCGCCATCACCAGGAATTCGGCGACTAGCGTGAACTTGGAGGCGTTGATGCTGAACGCGCCGATGTGGAAGACGCCGATGCCGATGCAGATCGCCTTCACCTCGGCAATGATAACGGCGGCAAGATAAGCGCCGGTGATCGAACCCATGCCGCCGACCACCACGACGACGAAAGCGTCGCCGAGCGCGACGAGATCGGTCGCCAGGCTCGCCGGCTCACGCGCAAGCTGCAACGCACCGCCGAAGCCGGCGAGCGCGGCGCCGAGCGCGAACACGCAGGTAAACAGGATCGCCTGATTGACGCCGAGCGCACCTACCATCTCGCGGTCCTGCGTCGCGGCGCGGATGAGGCGGCCGAAGCGTGTGCCCTTGAGCGCGAAGTGCAGGCCGAGCAGCACCGCCGGACCGACGAAGATCAGGAAGAGATCATAGCTCGGCAAATGCCGGCCGAATATCTCGACGGCGCCACGCAGGCCCGGCGCGCGCGGCCCGAGCAGGTCCTCCGGTCCCCAGAGATACAGAGTGGCGTCGTTGATCACGAGCACCAGCGCGAAGGTGGCGAGCAATTGAAACAACTCGGGCGCGCGGTAGATGCGCCGCAGGAGCACGATCTCGATCAGCGCGCCGAGCACGCCGACGACAAGCGCGGCCGCGATCATCGCGCCCCAGTAGCCGAGACCGCCGCCGACTCGCGTCGCGATCGAATAGGCGACGTAAGTCCCGAGCATATAGAGGGACCCGTGCGCGATATTGATGATGCGGGTGACGCCAAAGATCAGCGACAGGCCGACCGCGACAAGAAACAGACCCGAGGCGGTGGACAGCCCGTTGAGCGCCTGGAAAAGAAAGGCGGTGAGGGTCATGGCTCTTTCTTATCCCTCCCCGGCAAGGGGAGGGTGGATGCGAGCGCCAGCGAGCTGCCGGACGGGTCACGTCGCGAGCGGAGAGGCCCCCTCACCCGGTCGCCTTGGCGCCCACCCTCCCCGCAAGCGGGGGAGGGATGAAAGCGCTCAATCCTTCGCGGGCCGCAGCTTCGCCACTTCCGCCGGACCGGGCAGCACCGAGGCCCCGTCGACATATTTGAAGTCGACCATCGTCCCCTTGCCGTTCTCGAGCGCGAGCTTGCCGACGAAGCAGCCCATCGTCGCCTGGTGATCGCTGGCGCGATACTCGAACGGGCCGAACGGGCTGTCGAGCTTGAGGCCCTTGAACGCCTCGACCAGCTTTTCGGTGTCGGTCGAGCCGGCCTTGGCGAGGCCGGCGGCGAGCGACTTCATGGTCACGTAGCCGACCACCGAGCCGAGGCGCGGATAGTCGTGGTACTTGTCCTGATAGGCTTTCAGGAAGGCGAGATATTCCGGCGTCTTGATCTTGTTCCACGGAAAGCCGGTGACGAGCCAGCCCACCGGCGCCTCGTCCTTGAGCGGATCGAGATATTCCGGCTCGCCCGACAGCAGGCTGACGACCAAGCGGTTCTTGAAGATGCCGCGCGTGTTGCCCTCGCGCACGAACTTGGCGAGGTCACCGCCGAACTCGACGTTGAAGATGGCGTCGGGCTTGGCGTCGTCGATTGCCTGCGCGACCGCGCCGGCGTCGATCTTGCCGAGCGGCGGCGCCTGCTCGGTCACGATCTGGGCGTCGGGCTGATCTTTCTTCAGCAGCTCCTTGAACGCGGCGGCTGCGGCCTGGCCGTACTCGAAGTTCGGATAGACCAGCGCCCAGCGCTTCTTGTGCGCGGCGGTCGCGCCCGGCATCAGCATCGCCGTCTGCTCCCAGGTCGAGGCGCGCAGGCGGAACGTGTACTTGTTGCCGTCGGACCATGTGATCTTGTCGGTCAACGGCTCGGCGGCGAGGAAGAACACCTTCTTCTGGCCGGCGAAATTCGTCACCGCGAGACCGACGTTGGAGAGGAACGTGCCGGCGATGGCAACGACACCCTCGCGCGTGACCAGCTCTTCCGCGGCGCGCACCGCATCGCCGGGATTGGCCCCATCATCGCGCGAGATGACTTCGAGCTTCTTGCCGTTGACGCCGCCCTTGGCGTTGACCTCGTCGATCGCCATCTCCCACCCCTTCTTGTAGGGGTCGAGGAAGGCCGGCTGCGATTTGTAGCTGTTGAGTTCGCCGATCTTGATCGTCTGCTGCGCCATCGCAGGTAGCGCGAAGGCGGTGGCGACGGATCCCGCAAGCGCGAGCTTGATGAGATGACGCAGTGGCAACATGACTTTCCTCCCCTCGGTGGCGGCGGCCGCGACGGCGCGCGGACGATCCGCAATGTGGTTCAAGTCTGTAACGTCGTCGTCGCCTCCGGCGTGGCGAACTTGTTAGTGTGCAAATAGTCTGACCGCACTCCGAAACTTGTCAAGCGAACGCTTCAGGCACGCAGTGCCGCAGATGCAGGCGCTGCGCCTCGCCGCCCCCACTCCGTTCATTCCCGCGAAAGCGGGAATCCAGTTGAATCTTTCATTGCTGCATGTCTGCGCTGGGTCCCCGCTTTCGCGGGGACGAACGGAGAAAACGTCAGCCCCTCGGCCGATCGCGGAAGCGGTCCATCAGCGGCTTGTCCTGACCGCCGTCGATCTCGATCATCGTGCCGTTGACCATCTCCGCCAGCGGCGACGCGAGCATGACGACCAGGTTCGCAACCTCCTCGACCTCGGCGATGCGGCCCATCGGAATCGACGCAGGCGCGAGCCTGTCGGCGTCCTCGCGCGGAATCTTCATGTCCCGCGCCATCGCATCCACGAGCCCCGCCCAGCGTTCGGTGCGCACCGGCCCCGGATTGACGGCGACGAACGAGATCTTCTCCTTGCCGTACTGCCCGGCGAGCGACATCGTCAGGTTCTGTCCCGCAGCGTTCGCCGCACCGGGGCAGATCTCCCAATAGGACGGCTTGACACCGTCATTGCCGATGAGATTGACGACGCGGCCGCCGCCCTGCGCGCGCATGACCGGCAGCACGTAGCGCAGGCAGCGCACGTAGCCCATGAACTTGAGCTGGAGGCCCTTTTCCCAGTCATCCTCGGTCAGATGCTCGATGACGCCACCGGCCGCCGAGCCGGCATTGTTGACCATGATGTCGATGCGGCCGAGCGCCTTGTGCGCCTCGGTGATGAACTTCTTGGCGTCGGCATCGCTGCGCAGGTCGGCGGGAATGGCGACGATCTTGCGGCCCGTGGCTTTCGCGATCTCCTGCGCCGCGGCCTCGAGCGGCTCCTTGCGCCGCGCGCAGATGGCGACGTCGACGCCTTCCTTGGCCAGCGCCAGCGCGATGCCTTTGCCGATGCCTTCCGAGCCGCCGGTCACTGCCGCGGTCTTGCCTTTGAGTTTGAGGTCCATTCGCACTCTCCGTTAGAAAAAACGTTTACTTGCCGCGATGCGCCATCCAGCGCCCGGACTCGGCATTGACGATCAGATCGGCGAGTGCGGCGTTGAATGCCGCCGGCTCCTCGCTGGTAATGGTGTGGCCCGAGCGCGGAATGACGCAGAGGCCGGCGGTCGGCACGGTGCGCTTGAGATAGATGCTCGAGTCGACGCACCAGTCGTCCTCGTCGCCGACCAGCACGAGGAGCGGCACGCAAAACTTTTTCAGATCGGTCTCCAACTCCCAAAGGCTCGGGCGCTTCGCCTGCAGTTCGCGCATGGTCAGCGCGTGGCCGGCCGGTGAATGCTCCGACAGCATCTGCGCGAATTCGGCAAAGCCGCGCGGATCCTTGTGCTTGTGCGTCTGCCGCGTGGCGCCGTCGGCATAGCGTGCCGCGGCGGTCTTGAAGTCGTCGGTCTCGAACATGCGCGCGGTCTCGCGCGAGGCATGGCGCGTCTCTTCGACGATTTTGGCATCGGGGCTGGAGCCGTAGCCGCAACCCGCGGCGGTGATACTGAGGCATCGCTCGGGATATTTGAGGCCGACGAGCAGCGCGGTCAGTGCACCCATGGAATGGCCGACGACGTGTGCCTTGTCGATCTTCAGGGCATCCATGACCGCGACGACGTCGTCGCGGCAGAGATCCTGGCCGTAGCGCGATGGATCGGTCGGCACGTCGGAGGGCGGATAGCCGCGCTGCGAATATGTGACGCAGCGATGCGCGCGCGAGAAATAGCGCATCTGCGGCTCCCAGGTGCGGAAGTCGCCGGCATATTCGTGGACGAAGACGACGGGCGTGCCCTGCCCCGCCTCCTCGACGTACAAGCGTGTGCCGTCGCGCGTCGTGATGTGCGGCATCGTCCGCTCCGGTCAGGTTCCCGATAATGTTTGCATGCAAATGAATTCAGGTAAAGTCTCCCCCGCGATGGCCGGGTGGGCGGCACCGGGACATCACAAAGAAGGCCCAGAAAGAAAGGGCCTTCCGCCGGGGCCAAGGGTCCGGAACGGACCGCACCGCAAAAAGTTGGAACTTCATTGACGGCCCGCTTAGATGATCTCCCAGAGCCTGCCGGCCCGACCGCATCGGGTAGGCTGAGGCTTTGCGCCGGGATCGCCGGCGGGCTAGTTCTGTTCCGCGTGCCCTTCAAAGGTTGGTTCTCATGAGCGGTATTTCGACAGAAGCGCGGCACCAGACCGTCGCCGTCAATGTCGGCGGGGTCATGGTCGGCGGCGGCGCGCCGATCGTCGTGCAGTCGATGACCAACACCGACACCGCCGACGTCGATGCCACCGTGCGTCAGGTCGCAGCCCTCGCCCGCGCCGGCTCCGAGCTCGTGCGGATCACCGTCGACCGCGACGAGGCCGCCGCCGCCGTACCGCACATCAAGGAGCGGCTGCTGAAGATGGGCGTCAACGTGCCGATCGTCGGCGACTTCCACTACATCGGCCACAAG
>DATCFB010000352.1:0-3248 GCA_036509755.1 Pseudolabrys sp. | reverse complement strand
AGCGCGGCGAGCACGACGCCAAGCAGGCGCTGCACGACCGTATTGCCCGTGGTGCCGATGATCTTGGCGATCGGCGCGGCGGCCGCGAAACAGGCCCAGCAGACAGCGCATACAAGCATGATGACGCCGAGCAATATCCCGATGCGCATCGGATCGTGATCGGCGCGGCCGGACAGCAGTACCGAGGCCGTGATGGCTCCGGGACCGGCCATCAGCGGAATGGCGAGCGGGAAGGCCGCAATATTGCGCACGCGTTCCTCCAGCGCTTCCTCCGCCTGTTGCGTCTGCCGTCCGATGCGCACGCCGAACACCATCTCGGAGGCGATGGAGAAAAGGAGGAGGCCGCCAGCGATGCGAAAGGCCGGTAGCGTGATCGACAGCGTGCGCAGGAGCCAGTCGCCGATCAGCGCGCTGCCCGCGAGGATCAGAGCGGCGATGATCGCGGCGCGCGTCGCCACCGAGAGACGGGCCGCCGTCGGCATGCCGTGTGTGATGCCGACAAATACCGGCACGAGGCCGATCGGATCGACCACGACGAACAGCGTCACCAGAGCGGAGATCAGGAATTCAGAGGACATGTCCCGCCACGCTAGCCCAAGAGCGGCCTTGCCGCGCGTCCGAAAATACGTTGTTTTCCTCAGTCCCGGCCGGGTTCGACCGCGCCTGAAAAACAAGTTCGTAACCCATTGAATTTTCGATGGAAATAACCACCTTTCCAAGAGCTAGTCGGGTAGCCATAGGCTTCTGAATCGGCTAGAAAAACCCGTTCGATTCCAAGCGTCCAGGAAGCCCTTCTTGTCCGACAACGACACGCCCAAATCGGGGGACGGCAGTCCTTCCGATATCCGTCCCGTCTCCATCACCGACGAGATGAAACGCTCGTACCTCGATTACGCGAT
This sequence comes from Pseudolabrys sp., assembly GCA_036509755.1. GTDB lineage: Bacteria > Pseudomonadota > Alphaproteobacteria > Rhizobiales > Xanthobacteraceae > Pseudolabrys. The sequence goes on along the minus strand of DATCFB010000352.1, from coordinate 2,349 downwards.
GAGCGTGATCGTGTCGCGCGCGTTGCCCGACGTGCGCGACGGCTTGAAGCCTGTGCACCGGCGCATCCTCTATTCGATGCACGAGCAGGGCCATACGCCCGACAAGAAATACGTGAAGTCTTCGCGCATCGTCGGCGATGTGATGGGTAAATATCACCCGCACGGCGACCAGGCGATCTACGACGCGCTGGTGCGCATGGCGCAGGATTTCTCGATGCGCCTCGAGCTGATCGACGGGCAGGGCAATTTCGGCTCGGTTGACGGCGATCCGCCGGCGGCCATGCGATACACCGAGTGCAAGCTCGAAAAAGCGGCGATGTCGCTGCTCGACGACATCGACAAGGACACCGTCAACTTCCAGGACAATTACGACGGCCACGAAAGAGAACCGGTCGTCCTGCCGGCGCGCTTCCCCAATCTGCTCGTCAACGGCGCCGGCGGCATCGCCGTCGGCATGGCGACCAACATCCCGCCGCACAATCTGGGTGAAGTGATCGACGCCTGCACGGCGCTGATCGACGATCCGGCATTGTCGATCGACGATCTCATCAACTTCGTGCCCGGCCCGGACTTCCCGACCGGCGGCATCATTCTCGGCAAGGCCGGCATCCGTAGCGCCTATCACACCGGCCGCGGCTCGATCGTCATGCGCGGCAAGGTCGCCTTCGAGACCATCCGCAAGGATCGCGAGGCGATCATCGTTTCCGAGATCCCATACCAGGTGAACAAGGCCACCATGGTCGAGCGCATCGCCGACCTGGTGCGCGACAAGAAGATCGACGGCATCTCAGACCTGCGCGACGAGTCCGACCGCGACGGCTACCGCGTTGTCATCGAGCTCAAGCGCGACGCAGAGCGCGAGGTCGTGCTCAACCAGCTCTATCGCTACACGCCACTGCAATCCTCCTTCGGCGCCAACGTCGTGGCGCTCGACGGCGGACGGCCGCTGACGATGTCGCTGAAGGACATGCTGGCCGCCTTCATCGCGTTCCGCGAAGAGGTGGTCTCGCGGCGCACCAAGTTCCTGCTCAACAAGGCGCGCGACCGCGCCCATGTGCTGGTCGGCCTCGCCATCGCCGTAGCCAATATCGACGAGGTGATCAAGCTGATCCGCGCCTCGCGCGACGCCAAGGAAGCGCGCGAAGCGTTGATGGCACGCGACTGGCCGGCGAAAGACATGATCAGCATGGTGCTGCTGATCGACGATCCGCGGCACTCGGTTTCACCAGAAGGCACGACGCGTCTTTCGGCCGAGCAGGCGCAGGCGATCCTCGATCTCAGGCTCCAGCGCCTCACGGCACTGGGCCGCGACGAGATCAAGGAGGAGCTCGACAAGCTCGCCGCCGAGATCGCCGAATATCTCGACATCCTGCGCTCGCGCGCGCGCATCCAGGCGATCATTAAGACCGAGCTCGCCGAGGCCAGGAAGCAGTTCGCGACACCCCGCCGCACGGTCATTGCGGAGGAAGAGGCGGAGGCCGAGGATGAGGACCTGATCCAGCGCGAGGACATGGTCGTCACCGTCTCGCATCTCGGTTACATCAAGCGCGTGCCGCTCTCGACCTATCGGGCGCAGAAGCGCGGCGGCAAGGGCCGCGGCGGCATGCAGGTGCGCGAGGAAGATTTCGTCTCACGTCTGTTCGTCGCCTCGACGCACGCGCCGGTTCTATTCTTCTCCTCGCGCGGCAAGGTCTACAAGGAAAAGGTCTGGCGGCTGCCGATCGCCGCGCCGCAGGCGCGTGGCAAGGCGCTGATCAATATCCTGCCGCTCGAGGCGGGCGAGACCATCACGACCATCATGCCGCTGCCTGAGAATGAGAGTTCGTGGGCCGCGCTCGACGTGATGTTCGCCACCACCAAGGGCACCGTCCGCCGCAACAAGCTGTCCGACTTCGTCGATGTGCGGCGCTCCGGCATCATCGCGATGAAGCTCGCCGATGGCGAGGCGTTCGTCGACGTGCAGATCTGCACCGAGAAGGACGATGTGCTGCTGACCGCCAATGGCGGCCAATGTATCCGCTTCGCGGTGCCGGAGGTGCGCGTGTTCGCCGGCCGGACGTCGATGGGTGTGCGCGGCATCTCGCTTGCAGAGGACGACAAGGTCATCTCCATGACCATCCTGCGCCATATCGACGTCACCGCCGAGGAGCGTGCGGCCTATCTCAAGCGCGCCGGCGCGGTGCGCCGCGGCACCGCCGCCGAGGAAGAGCAGGCGCCCCTCGAGACGGAGGAGGGCGCCGAGACGGCGGCCAATGGCATCGAACTCGGCGAGCAGCGCTACGTCGAACTCTCGGCGGCCGAGCAGTTCGTGCTGACCGTGGCCGACCGCGGCTTCGGCAAGCGCACCTC
>DATCFB010000351.1:0-4203 GCA_036509755.1 Pseudolabrys sp. | reverse complement strand
GTTCGCCATCCGCGGCCGGCTCGACAAGGCGCTCGCGAAGGTTCCGGTGAAAGGCACTTTGGTGCTCACCTCGGACGATGGCTGGCTCGCCGGCCTGGCGGTCGAGGAAGCGCGGCGGCTGACGCGGGCGCCGGTCAAATGGCTCAAGGGCGGCAATGCCGTCTGGGCCGCCGCCGGCAAGCCATTCTCGCAAGAGCCGCAAATGGCCGACGAGGCGCTCGACGTCTGGCTCAAGCCCTATGAGCGCCCCGGCGATCCCAAGGCCGGGATGCAGGAATACCTGGCCTGGGAGGTCGACCTGATCGCCCGCATCGCGCAGGATGGAACGACGAAATTCCTGCGCGCGAGGTAAAGGCCGTATGGTTTCCTTCTTTCGTTCGGCCGGGACAGGTTGACGTTTGTATAGACAAACGCCTATATAGCCCAAATGGATGTCGCGGCCGAAGATTTCGACTGGGACGCCGGCAATCGGGATAAATGCCAGAAGCATGGCGTGTCGATTGCCGAAATCGAGGCGCTTTTACGCGGCACGCCGCGTGTCGCGCCCGACTTGAAACACCGGGCGATGGAAGAGCGTTTCCTGGCGGTCGGCCGCAACGAACGAGGCCGGCCTCTCTTCGTCGTCTTCACGCTGCGGGTGAAGGATGGTCAGCGCCTCATTCGACCGGTTAGCGCACGCTACATGCATAGAGAGGAGATCGAAGGCTATGAAGCGGAAGCATCCTAAACTCCGCAAGGTCCCTGTCTTCAAGACTGACGAAGAAGCCGAAGCTTTTCTCGAACAGGACCTTTCTGACCTTGATTTTTCGCAATTCAAACCGGTTCATTTCGAGATCAAGCCGAAGGAGAAGAGCATCAACCTGCGCATCTCGGGGGCGCTGCTGGAATCTGTCCGCGCGCATGCCAAGCGCGAAGGGGTGCCCTACCAGCGATTTATCCGGCATGCATTGGAGCGTGCGGTGACGCCGCGGGCTGTCCCAGTGAAGCGTTCGAAAGCGAAAGCCGGTTAAATGAAATTCCTCGACGAGGCCAAGGTCTACATTCTGTCCGGCGCGGGCGGGAACGGCTGCGTGTCGTTCCGGCGCGAGAAATTCATCGAGTTCGGCGGGCCCAATGGGGGCGACGGCGGCAAGGGCGGGGACGTCATCGTCGAGGCGGTCAACGGCCTCAACACCCTGATCGACTACCGCTACCAGCAGCATTTCAAGGCCGAGCGCGGTGGCAACGGCATGGGCAAGGACCGCCACGGCGCCAACGGCAAGGATGCCGTGCTCAAGGTGCCGGTCGGCACAGAGGTCTACGAGGAAGACGGCGAGACGCTGATCGCCGACCTGACCACCATCGGCCAGCGCATCACCATTGCCAAAGGCGGCCATGGCGGCTTCGGCAATGCTTATTTCAAATCGTCGACCAACCGCTCGCCGCGCCGCGCCAATTCCGGCCAGCCGGCCGAGGAACTCACCATCCGGTTGCGGCTGAAGCTGATCGCCGATGCCGGCCTTATCGGGCTGCCCAATGCCGGCAAGTCCACCTTCCTGGCGCGCGTCAGCGCGGCCAAGCCGAAGATCGCCGATTATCCGTTCACGACATTGCATCCCCAACTCGGCGTGGTCCGCGTCGACGATCGCGAATTCGTCCTTGCCGATTTGCCCGGCCTGATCGAAGGCGCGCACGAGGGCGTCGGCCTCGGCGACCGCTTCCTCGGCCACACCGAACGCTGCCGCGTGCTTCTGCATCTCATCGACGGCACCAGCGAAGATCCGGCGGCCGCTTACAAGGTGATCCGCGGCGAGCTCGAAGCCTATGGCCACGGGCTCGAGGACAAGCCGGAGATCGTCGCACTCTCCAAGACGGACTCGATGACACCGGAGGCGATCAAGACGCAATCGGCGCGACTGAAGAAGGCCGCAAAGAAAACGCCGGTGCTGCTGTCGTCCGCATCCGGCCAGGGCGTCACCGACGTGTTGCGCGAATTGTTCAAGATCATCACCGCGGCCGGCGGCGGCAGCGACGTGAAGTCGGAGCAGGAAAAAGAAGAGGCGTGGCAGCCCTAGGAGAGACCTGCCCGCAAATCATCGCCGCTCATAACCGATGTGCACGCGCAGATGCCCCCGATTGTCCGTGAGGCCCTTGCCGACGGCACCACTATAGTCATCATTGATCATCAGCTTAAGCCGGCCGATTTCGTTCGGCCGGACCTTATGCATGCCGTCGGCGCCGGCGATAAAGGGTGCGGCATCGCCGATCCTGCCGATGAGCTGTCCCTCACGTCCCGCCGAACCGCTGAACGTGTAATCCGCTCTCCCGGCGGTGGATAGATTGGCGGCGCCATCGCCGCTCACCGGTGGCTGTGACGGGTTGAACACCCAGGTCCCGCGCGCCTTGAAGCGGAGAATGCCTCTGCCGCCCAACCTCAGCCGCATGTTCTGCCAGCCGTGCTTGGCTGAGACATGAGCGATGACAAAGGTGTGCCGAGGCGCCGCAACGGCTGCGGGCGGAAGCAGCACGATGGCGGCCAAGGCCGCGGTCCGGAGAACTTTTACGAGCATCGATCGACTCAAAAAATGCTGGCGCGCGCCAGCGTCATTCATTGTATGTAGCCTGTCCAGCACGTCAGACCAGCGAAGATGCGAAGGAACGAGGCCCATGAAAACCCGCGCCGCGGTTGCCTGGAAAGCCGGCGAACCGCTCACCATCGAGACCATCGACATCGAGGGACCGAAAGCCGGTGAAGTGCTGGTCGAGGTGATGGCGACCGGCGTCTGCCACACCGACGCCTTCACGCTGTCGGGCGCGGACCCGGAGGGCATCTTCCCGGCCATTCTCGGCCACGAGGGTGCGGGCATCGTGCGCGAGATCGGCGCCGGCGTGACGTCACTTAAAGTGGGCGACCACGTCATCCCGCTCTACACGCCGGAATGCCGACAGTGCAAAACCTGCCTGTCGCGGCGCTCGAACCTGTGCACGTCGATCCGCGCAACGCAGGGCAAGGGCCTGATGCCCGACGGCACGTCTCGTTTCAGGTGCGACGGCGATGCCGTGTTTCACTATATGGGTTGCTCGACCTTCGCGAATTTCACCGTGCTGCCGGAGATCGCATTGGCGAAAGTCCGCGAAGACGCGCCGTTCGACAAGATCTGCTACATCGGCTGCGGCGTCACCACCGGCATCGGCGCGGTGATCTACACCGCCAAAGTGTGGCCGGGCGCGAATGTCGTCGTGTTCGGGCTCGGCGGCATCGGGCTGAACGTCATCCAAGGCGCAAGGATGGTAGGCGCCGACAAGATCATCGGCGTCGATCTCAATCCGGGAAAGCGCGCCATGGCCGAGAAATTCGGCATGACGCATTTCATCAATCCTGACGACGTCGGCCGCGACAAGGTCGTGCAGGCCATCGTCGACGTCACGGGCGGCGGCGCCGATTTCTCCTTCGAGTGCATCGGCAACGTCAACACGATGCGGCAGGCGCTGGAGTGCTGTCACCGCGGCTGGGGCGAATCGATCATCATCGGCGTCGCCGGATCTGGTCAGGAAATCGCAACCCGGCCGTTCCAGCTCGTTACCGGGCGCGTGTGGAAGGGTACCGCTTTCGGCGGGGCGCGCGGCCGCACCGATGTGCCGAAGATCGTCGATTGGTACATGGACAAGAAGATCAACATCGACGACCTGATCACCCACACCATGCCGCTCGACAAGATCAACGACGCCTTCGACCTGATGCACGAAGGCAAGTCGATCCGCAGCGTGGTGATTTACTGATCGTCGTCGTCTTCGTCGGGGGCGGCGTCGACGGCATCGCCGCGGCCTTCATCTGCCGGGACAACCATAATGCGGTCATCCTCACCGTCGGCAGTGAAGTCGCGATGGTAGCGGCGCGGAGCCGCCTCGTCGGCATCGGCGTCGTCCGATCCTTGGCCGCGGCCCTCGGTAACGCGCGCGTCGTCGCGCCGATCGACGTCGCGCTGATCGACGTTGTCACGCCGATCGACCTCACGCCGGGCGGCGCGTTCCGGGTGTGAGCGCGACGCCTCGTTTGCGCCCGGCGGACCGACGCAGACCTGCCGTGGGCCGGAATAAGGCTGATAGGTGCAATCGGATTCGCGGAAGGAGTGGTAGGCGCGCGCGCAGGCGGACACGTCACAGGCGTTGCGGCCCTGAAGCGATACCGGCGTCACGTTTTTCGGTGAGGTCGCCGGTGCAGCG
>DATCFB010000350.1:0-3196 GCA_036509755.1 Pseudolabrys sp. | reverse complement strand
TTGCGCATCTCGGCGCGCAAGGTCGGCAGGCCGATGCCGGTGGAATCGAAGCCGCCATCGACGCACAGCACCTGCCCGGTGATGTAGCTCGCCCGATCGCTGCACAAGAAATAGATTGCTTCGGCCAGCTCTTCCTCAAAGCCATAGCGGTTGAGCGGCATATGGTCGTGATAGTCCTTGCGGATCTCGGGCGTGTGCACGGCCTTCGCCATCGCCGTATCGACCGGCCCCGGCGCCACGGCATTGACGCGGATGCCGATCGCCGCGAACTCCGCCGCCTGCTGCTTGGTCAGGTGCGCGAGGCCGGCCTTGCTGGTGCCGTAGGCGGTCCGCAGCGTCGAGGCGCGCAGCCCCGAAATCGACGTGATGTTTACGATGGCGCCGCCGCCGGTGTCGCGCATCATCGGCGCGGCGGCCTGCGTGCACAAGAACGGGCCGGTGAGGTTCACCGCGAGGACACGTTGCCAATCCTCATAGGTGACCTCGAGGATCGGTTTGAAGATCGCGATACCGGCATTGTTGACCAGCGCGTCGAGCCGGCCGAACCGCTCGCCGACCGACGCCACCGTGCGCGCGACTCCGGCCGGATCGGCGACGTCGCAGGTGATCGCCATCGTCGTGTCGGCTCTGCCGAGCGCCGCGAAGCTGCGGGCGAGATTGTCACCGTCGATGTCGAGGATCGCTACGCGCCAGTCGTCGGCGAGGAACCGTTTGACGGTGGCAAGCCCGATGCCGCGCGCCGCGCCGGTGACGAGGGCGACTTTGGTATTTGGTTCGGCCAAGATGCTCCCCCAGTCAAATTCATCATGGCCGTGCGACGACGGGTGTGAACGCCTTTACGTCCCGGCCACCGAAGATTTTGGTCATTCTGGAAGACGTGGATGCTCCGGACAAGCCCGGGCATGACGAAGTGGCGCGCGCGGCCGCTCAGTCCTTCTCTTCCCTGAACGTATCGCGATAGGCGTGCGCCGGATAGACGCCGAGGATGTCGAACTCCTTGGAAAAGAAGTTCAATTCCTCCAGCGCGAACACCAGCGAGCGGTCGTCCGGATGGCCCTCGACGTCGGCGTAGAACTGGGTGGCGAAGAAGTTGCCGCCGATCATGTAACTTTCGAGTTTCGTCATGTTGACGCCATTGGTGGCGAAGCCGCCGAGCCCCTTGTAGAGCGCGGCCGGTACGTTGCGCACCCGGAACACGAACGTCGTGATCGTCTTGCCGTTGCCGGGCTTGGCCCAGTTCTTTTCGCGTGACAGTACGATGAAGCGCGTCGTCGAATTGGCCTCGTCCTCGACGTTCTCCTTCAGGATGTCGAGGCCATAAATTTCGGCCGCGAGCCGCGAAGCGATTGCCGAGCGCGTGACGTCCTTCAACTCGGCCACTTCGCGCGCCGAGCCGGCCGTGTCAGCGGCGACGACAGGCTTGAGCTTGAGTTCGCGGATGGCCTTGCGGCATTGCCCCAGCGCCATCACATGGCTCTGCACCGTCTTGATCGTTTTCAGCGTCGCGCCCTTCGGCGCCATAAGCTGGTTGCGGATCGGCAGGAACCACTCGGCGATGATGTGCAGCTTCGCCGTCGGCATCAAGTGATGGATGTCGGTGACGCGCCCAGCGACCGAGTTCTCGATCGGGATCATGCCGAGGTCGACGTCGCCGGCCGTGAGCGCGGAGAAGCAGTCCTCGAAAGTCGGGCAGGGGATCGGCTCGTAGCCCGGATAGGCTTCCCGGCAGGCGATGTGGGAATTCGCCCCGATCTCGCCCTGGAAGATGATCTTCTTCTTGGCCATACGCATTCCCCCAAACGCAACGACAAGTCCGTACGCAGACGCTGAACCCCAAGTCAACGGGCGAGCATTGCCCGTGCCTTCTCCAGATCCTCCGGCGTATCGACGCCGAGAGGAACGCTGTCGACGACCGCAAAATCGATGCGCATGCCGGCGTCGAACGCGCGCAACTGCTCGAGGCGCTCGCGTTGCTCGTTCGCCGAGGGCGGCAGCTTGACGAAGCGCCCGAGGGCCGCGCGGCGATACGCGTAGAGGCCGATGTGATGATAATGCGGCCCGGCGCCTTTGGCGTCCGCCCGGGTGAAGCCTGTCGCCCTGAAGCGGCCGGGCGCCGCAGGCTGCCCGTGGGCTTTGACGACGCTCGGATTGGTCAATTCGTGCGGATCCCGGATCACCGCCGCGAGGGTCGCGATGTCGACCGCGGGATCCTTGAGCAACTCGCGCGCGGCATGGATGTCCGCCGGCGGTACGGTCGGCAGGTCGCCCTGTACGTTGACGACGATGTCGATGCGCTGCTCCGGGTCGAGTGCCTCCAGCGCCTCGAAGATGCGGTCCGAGCCCGAGGGGTGATCGCTGCGCGTCATGATCGCGCGTCCGCCCGCTTTCTCGACGGCGGCGGCGACGGCTTCGGAGTCGGTCGCCACCACCACCTCACCGACCTGCGCCTCTATGCCGCGGCGCCAGACGTGCACGATCATCGGCTCACCATGGATGTCCGCGAGCGGCTTGCCCGGCAGCCGGGTCGAGGCCATGCGGGCCGGGATGAGGACGATGGTCTTGGACATCGCGGGGGCCGGGTTACCGGCTCAAAAAAGCGGACAATCGGGAGGTGGACCGGGCGCTTATACGGGTTGCCAGACGTCAGGCAAACCGGTATCTGTCCGCCGCCGCCTGACCCACGGTGGCCTCCGTCCAATGCAGCGATCGCCCCGCTTCCGGGAGCCCGATTTCCAATGAATTCCTTCGAGCTCAATAAAGTCCTTGGCGCCGTGCTCGGCACCTGTCTCATCCTGCTTGCGCTGAACATCGGCTCCGGCGCCTTGTTCGCCGAGCACAAGCCCGCCAAGCCCGGCTACGTGATCGCCGTGAAGACCGTGAACGAGGGCAGCAAGGCCGAGGCCAAGGCGCCCGCGAAGCCGATCGGCGTGCTGCTCGCTTCGGCCAATGTCGACAAGGGCAAGTCGACGGCTCGGCAGTGTCAGGCCTGCCACACCTTCGAGAAGGGCGGCCCGAACCGCGTGGGCCCGAATCTCTACAACATCGTCGAGGACGAGCGCGGCAAGGATCGTGGAGGCTTCAACTTCACGTCCGCGATGAAGCAAAAGGGCGGCACGTGGACGTACGACGAGCTGAACAAGTTCCTGACCAATCCGCGCGGCTATATCCCCGGCACGGCGATGACCTTCGCCGGCAT
>DATCFB010000349.1:0-19810 GCA_036509755.1 Pseudolabrys sp. | reverse complement strand
GCTCAAGCCCGCCCTCGTCATGCGTCAGATCGTCAATTCTCCGAACAGCAAGCTGCAAATCCTGTCGGACGCTTTCAGGATCAAAGATGAGTAACCCGATCGCAACGGTCGTCTACTGCTTGTGCTTCGCCACGAGCGCAGGATGCGGAGGGCTCCTGGTGCGGAGTTATTTCCGGACCAGGGCAACCCTGCTGCTCTGGACGGCGGCCTGTTTCGTTCTGCTCGCGGTCAACAGTTTCCTTGTCGTCGTCGACCTGGTGCTGTTGCCCAACGTCGACCTGCAGATTTTGCGGCTCACGACGACGTTGGTGGCAGTTGCAATCCTGATCTACGGCTTCGTCTGGGAGATCGATTGATGGCGACCTTCCTCTCGGGAATGATTACAGCTGGATTTCTGGTGGCGGCGCTGTTCTTTTTCGGCTTCTGGAAGCGCACCGGAGATTCCCTCTTCGCGATCTTCGGGATTTCGTTCCTCCTGTTCGCCGCCGGACAGAGCCTGTCCGTCACGTTCGACTTCCTTCAGGATGACAAGACCTGGGTCTACATCCTGCGGCTCATCGGCTTCGGCCTTCTGCTCGCGGCGATCGCGCGTAAGAATATCGGCAAAAGCAAAGTCTGAGCTTGGCAGGAGCCGGCTGAATGCGGTGCGTGCGGCTGCCGCCGGAGCGCGAGACGCCGTCGGCGTTTCATCGGCTGTATTCCCAACGGGCCGATTGGCTGCTATCGCGCGCCGATCGAGGCGATGCGCACGAGGCCATGAATGTCTGATCGCGGCGGCGGCAAACGCGTTTTGTTGGCCGACATCGGCGGAACCAATGCGCGTTTCGCCGTACTGAGCGGAACGGAATTGGGGCCCGTCACGCATATTCCGGCAGCCGGCCACGCGCTCTTTGCGGATGCGCTCGCCGCCTACCTCGATCGCACGCCGGGCCGCATCGAGTCGGCGGTGCTGGCGGTGGCGGGCGTCGTCGCGGGCGACCGTTGCGCCCTCACCAATAATCCATGGGTCGTCGATGCCGCCGAACTGCTCGGCGCGTTCGGCTTCACCAGCGTGCGGCTGATCAATGATTTCGAGGCCATCGCCTGGGGGCTGCCGCATTTTTCCGGCGAGGACGTCCACCGCATCGGCGGTGGCGACCCGGTCGTGGACGCGCCCATCGCCGTGCTCGGCGCCGGCACCGGCCTCGGCGTCGCCGCCTATCTGCCGCAGGGCGGGGGCCTGGTGCTGACCAGCGAGGGCGGCCATGTCACGCTGGCCGGCGGCTCGCCGCGCGAGGACGCCGTCATCGCTCATTTGCGGCAACGCTTCGGTCACGTCTCCGCTGAGCGCGCATTGTCGGGGCCGGGCCTTGAGAACCTCTATCAAGCCATCGCCGCCCTCGACGGCGCCAGTGTGCCGGCGCGCGGCGCGGCCGAGATCAGCAATGCGGCCTTCACCGGCGAATGCCCGATTAGCCGCGCAGCGCTCGATATGTTCTGCACAATGCTCGGGGACGTCGCCGGCAATCTCGCTTTGACCTTCGGCGCGCGCGGCGGCGTCTATATTGCCGGCGGCATCGTGCCCCGCCTGTCCGAGGGCCTCGTCCGATCCGCCTTCCGCACGCGCTTCGAAAGCAAGGGCCGCATGCGCGCCTATGTCGAGCCGATCCCGGTCTATGTCGTCATGCACCGCGACCCGGCCTTCGTCGGTCTCGAGGCGCTGGCGCAGTGGCTGTTGCGGCAGGCTTAGTTGCGCCTTTCCGCGGCGAGGAATTCAGGCGCTTAGGTTTCTCAGTGCCGCTTGAAATGCTGAATTTCGTGCTCGTGTTTTTCGGCGCCCTTGTGCGGAAGGTGCCGAGATTTCGGCGCTTCCCGGTCTTTGGGTTTTTCTTGCGCGAATAGAGACGATAACCGCCGGAGGGAAGCTTGCGGATCATGTCGCGCCGCCTTTCTGCGTCTGTCTACCTGCTTTCTGAACGCGAACGCGATCAACTGGTTCGGCGCGCTGAGGTCAGTCCGCGCGCTTGCGCCGCCGCCCCGCCGCCTCGACCATGCGGGCCATCGCTCGCGTCGACGGCATCGGCCGGTCCACTCGCTCCTCGTCGCGCGCCATGTTCTCGATGACCGCCAGCAGCACCGAGCGCGTAATGGCAATGTGCTCCGGCGGCACATTGTCGACGGCGATGCGGTTCACGTCCTCGGCGATGGGGACGAGCTTGTCCTTCAGCGCGCGGCCTTTCGGCGTCAGGAAGACGTAGACCTTTTTGCGATCGCCTCCGACCTGCCGACGCTCGATATAGCCGAGCCGCTCCACCGCTTTCAGCGCGGTGAAGGTGGTCGGCTCCATGACGCCCGCATGTTCGCTGAGCGCGCGCTGGGTGATGCCGTCGCCCTCCCACAGGATGCGCAGGAACGACCAGTGGCCGAACGACACCCGGTGATCGGCGAGACGCACGCTGAGCGAGCGCACCAGCGCCCGCGCCGCGTCCTTGACGAGATGGGCGAGGCGGTCCTCGGGCACGGCTTCGCGCCAGTGCTTGAGGATTGTGCGCGCCTCGGCGCGCGTCGGCACGCTCATGGTACTGCCACCTGGTGCGCGAGCGCGATCTCCTTGCCGTCGCGGGCCGAGGCGAGCATGGCGAGGCATACTTCCAGCGTCGCCGTCGCCCAGGCGCCGTCGTGCAGCGGCGGCCGGCCGTCCACGACGGCTCCGTAGAGTTCGTCGATCACCTCGGCGCGCGGCACGGCCGGCAGCGGCAGCGCATCGAGCCTCGTGCCGTTGTCGTCGTAGATGACGACGCCGTTCGGCAATGGCCGCAGGTCGGCGCGCTCGCAGCTGACGATGAGCGTGCCGAAATGCTGGTGCGCAAGTTCCTGCGGGGCAGGAGGCGTCCAGTTGCTGCCGCCGTAATTCCGCGACGCCTTGTACGCGGCTTCTTCCGTCGCATCGGCGAAACGGGGCCGCTGCGGCCTCGCCTGCGCTGGCTTGGCCTGCCCCATCTCGCCGATCCAGCCCTGGAATTCGTCGGAGTCGAAATGGCCATAGCCGCTGTAGGTCAGCGCCGCGAAGGCGCCGCTCTCGAAGGTCATAAGCGCCGAATAGGCGCCTTCGGTCGGCCGCGCGCGGTCCCAGGCGCCCGTCTGGGCGCGCAGGCTTGTCACGCGTCCGCCGCCGAGCAGGCGCACGATGTCGACCTGATGCGGCGCCTGGTTGAAGAGCGCGCCGCCGCCTTGCGCCGTGTCGAGCTCTTCAGGCCGCCGCGGACGGTAAAGGAAATCGGTGTAGTTGAGCGCGCTGATCATGCGCACCGCGCCATAGGCGCCGCTGTCGATCAGCGCGCGCGTGCGCAGGATCGGCGCGTCGAAGGAATGGCTGTGGCCGACGACGACAGAGACGCCGGCCGCGTGCGCGGCTTGCGTGATCGCTTGCGCGTCGGCGAGCGTGAGCGCGATCGGTTTCTCGATCAGGAGGTGCTTGCCCCGCGCCGCAGCGAGCTTGGCGTGCGCGGCGTGGTGCTGGTGCGGCGTCGCGACATAGACCGCGTCGATATCGGCATCGGCGCACAGGTCCTCGACGCTCGCATAAGCCTTGCCGCCAAAGTCGCGTTCGAACTGAGCCCGCGCCTCGACGCGCGGATCGGCGGCCGCGATGAGGCGCACGCGCACGTCGCGCTGGAAGGTCGGCAGCATGACGCTGAAGGCGCGGCCGAGACCGGCGACGCCAAGGCGCAACGTGCGGGGGGCCGCCTGATCCAAGGACTTCCTTCCGGCTCGACAAGCAAGCCTGCGTCCGTTAGCCTCAACTTAGATATCTAAGATAAAAGCCGCGGCGGCACAAATACAATAGTCGCGGCAGGCGAGGACGGAAACGATGACGCCCGAGGAAAACGACCTCCTGTGCCGCGTCGTGGGCGACGCGCCCATGGGCCAGATCATGCGCCGCCACTGGATCGCCGCCTGCCTCACCGAGGAGGTGGCCGAGCCCGACGGCGCGCCGCTGCGCGTGCGGCTGCTGGGCGAAAATCTCGTCGTCTTCCGCGACAGCAAGGGCCGCCTCGGCGTGCTCGACGAATTTTGCGCGCACCGCCGCGCGTCGCTCGTTTTCGCGCGCAACGAGGAATGCGGCCTGCGCTGCCTCTATCACGGCTGGAAATTCGACGTCGACGGCAACATTCTCGACATGGCCTCCGAGCCGCCGGGCTCGAGCGTGCCTGACCGCATCAAGCAGAAAGCCTACCCGGCGCGCGAGTGGGGCGGCTTCGTGTGGACCTATCTCGGGCCGATCGAAGAGATGCGCGAGTTCGAGCCGCCGGCCTTTGCGCCGACGCCGGACGTGCGTGTCAGCGCCACCAAGGTGCGCGTCAAGTGCAACTGGGCGCAGATCCTCGAAGGCCAGATCGATTCGGCGCATTCATCGAGCCTGCATTCCTCCGACATGGTGCCGGCGCCGGTCGATGGCGCGAAAGCGACCGACGTCAACTGGCTTCGCCCCTCGACCGACAAGGCGCCGCGCTTCCAGATCGAGCGCACCGGCTACGGCTTCCGCTATGCCGCGATCCGCCGCCCGATCAAGAACGAGGCGACGCACGACTACATCCGTACCACGGTCTATATCGCGCCCTATACTGCGCTGATCCCGCCGAACAACGTGCACAACGTCGCCACTTTGCTGACCCCGGAGGATGACGAGAACACGATCTTCTATTTCATCGCCTGGAACGGCGCCGACAAGTCCGGCGTCGATGCCGACACGTGGCGCAAGTTCAACGTGCTGCAATGGGGCATCGACGTCGATGCCGAGTTCGACGGCGTGCGCAACGCCGCCAACCTCTACCAGCAGGACCGCGCGCAGATGAAAGCGGGCAATTTCACCGGCATCGCCGGCATCCCCAATCAGGACATCGCGATGTGGGAGGGCATGGGCCCGATCACCGACCGCTCGCAGGAGCGCCTCGGCGCCAGCGACGTGGCGGTCGCCGCCTTCCGCCGCCTGATGCTGGATGCGGCGCGCACGATGCGCGACAGCGGCAAGGCCATCGGCACATACGAACCGCACGTTGCGCATGCCACCATCAGCTCCTTTGAGGGTGTGGTGCCGAAGACCGTAAACTGGCGTAGTCTCGGCGGCGGCAGCCAAAGCACGGCGCAGGAGGCGCAGATCACGGCGGCCGAATGAGGCCGCTGCAACGACCGTTCAACTTCGAAAAAAAAGCACGAACCGGGAGGGTATTTTGAAACCTAGCAGACTCATTTCGGCGCTCGCTTTGGCGGCGCTGATCGGTGCGGCGCAGACCGCTTCGGCCGAGGACACGGTCAAGCTCGCCATCGGTCAGCGGGGCAACTGGGACACCTCGGTGTCCGAGATCGGCCAGCGCGCCGGCATCTTCAAGAAACAGGGTCTCAACCTGGAGATAGTCTACACCAACGGCTCCGGCGAGACGCAGCAGGCGGTGATTTCGGGCAGCGTGGATATCGGCTGCTCCGCCGGCGTCATGGGCGTGCTCGCGGCCTATGCCAAGGGGGCACCGGTGCGCGTGATCAGCGCCGAGACGACCGGGGCGGGCGATCTTTACTGGTATGTGAAGAAAGATTCGCCGATCAAGTCGATCAAGGACGCCAACGGCCACACCATCGCCTATTCGACCCATGGCTCGTCGACCAACGGCGTCGTTCTCGCCTTCATTCAGCAATACAAGCTCGACAAGGCCAAGCCCGTGGCGATGGGCGGTCCCGCCGCCAACATTACGGCGGTGATGACCAATCAGGTCGATATCGGCTGGGCGGCCCCGCCGTTCGGACTCGACCAGCTCGACAAGGGCGACATCCGCATGATCGCGACCGGCAACGATGCCGCCGCGTTCAATGGTCAGACCGTGCGCCTCAACATTGCCAACGCCAATTACCTCAAGAGCCATCAGGATGTCGTCAATCGCTACATGAAGGCGTACCGCGAGACGATCGACTTCATGTACCACGATCCGAAGGCGCTCCAGATCTACTCCGATTGGCTGAAGATCACCGTCGCCAAGGCCAAGCGCACGCGCGACGATTTCTTCAAATGGCCGGCGATCGATCCGGACAAGATCGTCGGTCTCGACCAGATCGTGAAGGACGCCGTCGACCTGAAGTTCACCGCCAAGCCGCTGACCAAAGAGCAGCTTGCCGACCTGATCCACATCCCGCCGCGCTGAGTCGCGTGGCGACATGAAACCGGCCGCCGGCCTGACGGCTGGCGGCCGGATTTTGTTTGCGCCGCGCGGCCCCGCCATGCGTCGCGCGCGATTGTCAGGCGGCTCCGGTTGGTGATGATAGGCGTTGAGCGTCGCCGTGCGCAGGCCGCTGCAATAGCGCGAAAAGATTTGGCAGGAGGAAAGCTCATGTTTCGGCTGATCGGTGCGGCGATCCTTGGCCTTGCCGCAATGTCGGCGGCACAGGCGCAGCAATATCCGGATCGTCCGGTGCGCGTGCTGGTCGGCTATGCGGCGGGCAGCGGCCCCGACATTCAGGCGCGCACGGTCGCGCACCAGCTCGCCGAGAGTCTGCATCAATCCTTCGTCGTCGAGAACCGCACCGGCGCCAACGGCACCATTGCCGCCCGCGGCGTGGCCACGGCGGCGCCGGACGGCTACACGCTGCTGTTCTCGTCGTCATCGATCACGCCGACGCCTTACATCTACAAGCATCTCGGCTACGACGTGCTGACCGACCTCAAGCCAATCGCCACGATCGGCGAGCTCGATGGCATCTTCATGCTGGTGGACGCCAAGTCGCCGATCAAATCGGTGCCGGAGTTCATCGACTACGCCAAGAAGAACCGCGTGCTGTACGGCTCGCCCGGCGTCGGCAACGAGCTGCATCTGCGCGCCGAACTGTTCGCGCGCAAGGCCGGCATCACGATGCAGCACATCCCCTATAAGGGCGCGTCCGAGGTGATAAACGGCCTGCTGAGCGGCAGCGTGCAGATGATGTTCGTGACGCCGCCGTCGGTGATGGGACTCTTGAAGGACGGGCGCGTCCGTGCGCTCGCCTTCACCGGGTCGAAGCCGTTCCCGGCCTTTCCCGACGTGCCCCTGATGAAGCAGTACCTGCCGGGCTTCGTCGAGGGCTCGTGGGGCATGTTCTTTGCGCCCGGCAAGACGCCGGACGCCGTCGTCGACAAGCTCAACGCCGCCATCCATGCGGCGCTGCTCGAGCCGGCGGTGGCCAAGATTATGCAGCGCGACGGCTACATGCCCGATAAGCGCACTGCCGCCGAGACACAGGCCTTTTTCCGCAAGAAGGTCAAGGAAACGGCAGACGCGGTGAAGGCGGCCGGCATCGAGCCGCAGTAAACCGGCCCGGCTCAGCCTTCAGCGTTGAGCGGCTTGCCGTTCGCCGTCACCGGTTTCGCGCTCACCAGCACGAAGGCGATGACGCAGACTTCGGGGCCGCGATTGACCCAGTTGTGAATGGTGCCGCGCTGCACCAGCACGTCGCCGGCCTTGAGCGTCACGACTACGCCGTCGTCGAGTTCCATCTCGATGGCGCCGGACATCACCACCGCGTAATCGATCGAATCGGTGCGGTGATTGCGCGGCGTCACGCCCGGCTCATAGCGCACGATCCGGAACACCGTGCCGTTGTCGACCGTGGTCTTGAACGACGCCTTGGTCGGATCGGCGAAGCCGTCATTGTCGACCGGAAAGCCTTTGGTCGACCAGACCACGCAGGACGAGGCGCCGGCGCGGTTGGAGATGACGTTCGTTGCGACTTCGTCGATCTCGACCTTGGCGCGGCCGTTCTCGGTGTGGCCGGTGACGACCCGGCGGATTTGCAGGCTCATGAAGCTTTCCTTCTTCGATGGCGTTCGGCGGCCTCAGGCCGCGCGCGCGCGTTCGGCGCGGTTCAGGAAATCGGCGAAGATCGCGGCGATCCGCGGCTCGGCGTCGCGCCATTCCTTACGATCCCAATCTTTGCGCAGATTGTCGTCGGCTCGTTTCTCCACAACATCGTCGTGCAGCTCGCTGTTCGGCAGCAGCCGCGCCGCCTTGCGCGCCGTCACCGGCGTGTGAATGACGTCGTTCCCGGCGATGAGGCAGGCGGGTGCCGTGATGCCGTTCAGGTCCGCCTCGCTCGCGCCGACGATCGGCAGCGTCGCGGATTCCAGAAATCGCTCGCGCCAGGCCGACATGACCGCGATGAAATCGCCGACCTTGGTCTCGAGCAGCCGCTGGCGATTGGACGGGCGTGCGGCGATGGATTCGGCGAAATGCTCGCTGTCGCAGATGGCCTGCATGCCGCCGGTGCGGGCGAGGGCGATGTACTGGCCGTAATAGTTCTGCGCGAGGCGGTCGACCGCTTCCTGGCCGCCGGTGACCCGCCACAACAGAAGGCCGCGCAGTCCGTCCGGGTGGCGGATCGCGTACAGGATCGCCAGCCGCGCGCCGGCTGACGAGCCGCCGACATACATCGGCGTTGCGCTGAGTTGCCGGCCGAGCTCATAGAGATCGTCGGCCCAGACTTCGTGCTCGGACGCGGACCCGTCGAAGGCGACGTCCGACGCGCCGCAATTGCGCCGGTCGTGCAGCAGAACGCGGTAGCCGCGCGCGGCGATCGCCTTGGCGAGATCGGCCAGCTCGGCATAAGAGCGGCGGCTGCCGGGTGTCAGCGCGATGAAGGAGCCTGCGGCGCCGATGACGTCGTAATTGATGTTAACGCCGCGCACGGATGCTTCTGGCATCTCGGAGTGTCTCCCTGGTGTCGTGTTGTCATGACCGTCTGGCGTTGAGGATTACGGGCGCTTTTTCGCCGCCAGTTTCTTGTCGAGCCGCGCCATGTCGACGAGTACGCGCTCGTGCGTGCCGACGCCGATCTCCTCGATTTCGTCCCGCGCGCTGACATCGAACTCGATGCGGCGGCCATCGACTTTGGTCACGACCGCCGTTGCCGTCACCTGATGCCCGACCGGCGTCGCGGCGAGATGGCGTACATTGACGATGGTGCCGACGGCGCTCTCGCCCGGCTCGAGATAGTCGCGGATGGCGTTGAGCGCGGCGTTCTCCATGATCGTCACCATCATCGGCGTCGCAAATACCTGCGGCAGGATGGCGTCCTTGAATTGATTGGCGAGATGCGCGGGCAGGACGCGCAAAGTGTAGGTGCCCTTCGCACCGACGGGGATCGGACGCATCGTTCAAGCCTCCGCGGGCCGTACGTGGTTGATGGCCGGCGCCAGCAAAGTGAGCAGCAGGCCGGAGGCGCCGATCGGTGCGAAGGCCAGTGCCGGAATGCCGCTCAGGTCCCACAGCGCGCCGCTGATCACCGGGATGATGACCGCGCAAGTATAGCTGATCGTGAACATCGCGGCCGTGACCCGGTGCACGTCGTCGGGCGGGCTCAGCAGCGGCGGCAGCGCCAGCACCAGGATGAGAATGCTGGCAGCCGCAAACCCTTCGAGGCTCGCCGCCGCGACGACAATCGGCCCGTTGCCGAACACGACTCCCGCCGTGCCGATGACGCAGAGGACGCCGACGGTGATGATCGGCCAGGCTTTCAACTGCAGCCGACTCGCGAATGCGAGCAGCAGGGCCGAGGCGGGCAACTGTCCGGCATTAAGGCCGGTCAGCGCCGCGCTGATCCATTCGCCCTGGCCGTGCGCCCGCAGATAGTCGGGGATGAAGGCGTTGGTCGCGAAATAGATCGCATTGACGGTGCCGAGCATGAAGCCGAGCCGCCAGATCAGAAGGTTGCGCCAGTCAGGCCACCAGCGCCGGCCGACGGGCGCGGTTGCCGTCGTGCCGCTTGGCGCGAACGCCATCACCAGCGCGGCGATGACGACGACGGGCACGCTCCAGACCGCGAAGCCCCACTGCCAAGTCCCGACCAGCGGCAGCACCAGCGGCAGCGTCAACGCGACCGGCAGCACTTCGCCGATCAAGAGGCCGTTGGTGTAGACGGCGGTTGCGAAGGCGATGCGCTGCGGCACCCAGGCGCGCACGGCGGACGGCATCGTCACCTGCATGATGGCGACGCCCGCCGCGGTCGCCACGGTCATTGCATAAAGCCAGCCGATGTTCGGGAAAAGACCGCGCAGCGCCCCACCAAGCGCGGTCGCAAGCAGGCCGACGATGAGCGCCGAGCGCACGCCGAGCCTGGCGATGATCAAGGAGCCCGGCACCGCCGCAGCGGCGAGCAGCATCGAGGGCAGGCCGGTCAGGATGCCGACCTGCGTCGCCGATAAATGCAATTGGTCGTGGATCAGCGGGATGACCGGCGGCACCGCCAGGATCGTCAACCGCAATCCATTGCCTGCGAGCCACAGCAGCAGCAAGGCCATCAGCACGCGGCCGCGCGACAGAGACTGATCGGCAACGGAGGCGGCCGGCATGGTCGAGTTCACGTCTGGGGAATCCATGGCGAAGGGACGTGGACATAGCACGGGCGGGCCGGACGCCAAGTGGTAGCAACCGCCGATTGCAGTCTTAGACGAGACGGTGCCACAATCCCACATGCACGGGCGCATGGGCAAAGCGCGGGATCGCATCGCCGGCGGCCGGGAGGCTTCGGCGTTGCTGCGCGCCATTGCCGGCTATGCCGGCCATAGCGGCTACATCACGGCGGCCTTCGTCGCGGCCGGCGCCGTACTCGAGGCTGTCGGCCTTGCTTTGATCGTGCCCTTGCTCGGCGTCGTCGTTGCCGCCGGCACGCCATCCGGGCGGCTGGAACGGGCCGCAATGGCGGCCTTCGCGGCGCTCGGCGTCGAGACTGCAAGCGGCCGCCTGACCCTGCTCGTCTGCGTGTTCAGCCTTGTCGTCGCGACGCGGGCGGCCGTCTTCGCGGTGCGCGATGTGCGCGTCGCCAGGCTCCAGATCGGCTTCGCGGAGGGCTTGCGGCTGCGGCTGGCCGAACGGCTCGCGGCCGCCTCGTGGCAACAATTGGTGCGCCTGCGCCATGCCCGCGTCACGCAATTGATGGGCGCCGAGATCCAGAGCGTCGGCGCGGCCGCGAGCATCCTGCTGCGCGCGGCGGTCGCGGTGGCGATGCTGGCGGCGCAGGCGATCCTGCTCGTGGCGCTTGCACCCTTTCTCATGTTCGCTGTCCTTGCCGTGTTCGCCGTTCTCGCCGTTATTTTCGTGCCGCTCGTCCCCCGCGCCTACGGTGTCGGCGCGAGCATCACGCGCGGCAATCTCTCGCTGATCGAGACCACGTCGCAGTTTCTCGGCGGTCTCAAGCTCGCCATCGGGCAGAATCTGCAACCGGCTTTCCTTTCCGAATTCCGCCGCACGCTCGACGAGCTCGCGGCGCGGCAGACCGACTTCGCGCGGCGCCAGGCGCGCGCACGCGCGGCATTCACCGTGGTGACCACCGCGGCGGCCGCGCTCCTGGTGCTCGCCGGCTCCGGCATGTTCCAGGCGTCGTCGGCGACGCTGATCGCGCTGGTCGTGGTCGTCGGCCGCATGAGCGGACCGGCGATGCAGATCCAGCAGGGCGCTCAGATGCTCGCGCGGTTGTTGCCCGCTTACGGCAGCATGCGCGCGCTCGAGCACGAACTCGACGCTTTGCCACGCGCCAACGCACCCGCCGCGCCCGTCGCGCTGTCCGATGGGCCGATCGAATTCCGCTCCGTCACTTACCGGCATGGCGACGCCGAGGGCGGGTTGCGCGGCGTCGCCGGGCTCGATCTCGTCATCGCGCCGGGCGAATTCATTGGCGTGACCGGTCCCTCCGGTGCCGGCAAGACTACCTTTGCCGATCTGTTGGCGGGATTGCTGACGCCGCAGGAGGGAAGCATCGCGCACGGCGGCGTGCCGCTCGAAGGCGCCGCGCTCGATGCTTGGCGAGCGCGCATCGCCTATGTGGTGCAGGACGCATTCCTGTTTCACGAGAGCGTGCGCCGCAACCTCGCCTGGATGAGCCCGCAGGCGAGCGAGGAGGCGATGTGGCGCGCACTCGAGCTTGCCGGTGCCGCCGATCTCGTGCGGGGCATGGAGCGCGGCCTTGAAACGATCGTCGGCGAACGCGGCTCGCTCGTGTCGGGCGGCGAACGCCAGCGGCTGGCGCTCGCGCGCGCCATTCTGCGCAAGCCGCGCGTCGTGATCCTCGACGAGGCGACGAGCGCCATCGACGCCGCGAGCGAA
The DNA here is from genome assembly GCA_036509755.1 of Pseudolabrys sp. GTDB lineage: Bacteria > Pseudomonadota > Alphaproteobacteria > Rhizobiales > Xanthobacteraceae > Pseudolabrys. The sequence continues at coordinate 7,715 of DATCFB010000349.1, read as the reverse complement.
CGGGCGATTGTCGCACGGTTGCGCGCGCTCGATCCGCGCCCGGCCATCGTGCTCATCGCTCATCGTGCCGAGAGTCTCGCAGTATGCGAGCGCGTACTCACCTTCGAGGCGGGCCGTTTGGCGCACGAGTGGCGGATGCCGGCCTGATGCGCGCCCCGCTGGCGCGGTCGCCGCCCCGGCTACCCTTTCCGTCTGATCCAGATCGACTGCCCGTCTTCGAGGCGGATGCCCATTCGCGGCGGGGGATCGAGCCGAGCGGCGTAGGGCGCCCAGAAGAAGATTTCGTAATCATTGTTGCAAGTGAGAAATGCGCGCAACAGGTAAGCTTCATTCCACGCTATGCCCCGACGGAACCAGCGGGCCGGATATTCGAACGGCCAGAAGACGTCGTGCACGTGCACCAGCACGCCCGGTGCCAGGCGAGGTAAGACTTCGAACACAATGAAATTGACGTCGCTGCCGGCGCGCGAGACATGCGTCGAATCAACGAAGAGGATGTCGTTCGCTCTCAGGTCGGTGAACAGGTCAATCGGCAAATCCTGCGCGCGCGCCCGATGAATGGCCGTCGTTGCCCCCTCCTGTGGCCGCAAGAGCTTTTTGAGCCTCGCGGGATCAGGTTCGACGAAGGTGAGCGCGATATCCAGATTCGACATCCTTTCGCGCACGTCCAGCATGAGCGCCGACGAAAATCCGGAGCCGATCTCGAGGATGCGCCGCGGCCGCATCCTCGTCATAAGCGAATAGAGTGTCAGGGCATCGGCGGCGTTGAAGAAGTCCTGATTTGTATAGAACCGCCGCTCAGTGATTGGGTCGGCGGGCCAGTCGAAAGTCGTTTCGTCGGCGCGCACCCAAGCGAGACGCTCCTTTTGTGCCTCGCCGTTCAGTGCGATGCCCGCCAGCGGCTCGCGCGGGCTACGCATCGACAGCCCTTCGGCGTAGGCGGCCGCCTCGGCGATCGCGGGCAGCGGCGAGTAGTAGTGGCCGCGCCACACGAAGTCCGCGAGCGACGTCTCCTCGCGGAAAAAGGCGACGGAGTGGCGAAGCCGTCTGTTGGCTCGGGCCAGTCGCGAGCGAATGGTCATCCTGAGTTTCCTATCTGGGAGCGCAACCTAGCGAAATCGTGAATTTGACGCAATTGCAAATCCAAGAATTGAGATTTGTACATGAGGCATCGTTAGGGCCCGGCTCGATCCCCCGTTAGATCCACGCCGACATAGGAGATGCGCAGCATATTGGTGGCGCCAGGTGTCCGAACCGACCTGATAAGCGGCCCTTGGCGCCGCAGCCTTCCACGCAAGGTGACACAACCTGATGCGCGGGCTCGCGCTCATCGGCGCCAAGCCTTTGTGGGGCTTTTCACTGCGAAGGCCCTTTTCCGGTACGCCTCTCCAGTAGTTCGAAGAAATCGTATCGCGTGTGGTACCGCTTCGCGTTAACGGCGCTAGGGGTCAAAATAGCGGCCGCGGAAGTGGCCGGCGCACTCAGTGCGCGACGACGTCCCGCATCAACTGCCGGGTGCCCAATCCGGTTTCATGCCCTGTTCGTCGAGGCATGTGGGCGCGGGGAGCCCTCGCCTCAATCGTCCGCAAGATCTGCGCCGACATAGGCGATGCGCAGCATATTGGTGGCGCCGGGCGTACCGAGGGGCACGCCGGCGACGACGATGACGCGCTGACCCGCTTTGGCGAAGCCTTCCTTGAAGGCGATGCGGCAGGCTCGCTCGACCATGTCGTCCTGGTCGTGCGCGTCCTCGGTGACGACGCAATGGACGCCCCAGACCACGGCGAGACGCCGTCCCGTCGACATGTTCGGCGACAGCGCGACCACCGGCGGTCGCGGCCGCTCGCGCGCCACGCGCAGCGCCGTCGAGCCGGACGAGGTCCAGCAGATCACGGCGGCGAGGTCGAGCGTGTCGGCGATCTGGCGCGCCGCGTCGGCGATGGCGTCGGCGCCGGTCGGCTCCGGCATGGCGCGCTGCGCGTCGAGGATGCCGCGAAAGGTGGGATCGCTCTCCGCCGCGCGGGCGATGCGGTCCATCATCGTCACCGCCTCGATCGGATATTGGCCCGCCGCCGATTCCGCCGACAGCATCACCGCATCGGCGCCTTCGAAGATGGCAGTGGCGACATCGGACACTTCGGCGCGCGTGGGAACGGGCGAAGAGATCATCGATTCCAGCATCTGTGTCGCCACCACGATCGGCTTGCCAGTGGCGCGGCCCATGCGCGTCATCTGCTTCTGGACGCCGGGCACCTTCTCGAGCGGCATCTCGACGCCGAGATCGCCGCGCGCCACCATTAGCGCGTCGGCGAGATCGATGATGTCGGACAAGCGGAGGACGGCCTGCGGCTTCTCGATCTTCGCCATTACCACGGCGCGGCCACGGGTGATCTTCTTGGCCTCCGCGATGTCTTCCGGCCGCTGGATGAACGAGAGCGCGACCCAGTCGATGCCGGCATCGAGCGCCGCCTCGAGGTCGGTGCGGTCCTTCTCGGCCAGCGCGGAGAAGGGGATGGTCGAGTCGGGAAGACTGACGCCCTTGCGGTCCGACAGCTTGCCGCCAATCTCGACGCGCGCGACCATGCGCTTGGGCTGCGCGGCGGTGACGGTGAGCCGCACCTTGCCGTCGTCGATCAACAGGGTGTGGCCAGGCTCGGCGCCGGCGAAGATCTCAGGATGCGGCAGGTAAGCGCGCGTCTCATCGCCTTCGGCGGGGTCGGAGTCGAGCACGAAGGAGTCGCCGCTTTTCACGATGACCGAGCCGCCCTTGAATGTGCCGAGACGTAATTTCGGACCTTGCAGATCGACGAGGATGCCGATCGGCCGATCGGTGTCGCGCTCGACGCCGCGGATCATGGCGACGATCTCGCGCATGCGGTCCGGCGACGTGTGGCTCATATTGATGCGGAAGACGTCGGCGCCGGCGTTGAACAGTTTGCCGATCATCTCGGGGCTCGACGAGGCGGGCCCGAGCGTGGCGACAATCTTGGTGCGGCGCAGACGTCTCATTTGTTCATGCCCTCTGGTGGCGGCCCGGGTGGTGGCGGCGGCGGTCTCATCCCGCGCGGCTGCGCCAATGGCGGCGGCGAGCCCGGCGGCATCACCGTCCGCCCGGGCCCCTGTTCCGCCGTGTCGGTGAGTTGCACCGTCCAGGAACGCTGCTCGCCGGTGTCGACCTCGAAGAAGCCGGTGCGGTCGTAGCCGCGCGCGAGGCAATTGTCGGTGCCGCGGATGGTGAACTCCTTGTCGCGCGAACACATGAAGGCGTGGCCGGACCATTCGCCACCGCGGTCGTAATCGACCGCGTAGATGTAATAGTAGCGCGCCACCAAGGCGCCGCGCAGCAAGGTGTCGCAGGAGCGCGGCGAGATGTTCCACCAGCCCTCGGTGGTCCAGCCTTCGGCATCCTTGTAGCCGATCGCGACCCCGACCCGGCTACCGGTATTGTTACAGAGCCGGAAATCGGCCCATGCCGGCAACACCGCCGCCAGCAACAACACCATGGCAGCCGCACCGGCGCGGGCGAGCGATCGAGCAAAGCGCCGGGATGCTGGAAAAGCCAATGCGGTCACGTGGCGTCGGTTGCGATGGTCGGGGTTGTCGCGCGGGGGCTTAAGGCGTGTCAACGACGATGGCGCGGAAGTCGTTCACGTTGGTGTAGGTGGGTCCGGGCTGGAGCAGGTCGCCCAGCCGCATGAAAAAGCTGGTGGAATCGTTGTCGGCGAGGAAGGCGGCAGGATCGAGACCGAGGCATTTTGCACGCCTGACGGTGTCGCCATCGACGATGGCGCCGGCGGGGTCGGTGGCGTCGCCGGCGCCGCCGTCGGTGCCGTCGGTGTCGCCGGCAAGGGCGGCAATATCGGCGATATCGGCAATCTCGATGGCCAGGGCGAGCGCATATTCCTGGTTCGGCCCGCCGCGCCCCTGGCCGCGGATGGTGACGGTGAGCTCGCCGCCCGACATGATGACGGCGCGCCTGCCCGCCGCGCGCAATTCGCGCGCGAGCCTCGCATGGGCGGCCGCGACCTCGCGCGCCTCGCCCTCGACCCGGTCGCCCAGGAAAACGACATCGTAGCCGGCCGCCTTCGCCGCCGTCTCGGCGGCGGCAAGCGCATCGGCCGGGCGCGCCGCGAGCGCGAAGGTCGTGGCCGCGAACACTTTGTCACCCGGCTTCGGCGTCTCGTTCGCCGGATCGGCGAGCGCCCGCGTGATCGCCTCCGGCACGTCGAGCCGGTATTTGGCGACGATCGCGCGCGCCTGCGCCAGAGTCGACGGATCGGGCACTGTCGGCCCGGAGCCGATGACCGCCGGGTCGTCGCCCGGCACGTCGGAAATGGCGATGGTCGCAAGCCTTGCCGGAAAGGCGTGGCGCGCCAGGCGCCCCGCTTTAATGCGCGAGAGATGCTTGCGCACCGTATTGATCTCGCCGATATGCGCGCCGGAACGCAGCAGCGCACGCGTCACCGCCTGCTTGTCGGCGAACGAGATGCCGGCGGCCGGCGCGATCCAGTTGGCCGAGGCGCCGCCCGACATCAGCACCAGAACAAGGTCGTCGCTGCCGGCCCCGTCGGCGAGTGCGAGGGCGCGCTCGGCGGCGGCAAATCCGGCCGCGTCGGGAATCGGATGCCCGGCCTCCACCATCTCGACGGTACGCGTCGGCCGGCCGTAACCGTGGCGAGCGACCGCGATACCGGTGAGCCGCTCCGGGGCGAGCCGCCGGTCGTCGAGATAGACCGTCTCCGCCACTTCGGCCATCGAGCCGGCGGCCTTGCCCGCGGCCAGCAGCACGATTCGGCCCTGCGGCGGCTCCGGCAAAAGCCGCGGCAGGACAGCCGCGGGATGCGCGGCGGCGACGGCGGTTGCAAACAGCGAATCGAGAAAGACGCGCGGGTCGTGCATGGGCGGGATACGGCCCACTTTTGCCGCCTATGGCAAGGTGCCCGGTCAGCAATTATCTTGCGGGCAGCCACCGGGACGACCGCCATGAACAAACTCGACGACACGACCCGCACCGAGCTCGAAGCCGCCGTCTACCGGCGGCTTGTCGAGCACTTGCGCGCGCGCACCGACGTGCAGAACATCGACCTGATGAATCTCGCCGGCTTCTGCCGCAATTGCCTCTCCAACTGGATGAAGGACGCCGCGGACGCCAAGGGCCTCGCCATGAGCAAAGACGAGAGCCGCGAGGTCGTGTACGGCATGCCCTATGACGAATGGCGCGCGAAGCACCAGAAGGAAGCCTCGGCCGGGCAGAAGGCCGGTTTCGAGAAGAACAAGCCGCAGCATTAGGCTTTGTCGTCTCCGCGGCGCGGGGAACCCGTACGCCGCGGTGCCTCTACGTCTCATTCTGAGGAGCCGAAGGCGGCGTCTCAAAGGATGGGTTCCGAGACTCGCTGCGCTCGCCTGGGACGACAGTGCTGGCAAGCTCTTTCTTGTTCCGTTTTGCCGCGTGTGGACAGCGTGGATGACACGTCGCGCGCCTTGACCGCGTCGCGCGCAATTCCGAATGCTACTTCCTCAAAGGCTGCGGCCGGTTCCGCAGCCCGGTTCAAGGAGACGTCGATGCCAGCCAGCGCCGCGGCCGAAAAACTCGAAGCGGAAAAAGCCACCACCACCTTCGCGCGCGACCAGCTCAAGGCGGTCATCGAGCGCATCGAGCGGCTCGAGGAAGAGAAGAAGACGACGTCCGACGACATCCGCGACGTCTACGCCGAGGCCAAGGGCAATGGCTTCGACGTGAAGGCACTGCGCACCATCGTGCGGCTGCGAAAGTTGGACACCGATGAGCGCCGCGAGCAGGAGTCGATCCTGGAGACCTACATGCACGCGCTCGGGATGCTGCAATAGATCGGCGACAGTGCCGCCAGCGCGAGTTTCCACTTCCGCTGAAGGAAAAGGCAGGCGCTTCGCCGTCCGGCTCCGTCATGCCCGGCCTTGTCCCGGCCATGACGGAGAAAAGAACGAGAAAGCCTAATCCAGCGACGCGGTCCGCGCGCGCACGAAGGTCGCGGTGGCGAGGAAGGTCACGGCGCTCCCGGAGAAGCGTTCGGTGCTCGTGCCGGACCACGGGTCCGCCGAGAAGGCCATCGCCACGGCCTCGCCAGGCTGGTGCAGAAACTCGACGAAACCTCGCGGGTCGATATTGCCGAAGCGCGTCGTCGTCATCGAGCGGCTGACGCTCGGCGTCAGCATCGCCGCACGCACCCATGGGCTGTCCAGCCGTTGCGCGCCGCTCGTCATCTGCGCGAAGACGCCGGACACCGCGGAGGCCTTGCCGACGACGGAAGTGTTGTATGTAGCCGATGCCGCTTCGCCGGTCATCGCGCGCATGACGCCGAGGCCCATGGCCTTGGCGCGCGGCGCCTCCGTAACGGTCCGGGCCTCGAGCGCAACGGTGGGCGCGTCCGACGCATAGGCGAGCGCTTGCTCGCTCGCCGAGCCGGTGACTGCCGGATCGGCAGAGGCAACCTCAACCGGTTTCGGCCGGGTCGCCGCCTTGGCCAACGCCGCGAGCGGGTCTGGCGCCGTCTGCCACAGGCCGCGCGCATCCAACATGTTCGGGCTAAGCGTGACCATCGCGTAAGGCACGTTCGCGGGCTTCGGCACCGACTTCGCCGCCGCGAGCACGACCGCCGCTCGCGGCCTTGCCGGCAGCGTCGCGGACGCTTCGGCGTCGTCCGCCGCGTCCTCGACATCCTTGGCGCCATAGATCTTCGCTACCAGCATGCGCTTCTGCTTCAGCGCCACCGCTTCAGCCGTCTGCTCTTGCGATGCCGTGATCGCGCCGTGCGCGAGCGCCTGCTCGAGCGATAGTTTGTTCGGGGACTGGCCGTGCCGCTCGACATCGCCGAGCGCGAGCGCAAATCCCGGCAGCGGCCGGCCCTCGGACGGCACATGCACGGTGCGGCCGTCCGGGAAGACTCTCGATAGCTGCGCGTAGGTCATGCGCGGCCAATGCCGGATGTTGCCGGTATCCATGTGCACGAATGGCGAGCCGGACGACGGATAGAAGCCGACGCCGCCGCGCTGCAGGCGCAGACCGATCTCGCGCAGCTTGGCGAGCGGCACGCCCGGAATATAAAAATCCATCGCGTGGCCGAGCGTGTGCTCGCTCAGTTCGGCGACGCCGGAAGCGGATGAGCGCCCGCGCAGCAGCGCGTTGGTCGTCGGCGAGCGATAACCGCACACGACGTCGATGGGCGCCGTGGCGCCGACCTCGCGATAAACCTCCCACAACAGATCGAACAGATGCGGGTCCATGCTCGTGGACTGCTCCTTGCGCCAGTCACGCATGAACCAGTCAAGCTTCTTCAACGCCGCGTCGTCGTAGCGGCCGTCGCGCTTGTAGGTGATCGTGATGTCTTCGCCGGTGTGCAGATGATGAAAAGTCAGCGTGCGCGTGTCACCCTCGGCGATGGCCGACTGCAATGAGGCGCTGGCGCCGGCGACAAGGAATGCGATGAGGCCCAGCGCAGCGCTCGCGCGCATGACCGTGCTCGACAGCAAGCTGCGACGCGCCGCGTTTAAGACCACCGGCGATTTCCGTGCAATTCGATGCCCCACCGGCCGGCGCCGCGACGAAGGAGCGTCGGCGCGACAACGGCTTCTCGAGTGTTGACGGGATCGGTTAACGAGCTGTTGACGGCTCGTCGTCCCCCGAAGAGTGAGGCTTTTACCGTGCAAGCGTGGCAGAAAATGGCCGCGTCTCGGGCACA
>DATCFB010000348.1:0-2479 GCA_036509755.1 Pseudolabrys sp. | reverse complement strand
CGCGGCGCGTTGGTGATGAACACGACGACGGCGCCACGGGCGCGCGCCCGCATCAGCGCGTCGCAAGCGGCGGGGAAGGATTGCAGGCCGTTGTGCACGACACCCCAGACGTCGCAGAGCAAGACGTCGTAGTTCGGCGCGATGTCGGAGAAATGCGGAATCAGCGGCGGCATAGTGGCCGGCACCTATGGCATCGATTGCGGTCGGGTGAAAGTCAGGCCGCCGGAACGGCGAGTTCGGCGCTCGCCTCGGCGCTGCCGAGCGCTTCCGGACGCACGGGGCGCGGCGCCGAAAACAGGAAGCCCTGGCCGAACCGCACGTCGTAATCGAGCAGGTCGAGGACGGTCGCCTCGTTCTCGATGCGCTCGGCGACAAGATCGACGCCGGAGCGCGCGAGCAGATCGGCAAGATCTTCGGGGTGGATGTCGCTCTGCGCGCCGGAGGCCTTGTTGAGCAAAAGCTTGGCCGGCACCTTGAGGAACCGGAACGAACGCTCGGCGAGCTCGCGCGGCTCCATGCGCAGATCGGTCACGTGGTCCATCGAAAAGCGGAAGCCGCGCTCGGCCAAGGCCGACAGGCTCTCCTGTTCGAGCGGCCCGAAATTGCGGTAGGCGCTCTGCGTGAACTCGAAGATGAGCGCGTCGCTGAGCGCGCGGTTGGCCTCGACGAAGTCGAGGAACTGGCGGAAATGCAGGACGTCGGTCAGCGTGGTCGGGCTGATGTTGCAGAAGATGCCGACTTCGCGGCTCTTGAGTTGCAGACGGCGCACGACCTGCACCGCACGAAAGAGAAGCAGGTTGTCGATTTTCGGCATCAGGCCGGCTGCCTCGGCCGGCTCGACAAAGGCGCTCGCCGGAACGATCTCGCCGTCCCCGGTGCGCAGCCGCGAGATCGCTTCGTAAAAACGGACCTTCCGCTGCGGCAGCGTGACGATCGGCTGGAGGTAGAGGTCGACGCGCTGATTGTCGAGCGCTTCCGTAACCAGATCGATAGCGGTGTTGCGGTCCATGCTGTGGACCGCAACGGGCGGCGACACGGCATCGTTTTCGCTCAGAGCCAGCGGCGCTTCGCCCATCGCGCCCGGCGCGATGCGTTGCAGGGCACCCGATTGGCGCAGCGCGGCGTCATGCCCGGCAACGCTGTCGGCGAGTTGGCGCACGAGGCCGCCGAGCTCGCCGATCTCGGACGCGAGCGGATCGACGGCGCCGCGCGCGCGAGAGACGGTATTGCCGACGCTCGTCTCGACCGCATTGAGCCGCCGCGACAGCTCCGCGACCTGGCGGGCAAGGTCGCCCGTGCCGCGTGACAGGTCGGCGATCTGGTCGCCGAGCTCGCCGCGGTCGCGCAGGCGGTTCGACATGGAATTGTAAAGGGCGAGGACCATCAGCGTGGCGAGCGCAATGATCGCCGAGGTACGGGCGTCGAGCTTGAACGCAAGGAACAGCACCGCGCCAACCGAGGCGGCGATGACGACCATGCAGACTGCGATGAAAATAGCGCTGAGACGGCGCATGGCCGGTTCGAGACCCCCGCACGGCAGGAGCGAAGTGCCGCAGCGATTCGCGCCCCCGACAGCCAATGTCCATGACGCGGCCGATCCGCGCAACAGGCAAACGCTGCTATGGTAAGGACGGATCGGCCTTTATTCGCAGGAACTTGACGCCTTGGAACCGAAGTCCCGCATCGAGCGCCTCGTCGCCGGGGTTGTCCGCGCCCCGGGGCGGGCTCTCGCTGTCATCCTCGGCCTGCACGCGCTGGTCTGGACGCTGCTGCCGACCGTCCTCTACGCCAACCTGCCGCTCGATCTGATCGAGGCGCTGATGTACGGGCGCGAGTGGCAGCTCGGCTACGACAAGCTGCCGCCGCTGCCCTGGTGGCTGGTCGAGATTGCCTACCTGCTCACCGGACACGACTATTCTTACTACCTGTTGGCACAGATCGCGGTCTGCGCCGCCTTCTTCCTCATCTATCTTACGGCCCGTCCGCTCGTCAGCGGCGCCGGCGCGCTGCTCGCGGTGCTCATCGTCGACGGCCTGCACTACCTCAACTACACGTCGGCCAAGTTCAATCACGACGTCGTCCAACTCCCGTTCTGGGCACTGGCCGGCTACGCGCTGCATCGGGCCCTGCGTAAAGGGCAGATGCTCGATTGGCTGCTGCTCGGCATCGCGGTCGGCATGTCGCTATGGGCGAAGTATTTCGTCGTCGTGCTGGTGGCGCCGATGGTTGTCTTCGTCCTCATCGATCGGGATGCGCGCAAATGCCTTACGACACCGGGCCCTTACATCGCCGCGGCGGCCGCACTTGTCATCATGGCGCCGCACCTGATCTGGCTCGTGCGCAACGACTTTCTGCCCTTCGCCTATGCCGAGCATCGCGCCGTGCTATCGCGGGGCTGGTACGACCACCTCTGGCACCCGTTCCAGTTTGCGGTGAGCCAGCTCTTCTTCCTGATCCCGTCGCTGATCATCGCCGCGCC
>DATCFB010000347.1:0-2237 GCA_036509755.1 Pseudolabrys sp. | reverse complement strand
TTCCACAATTACGGCCTGCCGGTGTCGGGTGAGACGCACGCTTACATGGACGCGGTGATGGCGCTGCCGGCCTGGCGCGAGTGGTACGACGCGGCCATGAAAGAAACCTGGATCATGCAGAACAACGAGCCGGATTGGCCGCTGGTGCGTGGCAAGCCGGTGGCCTGATACGAGTGCCGAATTGTCGCAGGCGCCCGGCTGCGGCGGAGGCGGACGGCGCAAGCTCAAGTCATAATTGCGTTTTCGCTGCACGAACGGACGCAAAGCCGGCCATCGCGCAAACGCGTTGCCGTTCCAAGAATTCCGCAATTTCGACCAATTTGCGCGGAGTATCGCGCTCGTGTTTGCACGGGCTTCGCCCGTGGCCGGGGGGGCGGCGCATCTGGTGGGGGATATTTCCTCCGCACGGAGTTGCTCGCCATGTTCTTTCGTTTCATGCGCATTCGTTCGCTCGCGCTGATCGCATTGTTGTCGGCGCTATCTGTCCCGGCACTCGCGCAAACCACCAAGCCCGACATCAAGGGCCTCTATTTGATGAGCGACTATCCGGCGCTCAGCGTGCAGGCGGGCACGACGACGACCGTCAATATGCATCTGCGCAATTACGGCCTGCCGCCGCAGCGCCTGAACCTCTCCGTCGCCGGCGTGCCGAAAGGCTGGACCGCAACGCTGCTCGGCGCCGGCCAGCCGGTCTCGGCGGCTATGCCGGCTACAAATGACAGCGTCGGCCTCGATCTGCGCCTTGACGTACCGAAGGACGCCGGCGCCGGCACGCAGACGCTGACCGTCAATGCGCAAGGCGACGGCCAGCAGGTGTCGCTGCCGCTCCAGGTGACGCTCGCCAAAGAGCTGCCGCCCAAGCTCGCGCTGACGACCGACCTGCCGGAGCTGCGCGGCTCGTCATCGTCCAGCTTCGATTACACGCTGACCATCAAGAACGACAGTGGCAAGAAGGCGCTCGTCAGTCTCGCCGCCGACGCGCCGCGCAACTTCGACACGTCGTTCACCGAGTCCTATGGCAGCCAGCAGCTCACCGCGATTCCGGTCGACGCCGGCAAGACCAAGGACGTGAAGCTGAAAGTCAGCCCGCCGAGCAGCGTCGATGCCGGTCATTATCCGGTGACGGTGCACATCGCCGCCGACGGCGCCAAGGCCGAGGCCAAGGTCGCGCTCGACATCACCGGTGAGCCGAAGCTGGCGCTCGCCGGCCGCCAGGGCCTCCTGTCGGCGCACGCGACCGCCGGCCGCGAGAGCACGATCCCGATCATCGTCGCCAACACCGGCACGGCTCCGGCCGAGAACGTCACGCTCTCCGGCAACGCGCCGACCGGCTGGAAGATCGAGTTCAATCCCAAGACCGTCGCCCGCATCGCGCCGAATGACAAGAAGGAGGTGCAGGCGCTGATCACGCCCGCCGACAAGGCGATCGCCGGCGACTACGTCACCGGCATGACCGCGACCGCCAAAGGCGAAAACGGTACCGCCAATTTCCGCGTCACCGTCACCACCGCGACCGTATGGGGCGTCGCCGGCGTCGGCATCATCGGCGCGGCACTCCTCATCATGGTCGGCGCCGTCGCCCGGTTCGGCCGCCGATGAGCGACGCGGTCATCGAGGCGAGGGGCCTCACCAAGCGTTACGACGCGGCTTACGCCGTGCGTGACGTGAGCTTCGCGGTCGGCGCCGGCGAAATCTTCGGCCTGCTTGGCCCGAACGGCGCCGGCAAGACCACCACCATCCTGATGCTGCTCGGCTTGAGCGACATCAGCGCGGGGACGGCGCGCGTCTTCGGTCACGATCCGATGCGCGAGCCGTTGGCGGTGAAAAGGCTGATCGGCTACCTGCCGGACACGGTCGGCTTCTACGACAACCTCTCGGCCGCCGATAACCTGCACTACACGGCGCGGCTGATGGGTTTCCATCTCCTCGACCGCAAGAAGCGGATTGCCGGCGCGCTCGAGCGTGTGGGCCTGTCCGACGTCGCGAACAAGAAGGTGGGTACCTTCTCGCGCGGCATGCGGCAGCGGCTCGGCCTCGCCGAGATCGTCATGAAAGGCGCGCGCGTCGCCATTCTCGACGAGCCGACCAACGGCCTCGATCCGCAGGCGAGCATCGATCTGCTCGCTCTCATCCGCTCGCTCAAGGCGCAGGGCGTCACCATCATCCTGTCCTCGCATCTGCTCGATCGCGTGCAGAGCGTGTGCGACCGCGTCGCGCTGTTCAACGCCGGTCAGATT
>DATCFB010000346.1:0-4208 GCA_036509755.1 Pseudolabrys sp. | reverse complement strand
GTGCGGGGTTGCCGCTCCGCCCGAACGAATGGACAGGCTTACGCCGAAACAGCTTCGCCGGCGCGGTTCTTGATATCCGGATACTCGCGCCGCAGCAGCCCGCCGAGATAGCTCGCGATTGCGCCCATGCCGCTTTCGTCGGTGCCCGCGCGGCCGTCCTTCGCCTCGGCGTCCGGATTGTAATTGGTGTTGGTGTTGACGTCGTAGGTGTAGGGGCGCCCGTTCTCGTCGACGATGAACTCGATGCCTGCGATGCCGATGTCGTTCGCCGCAAGAAAGGCCTGCCAGCGTTTGACGTGAGGGTGATCGAAATCCCGAACGATGTTGAACTTGTCGGACGGCGCGACCGCCGGACAAACCTCGGCGAGCGGCGGCGCCTCGATCTGGCAGGCGTCGGCGGGACAGAGCTCAAAGCCCTGCGAGGTATCGACCCGCACGGCGTAGAGAAACTTGCCGCCGACGAATTCGACGCGTGTGATGAACGGTTGCGGCGCCTCGATATAACGCTGCACCAAAGTGATGCCGTCGATCGATGGTTGAAAGGCCTCGCTCGCCAAATGCTCGTCGAGCGCTTGGGCTGATAGCAGCAACTGCACGCCAAGCCCTTTGCCGGCGCGGTTGTGCTTGAGGATGAGCGGGTAGCCGAGCCGCTGCGCCGCATCGGCGATGTTTTGCTTGCCGACCGTCGCGAGCGTCGGCGGCGTTTCGATGCCGAATTTGGCCATCGCTTCGTATTGCGCGACCTTCGATACTTCCAGCGCGATGGCGCGCTCGCCGTTGACAATCGGCCGGCCGTGGCGCGTCAGCCAGGCCAGCACCGCGGCCGTCAATTCAGGTGCATAGCGGTGGTCGCGGGTGTGCGACGACGCGCTCGTCCGGTTGTAGAACACACCGGGTGGCGGCGCTTGGCGCAGGTCGAGCACACCCTCGTCGAGAAACCACTCCGCGAACGGAATATCGCGCGCCTCGAACGCCGCGCGCAACGGCTCGACCCAGGCGTCGTTTTCGTGGATGATATAGACCCGCGGCGTGCGGCTCGACGTGGTGAGATCCTGGCGCATCATGTTCGGGCCCTGTGGCCCGATCGAAATAGTCCACAGCGCAATCGCGGACAACGCGCCCCAGCAGAAAGAAATCATATGCTGTCGGACGTGCCGGGAAGAGTCGATATTTTCCACTCGCGGCCTGCCATTTGGATCAATATATCGCACCTTCTCGCCGGATTCGGTTATTGAGCGCGCATGCTGCCAGCCGTGAAGATGCAAGATTCCGAAGCCTTCCTCGGCGTGGAGCGATCCGCGACCGGGCGGACCTGGCGTGATCGCCTCGACGCGCGTGGTCAGGCGCGGGCGCTCACCATTGCGCAGCGGCTAGGCCTGCCGGAATTGCTGGCGCGCGTGCTCGCTGGGCGCGGCGTCGAACCGGAGGAGGCGGAAGCCTTCCTCGAACCGAGCATCCGCACGCTGATGCCAGATCCACACACGCTCACCGACATGGAGGCGGCCGCGACCCGCATCGCGGACGCCGTGACGAAAGGCGAGCAGGTCGCGATCTTCGGCGACTACGACGTCGATGGCGCCACCGCCTCGGCGCTGCTGTGTCGGTTTCTGCGCTTCGGAGGCCTCGACCCGATCGTCCACATTCCCGACCGCATCTTCGAGGGTTACGGCCCGAACGTCGACGCCATCCGCAGCTTTCACGAGCGCGGCGCAAGCCTCCTCGTCACCGTCGACTGTGGCACGACGAGCCACGCCGTGTTCGAGGAGGCAAAGACGCTCGGCCTCGACGTCGTCGTGCTCGATCATCATCAAGCCGATGAGGCGCTCCCTCTGGTGCACGCGCTCGTCAATCCGAACCGCGCCGACGATCTGTCCGGCCTCGGGCATCTGGCCGCCGTCGGATTGGTGTTTGTCACGGTCGTCGCGGTCAGCCGCGAATTGCGCAACCGCAATTTCTGGAGCGGCACGCGCGCCGAGCCGGACCTCCTGTCGCTCCTGCATCTCGTGGCACTCGGCACCGTTGCCGACGTGGTGCCCTTGAAGGGCCTGAACCGCGCCTTCGTCGCCAAGGGCCTGATCGCGCTGCGCCGGCGCGAGCATGTCGGGGCCACCGCGTTGATGGACGCGGCGCGGTTGTCCGGGCCGCCGGAGCCTTGGCATCTCGGCTTCCTGCTCGGGCCGCGCATCAATGCCGGCGGCCGTATCGGGCGCGCCGATCTCGGCGTACGGCTGCTGTTGGAAGAAGACCCGATCGAAGCCGCGCGCATCGCTGCCGAGCTCGACCGCCTGAACGGCGAACGCCAGCAGATCGAACGGGCGACGCTCGTCGAAGCGGAAGCCGAGGCGCTCGCCGCGCTCGGCCTCGAGGAGAAGGGCGCCGTCGTCGTCACGGCAGGCCAAGGCTGGCATCCGGGCGTCGTCGGCCTCGTCGCCGCGCGGCTGAAGGAGCGCTACGGACGGCCCGCCTTCGCTATCGCCATGGAAGCCGGCGGCACCGGCACCGGCTCCGGCCGCTCGATTGCCGGCGTCGATCTCGGCCGCGCCGTGCGGCAGGCGGTGAGCGATGGCATGCTGATCAAGGGCGGCGGCCATGCCATGGCGGCCGGCATCACCCTGCGCAAGGATGCGCTCGGCGCCTTCCGCGCCTTCCTGGAAGACACGCTTGCGGACGCGGTGACGTTGGCGCGGCGCGACGCCACCTTGAAGATCGACGGCGCCGTGAGCGCCGGCGGCTTCAATCTCGATCTGGCGGCGCTTCTGATGCGCGCCGGGCCTTATGGCGCCGGCCACCCGGAGCCGGTGCTGGCGCTGCCGTCGCATGTTCTCGCCTATGCCGATCCGGTCGGCGAGAGCCACATCCGCGTGCGCTTGAAGTCCGGCGACGGCAAGTTCGTCAACGGCATTGCCTTCCGCGCCGTCGGCCAGCCGCTCGGTCAGGCACTCCTCGACAATCGTGGCCGCGCGCTACACGTCGCCGGCAATCTGTCGGTCGACCGCTGGCAGGGCGAGGAGCGGGTGCAGTTGCGCATCTCCGATGTGGCCGTGCCATGGGCCGCGGAACCCCGCGCATGATCCGCCGTTGCGCTTGCCTCTGAACTCTTTCCCGGACATCCGATGGTCTTCACCGCTGCCAACGTCCTGACGCTGGCCATTGCCGCGCTGGCGATCGCCAGCGTGATCGTGCGGCCGATGCGTTGGCCCGAGGCGATCTGGGCCGTCTGCGGCGCGGTGGCGGTGGTCGCGCTCGGCCTCGTGCCGTGGCGCGACGCGGTCGCGGCGATGGGCGAGGGCGTCGATGTCTATCTGTTCCTTCTCGGCATGATGCTCCTGTCGGAAACGGCGCGGCGCGAGGGCCTGTTCGACTGGCTGGCGGTGGAAGCGGTGCTGCACGCGCGCGGCTCGCCGCAACGCCTGTTTCTCCTGATCTATGGAGTCGGGACAATCGTCACCATCTTCATGTCGAACGATGCGACCGCGGTGGTGCTGACGCCGGCGGTGTTCGCCGCGGCGAAGCGGGCGCAGCTCGAGCCGCTGCCGTACCTCTTTATCTGCGCCTTCGTCGCCAATGCCGCGAGCTTCGTGCTGCCGATCTCAAATCCGGCCAACATCGTGCTCTATGGCGGTCATATGCCGCCGCTCATCGGCTGGCTGAAGAGCTTCGCTCTGCCGTCGGTCGTCGCTATCGTTGTGACCTACCTGCTGCTGCGCTGGCGCATGCGCCGGGCGCTCGCCAACCGCGTCGCGGAACTTCCTGAGCGGACAAAGCTGCGGCGCGGCGCCGGCGTCGCTCTGGCCGGCATTGTCCTCACCGCGCTGGCGCTGATCGTGACGTCCTCCCTCGACATCAAGTTCGGCTGGCCGGCGGCAATCGGCGGCGTCTTGACCATGCTCGCGGTGCTCGCCACCGAGCGCGCCTCGCCCTGGCCGGTGATCCGTCACGTGTCGTGGAGCATCATTCCGCTTGTGGCCGGCCTGTTCGTGCTGGTGCGGGCGGTCGAGGACACCGGGCTGATCGACGACGTCACGCGCGCGCTCGCAAGTCTCGCGCATCAGTCGGAATCGCTGGCCGCCGCCGTGACGGGCGGCGCGATCGCCGTCGCCTCCAATTTGATGAACAACCTGCCGGTCGGGCTGATCGGCGCTTCGGTGCTGAGCCACGCGCAGCCGCCGCTCGCCGTCACCGACGCGGCGCTGATCGGCGTCGACCTC
>DATCFB010000345.1:0-3443 GCA_036509755.1 Pseudolabrys sp. | reverse complement strand
GCGAACAGCCAAGCGACATGGCCGCGAAGGCCGAGGCGCTGCCTTTGGTGGAATCGCCCTCGATCTCGCCGGCCAAGGCGGATGAGCCCGCCGTGGAACCGATCGCCACGAGCGATTCGCCGATCGCGCCGACGACCATCGTCAAGCCGCTGCGTCTTGCTTTGCGTCGCCGGCGCATGGCGCTGCTCGCCGCCTCGGTGACAATCGCCGCCGCGATGGGCGCAGTCATCGGCGCCGTCGCCACCACGTCGCTTGCCGGCTCGCACAATGAAGTCGCGGGCGTGCAAGAGCAAAAGGCGATGCAGCGGACGATCGCCCGACTCGGCACCGAATTGTCGACGCTGAAATCGAGCCTCGATACCGCGAGCAAGTCTGCGCACGCGCAGACGGCGCAACTGACGAAACTGAGCGAGGCGCTCAACGAGAAGTTCGCCGCCAATGTCAAAGCGAAAGAGGCGCTGGCGCAGGCAAGAGCCGAGGTGACCGGCTCGATCTCCGCGCCGCAGACAACCACCATGCAGGCGAAAACGGAGCTTGCGCCGCCGCTGCCGCAGGCGCGGCCGCAGCAAATCGCCGCCGTCGAGACGCAGGCGCGGCCGCAGGTCGTGCCGGACTGGCGCGTGCGCGGCGCTGCCCGTGGCGCGGTGCTGGTCGAAAGCCGCGGCGAAATCTACGAGGTCGTCCCAGGCGTCAGCCTGCCGGGCCTTGGCCGTGTCGAATCGATCCGCCGCGTCGATGGCCGCTGGATTGTCCAGACGCCCAAGGGTCTGATCATTTCCTCAATACCGCGACGGCGCTACTTCGACTGAGGCGCGCTGCCCGCCGCCCGCCGAGCAACTCCGCGTGAGGGCAGTGGCGGTGCGGCCGTAAGGCGTGCCAGATTCACCCTGCCGTCGGTACGGGGTGATTTCATGCTCGGCATTTCGGTGAAGTCACTGGTCGCGGCGCTCGCGCTCGCCGTTGCGGCGACGCAGGCTTCCGCGCAGGGCGCGGCGCCAGCGCCGCTCAAGCCTGAAATGACGGAAGTCAATTGTCCCGGCCTGATTGCCGGGCGCTCTCCCGTTTTTCAGCCAGCCGCCTTACGCCTTGCCGCACTGGCGCGCGACCAGTTGCGGCTGACCTACGTTGGTCACGCCACCTTCCTGATCGAGACGCCGGACGCGGTGCGCATCGCCACCGACTACAATGACTGGGTGAAGCCGGCGGTGCTGCCCGACATTGCGACGATGAACCACGCGCATTTGTCGCACTACACCCTTCATCCCGATCCCGGCATCAAATACGTGCTGCATGGCTGGCGCGAGGACGAGAAGCCGGCGCGCATCGATATGACCTACAAGGACGTGCGCGTGCGCAACGTGCCGACCAATATCCGCACCTTCGGCGGCGGCACCGAGCGGCACGGCAATTCGATCTTCATCTTCGAGGCGGCGAACCTGTGCATCGCGCATCTTGGCCATCTGCATCACACGCTCACGCAGCAGCAGTTGAACGAGATCGGTAAGATCGACGTGGTCATGGTGCCGGTCGACGGTAATTACACGCTCGATCTCGACGGCATGATGGACGTGCTGACGTCACTCAAGGCGCCGCTGATGATCCCGATGCACTATTTCAGCAGCAACACACTCGAACGCTTCCTGTCCCGCGCGCGCCAGGAATGGGACGTCGAGTTCTCCGAGGTGCCCACGGTCTTGGTTTCAAAGGGCACGCTGCCCGCCAAACCCAAAGTGCTGGTCTTGCCGGGCCATTGATTGGGGCGAAGCGAGGTGGGCGTGCTCCGAATGTCCGCTACCGGTCGCAACGAGTGGGTTTTGCGCCATGTCAAACACGTGGCGGATTTGCATGGGCGGCTGTCAACATCGGCCATTGACCGTCGGGAACGAATAACGGCCTGTCGCGTTTTTGCATGACCGAAAACAAGAGCTGAGGATCGTATGCAGACCTGGAGCAGTTGGAAGCGCTTCCCCGATGCGCACAGCGGCGGCGGTACCATCGAGGCGCCGATCGGCCCGGGTGTGTACGAAGTACGTCATACGCTGACCGGACGGGTCGTCGCCTTCGGCCATGCGGCGAACGTCGCCACGGCGTTGACTGCGCTCAAGCTCAATGGCGGCGTCGGCACCTTCGCCAAGCTTTTCCGCAAGCAGCCGCTGGTGTCGCGCGTTTCGGATCTCGAGTACCGTACCTGTGCGGCCTCGACGCGCGCCGAGGCGAAGACGACCGCGCAGCGCCTGCTCGGCCTGCGCCAGACCGCTTGGCGCCGCCGCGTGGACATGGGCTGGGCGGCACGCGCGAGCTGACGTAATTCATGAATTCGAATCGACGCGGCCGGCCTCGTGCCGGCCGTTTTCGTTTCGACAAAGGGCGTCAGATCAACTGCGGCATCAGCGAATCGGCCAGCGCACGCAATCGCGGCAGGAAGGCCTTGCGCATGGCGGCGAGAGGCACGCGTTCGGTGTGTGCGCCGACATTCAGCGCCGCGATGATCCGGCCGTCGCGGCGTTTCAGCGGCACCGAAATCGACCGGAATCCGGGCTCGGCCTCCTGATCGACCAGCGAGTAGCCGTCGGCCCGCGCCTTCACGATCGCGCGGCGCAGTTCGACTGTATCGCGTACCGTCGAAGCGGTCAGTTTCGGCACCTTTTCGCGCGACAGCAGCGCGTCCATCTGTTTATCGCCGAGCGCCCCGATCAGGACGCGTCCGAGCGAGCTCGACAGTGCCGGCAGTCGAAAGCCGACTTGCGCGCTGACCGGCAGCATTCGGTTCGGCGAGGCATGCGCGATCATGACCACTTCGGCGCCGTCGAGCACCGCAGCCGAGCAGGCCTCGCCGAGATCGTCGCTCAGCCGTTCGAGCGCCGGCTGGACAATGTCAGAGACAGCGTTCGACGAGAGATACGCGCCGGCGAGCGTCAAAATGCGCGGCGACAGGCGGAACAACCTGTCGTCGACCTCCGCGTAGTCAAGGCGGACCAGCGTGGCGAGGATGCGCCGCACGGAGGCGCGGGGCATGTCGACGAGACGGGCGACGTCGCTGAGG
The DNA here is from genome assembly GCA_036509755.1 of Pseudolabrys sp. GTDB lineage: Bacteria > Pseudomonadota > Alphaproteobacteria > Rhizobiales > Xanthobacteraceae > Pseudolabrys. The sequence continues at coordinate 400 of DATCFB010000345.1, read as the reverse complement.
GTGAGTCCGCGCCGATCGCGGCCGAACGCCTCGATCACGCGCAGGCCGCGCGCCAGCGCCTCGAGAAATTCGGGGCCGGCGCCTTCGTCGAGGCTCTGTTCGGCTGGCGATCTTTTGATGCGCGGCATCTTGAGTGGGATTTGTGGACTTGGACTCGGGCCAAGAATGCGGTCTAATTTACAGCCGAACATTTGTTCGGTCAACGAACAACGGCCGCCATTATACGGCGCCAAGCGCGACAGGGAGCCTGCGATCATGCTGAGCCAGGAGCAGAACGATTTCATCACGCGCACGGGTCCCGGCTCACCGGCGGGCGATCTGATGCGCCGCTACTGGCAGCCGGCCGCCCTCGTCGAAGAATTGGCAGGCAATCGGCCGATCAAGCCGATCCGCCTGTTCG
>DATCFB010000344.1:0-2476 GCA_036509755.1 Pseudolabrys sp. | reverse complement strand
CGCTGTCATCGAGCTGTCGGGGGGCAGCGGCATGATCGCCGGCCTTGCTCAGACCCCGCAATAAGTCCGTGAGGAGGCCAGCGTGAACTACTTTTCCCAACCGAAGGGCGCCATGAAATCCGTCGAGAATGCAGATGTCAGGTTTGAGTCGGTCGCCGCTCCGGCGAAGACGGCCGACGTCATGTCCGTCTTCGGTCCGGGCATGATGATCACCGGCAACATTGTCTGCGCCGGCGCGCTGGAGATCTTCGGCCGCGTTACCGGCGAGGTGCACAGCGCGCAGCTCACGATCTGCGAAGGTGCCAAGGTCGAGGGCAAGATCGTCGCGCAGGACACTGTGATCAAGGGCGAGTTCAAAGGCACGATCCACGGCAACACCGTGAGATTGCAGGGCACGGCCATCGTCGACGGCGAGATTTACAATCGCTCGCTCACGATCGAGCAGAACGCCCAGTTCGAAGGCGTCGCCCGCCGCCTCGACCGTCCGGTCGACGCTCCGTCGGCCGACCCCCTGAAGGGCGATGCGCCAATGCAGCCGATGTTCACGCCGGAGACGGTCGGCTAACCGGGAAACGGCTCGGCCGCGCGAAAGCGAAAGACTCAGTTCGTGGCCACAACACGCGGCCGGAAGCCGTTTAATCCCAGGGCGGCGAAATAGCCGGCCGCGCTGAGCACGGCGATACAGAAGCTCACCGGCCAGTCGGTGTGGAAGGCAAGGGCGATTCCGGCCCAGGCTTCGGCGAGCGCGAGCGCCGCCGACAGAGCGAGGCCGCTCCACAGTCCGGTGGCCAGGCGCTGCGCCGCCGCGGGCGGCCCGACCATCAGCGTAAACACCAGCAGCACGCCGACGATCTGAGCGCATTGCGATACCGCGAGCGCGACGATGGCGAGGAATGCGGTCGAGACGAAGCGCAGCGGCACGCCGCGCGCCTCGGCGAGCTCGGGCTGGAGGCTCATGAACACCAGCGGTCGCATGATCGCGCCCAATCCCAGGAGGGTCACGGCGCCGAGCGCTGCGAGCGTGGCGATCGTGGCGTGGTCGACGGCGAGGACGTTGCCGAACAGCAGTGCCGTCGCCTGCGACGCGAAGGTCGTGTAGTAGTGCAGAAACAAGAGGCCGAAGCCGAGCGCGAGCGACAGCACGACGCCGATGGCGACGTCGCGATTGCTGATGCGCTCGCTGAGCAGGCCCATGACGATGCCGCCGGCGACAGTGAAGCCGACGAGACCCCATAGCGGCGCAAGGCCGATCAGTCCGGCGCCGGTCGCGCCGGCAAAGCCGATATGCGACAGCGCGTGGCCGGCGAAAGTCTGCCCGCGCATGACCAGAAAGAAGCCGACGCAGCCCGACACCACGGCGACGATTCCCGCGGCGGCGAAGGCGTTGATCATGAAGTCGTATTGAAACATCGGCCTCAATGCTCGTGATGATGAGCGTGTCCGTGCCCGTGACCATGGTCGTGCATGTGCTCGACGCGCTCGACGTCGAGACCGCGCGCCATGACGAAGACCCGGCCGGCCGCGCGCACGACCTCGATCTCAGTGCCGTAGAGCCGTGACAGGACCGGCGCGGTGACGACGTCATCGATGGCGCCGAGCACCGCTTGCCCGTTTCCGAGATAGAGGACGCGGTCGACGGCGCCGAGCAACTGGTTCAATTCGTGCGCCGAAAACAGGACGGTGATGCCGCGCTCGCGGCAGGCCTTGCGCACGACGTCGATCGCCACCTCCTGGTGCCGCGCATCGAGCATGATCAGCGGCTCGTCGAGCAGCAGGAGCTTCGGCCTGCCGATCAGCGCTTGTGCCAGAAGGAGCCGCTGCCGCTCGCCGCCGGACATCTCGCTCAACGGCCGCTGCGCGAGCTCGCGCGCACCGACCGCCTCGAGCGCCTCGGCGATCATATGGCGCGCGCCGGAATTATGCGCCGGCAAGCCCCAGCGGTGGCCGTCGAGCGACGCGCCGATGAAGTCGATGCCGCGGATGCGCAGATCGGGAATGACAGTGCGCGTCTGCGGCAGGTAGCCGATCGCGGCATCGCCGCGCCGTGGTTTCTCGCCGAACACGTGGATTGTGCCGGCGGCCGGCGGGCAGAGGCCGAGCACCGCGCGCATCAACGTCGTCTTGCCGGCGCCGTTCGGCCCGAGCACGCCGATGAATTCACCGGACTCGACGGCGAAGCTGACGTCGCGCAGCACGGTGCGCCCGCCCATGCGCAGGGTCGTATGATCGAGCTCGACCGCCGGCAACGTCATTGGCCGAGCGCCTTGTCGAGTGTGCCGAGCTCGGCCAGCACCCAATCCTGGAAATGCAGTCCCGCGGGCAGGGTCTCGGTGACGGCGACGACCGGGATCTTCGACGCCGCAGCAAGATCGCGCAGGCGCGTGGTCAAGGGCTCGCTCACCTGCGCGTTGTAGATGAGCGCCTTGACCCGATGCTCCTTGAGGTCGCGCTCGAACTCGGCGAGATCGTGCGCGGT
>DATCFB010000343.1:0-3366 GCA_036509755.1 Pseudolabrys sp. | reverse complement strand
GGCGGATGGAAGTAATTGCACTGCGAGCAGCTCTGGCCGTTGTTCGGGTGATCCTGGTATTTCGCCGTCTTCTTGTCGGTCTTCGACTGCGCGTGCGCGAGCGTGGCAAAGGAGATCGCGCTGCCACCGACGGCGACGGCGGTGAGCAGGCGAAACACGTCACGGCGTGACTGCGCCGGCATGGCGCCGGCACAACAGCTAACGGATTTTCGATCGGAGCGGGACATCGGCGACTCCACGACAGACCCGTCGCCCTCCGAAGACCGAACGCGGCGACCGTGCCAGTGTTCCGGGCGACAATGTCGCGGGCCTATCCCCGTATCTAGCTTCGGATCGATGCAAACCATCCGGGGACTACCACCGAAAAGCAAGGGGAGCCCAGACACTGGGCAAAGGGCTCGAGCGTGAAGCGAGCTCGCCGCGCGTTACGGAACCAATGCTATTCCGCGCCGTTCTCTTCCCGCAACACGTGGAGGAGGCGACACCATGCGTATTGCGTCAATTCTGGCCCTCGGCCTTCTTGTCACATCGTCCACGGCGGTTCTCGCGTACACGCAGGACGAGGTGAGCGCCTGCACGCCGGATGCCATGCGGCTCTGCCAGGCGGCGATACCGGATGCGCACCGCGTCGGCGATTGCCTCTATCGCGCCCGCCGGCAACTTAGTCCGGCCTGTGCCGCGATCTTCGCACGCTACGTCGGACACGGCGTACATCAGCGACGCGCACTGGCGTCCGAGACGAATTGAAATTGGAATAGCGACATCTTTCGTCGATTTCTTTTCTAACGACTTCTTCCTCCGACTCCGACTTCTCCTCCCACTTGCCGGGCCCTGAGCCCGGCTTTTTCTTGCCGTTTAGCGCTCCGAAGACGCCGGAACAAAGGTTTGCCAACCGGCGTTGGAACCGCTGCGGATCCAGGAGGCAACCCATGCGATTCATTCTCTTCATCATCGTCATCATTCTCTTGCTCGGCGCGCTACCTTCCTGGCCCTATTCAGCCGGTTGGGGTTACTACCCCTCCGGCGGCCTCGGGCTGGTGCTGATCATCCTGATTATTCTGCTGCTGATCGGACGCATCTAGCGCACGCGCGCAGCACGACGGGCCGTGCCGGAGACGGCGCGGCCCGTCCCGCGTTTCAGGCGCGCACCGTCGCGCTCCGCCTTTTTGGCGAGCGGAGCACCCCCGCTGGATCGGACCCGGGCCTCTCTGCTAGGTCAGGCCAAACACACGAGGGAGAGAACAATGCCCGCGCCGATGCTCGGCAACCTGCAGCCGACGGTCTACCGCTTCAAGCTGGGAGCGTTCGAGGTCGCCACCATCCTCGACAGCAAGGGGGTGCGCGAGGGGATGCATCCCAATTACGGCGGCAACGCCTCGGCCGCCGAGGTGCAGGCGCTGGCGCGCGAGAACGGCCTCGACCCGCAACGCTTCGAGCATCACAACATCCCGTCGCTGGTCAATACCGGGCGCGAGCTCATTTTGTTCGATGCCGGCAACGGCGCGCTGCCGAAGGAATACGAGCAGCTCAAGACGCGCATGCCGCTCGGCAACACCGCGGCCCGGCTCGCCGAGCTCGGCTACAAGCCCGAGGACGTCGACATCGTCGTCTTGACGCACGGCCATCCCGACCACATCGGCGGCCTCGTCGAAGGCGGCCAGCCGGTCTACCCGAACGCGCGCTACGTGTTCGGCGCCGCGGAATACGATTTCTGGCAGAAGGGCGAGAACGTGCGCGACGCGCGCAAGTTCAACCGCGAACTGTTCGTCAAGATATGCACGCCGCTGTCGAACCGCTCGACCTACATCAAGCCGGGCGACCAGGTCGTGCCGGGCATCACCGCGGTCGAGGCCTTCGGCCATTCGCCGGGCCTGCTCGCCTTCCTCATCGAGAGCGACGGCAAAAAGCTGATGATCACCGCCGACATGCTCACGCAGTACGTCATGGCGGTGCAGCGGCCGGAATGGTACTTCGACATGGACGACGAGAAGGACAAGGCGGTCGCCACGCGCAAGCGCTTCCTCGATAGGCTGGCGGCGGAACGGCTGCCCTTCATCAGCTTCCACATGCCGTTCCCCGGCATCGGCTACATCGAGCGCGACGGCTCGAACTATCGCTGGGTCGCGCACAGCTATCAGCTGAATTTGTAAACGTCAGTCGCGGCGACGCGCGTTCATTGCGATGTTCAACAGCGCGCGCGCGGCGATCGCCGAAGCGAGCGGCGCGTTGCGGCGCGCCTCGAGCGAGACGTCGGCGAGCTGGCCCATCGTGCGTATGAGGCGCGGCGCGCTCCACAGCCTGAGCGCCTCGCCGACCACTTTCTCGCGCGAGAAATGCACCGGCGGGCCGCCGCGCTTCATGGCGAATTCCGGCGAGTCTCCGTCCTCGACCGCCAGCCGCATCTTGTGCAAATTGGCGACGTGGCGGATCGCGGCGGAGATGATCGCCGCCGGCGAGGAGCCGTCGGCGCGCGCCTTGGTGAACTCGCCGTCGACCACGACCAGCTTGCCGGCAAAGGCGGCGTCGAGCACGCCGTCAAGCGCCACCGCCGAGGCGTCGGCCACCACCGCCATCACGTCGGCGATCTCGATGCGCGATTGTCCGCGTGCGTAGAGCGCGAGCTTGCGCACCTCGTTGCGCGAGGCCATGCGGTCGCCGCCCAGCAATGACACGAGCAGCGTCCGCGCGTCCGGCGCGATCGCCAATTCCGCCGCGCGCAGCTCGTCGTCGACGAGGCGCCCGACCGCCGCCGCGTTGTCGGCGTAGCAGGGCAGCGCCGCCGCGACCTTGGCCTTCTCGCACAGCGCGCGCAGCGGCGAGGATTTCTTCAGGTCGCCCGCCTCGATGATGATGCGGCATTCCGACGACGGCGCGGCGACCACCATCTCGACCGCGCCGGCAATGTTGCGCGAGCCGGCCTTGACCAGCACGGCGCGGCGGCCACCGAACAGCGGCACCGTATGCGCCTCGTCGACCAGCCGCGACGGATTGCCGGACAGCTCATCGCCCTCGACGCGCACGAAGGCGAAGGGGTCGGCCGGATCGTCGACCGAGGCCTTCACCAGCGCGTCGACGCGCTCGCGCACCAGCCCGGCGTCGGGCCCATAGACGAGCACGATCGGCTGGCCCGGATCGGGGCGGGCGACGAAGCGGTCGATATCGGCGGCTTTGACGGCGGTCATGGGTGGCCAAGCTAATGCGCGCGCGCGCTTCGGGCAATCAAGCGGGCGTCAGCAGCACCTGGTCGCTGAGCTGCGCCGGCAGGGCCTGCGCGATGCGGTAACCGGCACGGCCCGCGAGCGGGCCGAAGCCCTTCAACCCGCGCGGATGAATCTTGAACCTGCTCGCGGTGATCATGCGGCGGCG
>DATCFB010000342.1:0-3601 GCA_036509755.1 Pseudolabrys sp. | reverse complement strand
AGACGCGGGAACGTCAGGCCTTCTGTGCGCTCGCAGCGGCCGGTTCCGCCGGCATTGCGGTAGGCAGCGCGGTCGGCTCGTCGGATTCGACCGGAGCCGCCGGCGTAGCGTCAACGGCGATGCCGCGCCGCACGCTGGCGCGCAGCGTCGAGAGCTCGTTCTGCAGCCGCGCATTATCCTTGCGCGCGCCTTCGAGCGCGCCCTCGACGACGGCTCGATCGAGTCGCTCCCGCTCGAGCGCGGAAGTGAGATCCTCGACACGGCGCTCGACCCCGAAGCGGCTGACCTGGATATCGGCCTCGATCTGGCCGTTGCGCGCCGTCAAGGCGGCCATCGATTCCTCGGCTCGGGCGAGGGCCATCTCGCGCGCCTTCAGGCTCTTCGCGAGTTCGTTGTTGCGATCGGCGAGCGTATTGCGGACGGTTTCCAACTCGCGGATCTGGCGCTCGCGCGCGTCGTGCGCGGCCTCGATCTGCGCCAGCCGGCGTTCGGCCGCGGCGCGCGCGATGTTTGCCTCCACCGACTTGCGATCGAAGCCGCGGACTTCTTCGGTCCGGGCAAGAAGGTTCTGCCGCGTCTCCGCGAGCAGCCGCTCGGCGGTGGCGGTGCGCGAGACGAGACCCTCAAGCCGTATCGTCAGGGTGTTGCGCTCGGATTGGTACTGCTCCTTTGCCTCATCGAGTGCGGCGGCGAGACGCCCGCGCTCGCTATAGGTCTCGGCATAGGTCGCCTCGAGCTTGGCGAGTTGCGCGCGGGTCGCGGTGACCGTGTTGTCGCTGTCGGTCAGACGCCGGGTCAGGCGGGCGGTCTCGGTGAGAGCCTGCTCGATCGAATTCTGCAACGAGTTCTTCTCGTCCTCGATGAGGACGAGGCGTTCGCGCGCGGCGGCAAGTTCGCCTTCGAGCTCGAGGGTATGCTGGCCGGAAGTGTCGAGATGCTCCTGCAAGGCGCGCCGCGTCTCGCTCAGGCTGCGGCGCTCGGCGGTCTCATGTTCGAGCTGGCGCTCGAGCTCGGCGATGTGCGCGTTGCGCGCTTTCAGATCCTGGGTGACTTCACTTCGCGCGCTCTCGACCGCGCGGCCGCTCTCGCGGGTCAGTTCGAGGTCGCTGCGCAGCCGCGCCGCCTCCGCGTCGAGCTGGGTCGCCTTCCTTTCGATCTCGTAGAACTCGGCGCACAATTTGTCGTAAGCGGAACGCTGCTCGTCGAGGCGGCCGGTCAGCGAGAGGGTGAGCGACTTCTCGGTCTCAAGCGCGCGCAACGTGCTGTTGAACGGCGTGACGAGCCGGTCGAAGGCTTGCTTGAGGTCGTCGAGTTCGCCGATCTTGCGTCCGGCATCGGTCAGAAGGTTGCGCAACACCTCGTTCTCTTCACCGATGCGCGCGCCGGTGTCGATCGAAGTTTCGGCAGCCTGTGGTTCAGTCGCCCCGTTGCCGCGCAGCGGCATGGCTGGCAAAGGTATGACCACCCCGTCGGTGCCGTTTTCATTCTTGCGGCTGAAAATGTCCGACAACTTCGCCATCTGACGCTCCTCGAGAACTGACGCTACGACGCCCGAATTCCGATCATGATACCTGAAATTAAGATATTATACAGTGATACCGATGGGAAAAATCGGGGCAGCGGAAGCGGGCCGTTGAGCGGCATCAAGCGACAACATGGTTAACGGCGAAATGGCGTCAAAACTGGCGGTCGGCAATATAATGACGCCCGCCGATGGCGAGATCGCATTATCATATTCATACCGGCCGTCGTTGCTCGGCGCCGAATGGAACTTGACGCTCGCGCCCGACGGGCTCGTCTGGAGCGCAGGCGCGCGCTCGGGCGCCATGCGGTACGAGACGATCTCGCGCATGCGCATGGCCTACCGCCCGGTGAGCATGCAGACGACGCGCTTCATGACCGAGATCTGGGCGGCAGGCGAGCCGCCGCTGCGCGTCGTATCGACGACCTGGAAAAGCATGGTCGAGCAGCAGCGGCTCGATGCGGCGTATACGGCCTTCGTTGCCGCGCTGCATGCGCGCGTCGCCGTCGCAAACGGAAAGCTCATTTGCGAGCGGGGCAGACCGCCGCTGATCTACTGGCCAGGGCTTCTGGTCTTCATCGGCGTGTCGCTCGCGCTGGCGCTGTTGATCGTGCGCGCTTTGCAGGCACGGGCTTCGGTGCCGGCCGCCTTTGTCGGCATCTTCTTCGCGCTGTTCGTCTGGCATGGCGGCACGTTCTTCAGCCGCAACCGTCCGGGCGCTTATCGCGTCACTGAGCCGCCGGGCGATCTGTTGCCCGGCTAATCGGCGCCGTCGAGCATACGCGGGCTGACGAAGCGTTCGAGCCGTCCCGACTGCGGATGCAGCTTGTTCCAATCGTCGACCGCGAAGTCGACGATGACGAGACCGCAGGTCGGCAGCTTCTCGGTCAGCCGCTCGCGCGCCTCGATGTCGCCTGAAGCGATCAGCATCAGCGCCAGGTCGTGCAGACCCGGATTGTGACCGACGACGAGCAGCATCTGCGCGGCGGCGGGCATGTCCTTGATGGCGGCGAGAATGGCGTGCGGCGTCGCATCGTAAAGCTTCTCGATGGTCGTCGCGGCTGGCGCCGGCTTGAAGGCGGAGGATTGCTGCTTCCACGTCTCCTGCGTGCGCCGCGCAGGCGACACCAGCACGCGGTCCGGCGTCAGCGCATGGGTCGCCATATAGGCCCCGATCCGTGCCGCGTCCTTGCGGCCGCGCTCGATGAGCGCGCGGGCAAGGTCCTTCTGGCCGGGCGTGGCGGCTTCGGCCTTGGCATGACGGAACAGGATGAGGCGGCGCATGGCTCGATAACGGGTTGCGGCGTCGGTAGTTCTCGTTGCGGAGCGAGGGTCGCTTTCGAATCTTCGCCAGTCTAGCATGCGCCCTTTCCGCGACGCCCCCCAGGAAAGCTCTGCAATGCCCGACGCATCGACCTGGTACGAGACGACCCGCGTCGCCGCGCCGGAGCGCGGGCCACTCAACTTCGATCTCGACGTCGATGTCTGCGTCATTGGCGCCGGCCTTGCGGGGCTGACCGTCGCGCGCGAGGTCGCGGAGCGCGGCTGGTCGGTCGCCGTGCTCGAAGCCGGCCGCGTCGCCGGGTCGGCGTCGGGACGCAACACCGGTTTCGTGCTGCCCGGTTTTGCCGAGGCCGTCGGCGACACGATCGAGCGGGTCGGCCTCGATCACACCAAGCAACTCTGGGCCTTGTCGGAGCAGGGGCTCGCCTATGTCCGGCGCACCATCGCGGAAACGGCAATGCCGGGCGTCGATCCGGTGCCCGGCTGGATGTCGGTGTCGAAGACCGACAACGCAGCGGCGCAGCGGGCCGAGGTCGAGCGGCTGCGCTGGATTGGCGCCGAGGTCGAATTCTGGTCGACCGAACAGGTCCGCGCAGTGCTGCCGAATCGGCGCTACTTCAATGCGCTGCATTTTCCGACCGCATTCCACATTCATCCGCTGAATTACGCGCTGGGGCTCGCGGCCCTCGCCGAGAAAGCCGGCGCGCGCATCTTTGAGGAGACGCCGGCGCTCTCGATCGATCCGGCCGGGGTGCGCAAGCGCGTCGTCACGCCCGCAGGGCGCTTGCGGGCCGC
>DATCFB010000341.1:0-4072 GCA_036509755.1 Pseudolabrys sp. | reverse complement strand
CACCGCCTCGAGATAGCGCCGCTGAATGAGATCGTCGCGGGTGCCGTCGGAATAGAAAGGCAACCCCGACTCCGACGATTTCGGATCGGGAAACACGCTCGGCTGATTCGCCCCCTTATCGACGGCCGGGCATCCGATCTCAGTCAGCCAGACCGGCTTCGACTGCGGCACCCAGGCGGTCGGCGTCGTGACCTCCGCGCCGCAGACGCGCTCGACATGCGGCTGCGACCAGAAATTCCAGATGTCCTTTTGCCGAAACAGCCACGGTCTGCCGAGACCGTCGGTAATCGGCGTGCGCGTCTGCGCGTCGCGCGCGGCTTGGTCGGCGTAATACCAGTCATAGGCTTCACCCGCCGCGAGATTGCCGGCGAGGTAAGCGACGCGATGCGCGTCGTCTGTGAGCGCGGCATCGAGCTGGTCGCCGCGGTCGCGCCAATCGGCGAGCGGCGCGTAATAGTCGATGCCGAGAGCATCGATCGACGGTGACGCCCACAATTTGTCGAGCGGAAAGCGCACTTCGTTGGCGCCCCCATCCACGACATGCGCGCCATACTCTGTCCAGTCGGCGCCGTAGGTGACGACCGTGCCGGCGCCGACGATCGCCTTCACCTCGGCAGCAAGCGACATCAGCGCGTCGACGGCCGGATAGACGCCGGAGGCCGAACGCACGCGCGTCAGCGATTTCAACTCCGAGCCGATCAGAAACGCATCGACGCCGCCTGCGTCGGCCGCAAGCGAGGCGTAGTGCAGGATCATGTTGTGATAGTTCCAGCTGTCGGCGCCGCCGCCGAACAAGGCGTTGACCTGATCGGCGGCCGCGCTCGCGCCGTCTGGCGAGCCCGCCTGTCCCGGCGCCGGATCGCAGGTGATGCGCCCGCGCCACGGATAGGCCGGCTGCGTCGCCGCGCCGTTCCAGGGGTCGGTGAAGGCATTGTCCGCCGCGATATCCATCATCAGGAACGGATAGAGCGTCACCTTCAGGCCACGCGCCTTCAGCTCGGCAATGAGATCCAGGACGCTCTGGTCCGACGGCGTGCCGCCGAATGCCGGACGGCCCTCGATCTGCGACACTAGCTGCGCGCTCGCGCGATCGAGCCCGGCGACCGACCAGGTCGCGCCGTAGGTTTCCTTGATCGCGCTGTCGACCTTGGGCACGACGCGGCATTGTGCGGCGCGCAGGTCGGTGCCGAACCAGGTCACCACGACCGCGACGCGCGCGAGGTTCGGCGCGACGGCTTGCAATTCGTCGAGCGAGGCGATGACGTCGGAGGCGGCGATCGTCACGTGCCGGTTCTCCGGCGCCGATTGCCCGGGCCCGAGCGTCTGCACCACGGTTGCCGATTCGTACCCGAATTCGGTCGAGCCCGGGATCAGCGTCACCGCCCGCGTCATCTTTTCCAGCTTGCCGATCGGCCGCATGACCTCGAACGACAATTGCGGAATGCGGTCGCCGAAATTCTCCAGCGGCAGGCGCTCGAACACGACATAGGCAAGGCCGCGATAGGCCGGCACGTCGCCCTCTTTGGCGACGATCAGCGGATCGGGTGTCTGCCCCTCGTCCCCGGCGTAGGTGCGCAGGGTCAGACCCGAGAGATCGAGCGGCTTGCCATCAGCCCAGACGCGCAGCACGGCGCCGATCGGCCCCTCGCACAGGCCGACGGCGATGTTGGCGAAATAAGAATAGGTGGTCGTCGTCGTGGTGACGCTCGCGCCGCCGCCCATACCCTTGCCGCCGCTGCGCGTTGTGTCGCTCGAGGTGTTGACGACCTCCTCGAGATTGGTCGCCCAGATCACCTGGCCGGAGAGCCGCACGCGGCCATAGACGCGCGGGATCGGCGCGCCGGCGGTCGAGGCCATCAATGTGAGATCGGCGAGCCGCGGGCCGTCGACGGCGCGATCGCTATGCGGAGCGAACAGCGCGCGATCGATCAAGTTGCCTGCGACGGCACCGGCGAGCCGGCCGACGATAGCGCCGGTCGGACCGAACAGCGACGAACCCGCCGCAAAGCCGACGGTTGAGAGAACGAGTGCTGCCATGATTAGTCCACGTCGGGAAGGCGAAACGCATAAGCAATGCGCCGCCGCCACCACGGCGCGATCGCGACTTCGGCGACGGCCGCGCCGTCATGCGCGTGCACCATGAGGCCGCTCGCGGTGACGATGGCCGCGTGCTTCGCCGGCAGATTGGCGCGCCAGCGAAACAGCAGCACGTCGCCTTCGGCGAATGCACCGCAGCCGATGGCGACGAGGTGACGCGCGGCGGCCTCGGCTAGCGGCTCGCCTTGCGTCGCTTCCGCCCAGTCGGGAGCATAAGGCGGCGCGCGTTCCGGCTCGTCGCCGATCAGCGTCCGCCAGACACCGCGCACGAGACCAAGGCAGTCGCAGCCGACGCCCTTGAGCGAGGCCTGATGCCGGTACGGCGTGCCGATCCATGTGCGGGTTTCGGCGATGATGTGTTGGCGGCTGATGGACATGCCGATTCTTTCTTATCCCTCCCTTGAAAGGGGAGGGTGGACGCGAGCGGCAGCGAGCGGCCGGGTGGGGTCACGTCGCAAATTGAGAACTCCCCCACCCGGCTCGCTTTGCTCGCCACCCTCCCCCGCAGCGGGGAGGGATAAGAAGGTCGCGTCCGGGACACGGCCTCACGAATTTAAGCTGCTGCCGTCATGTCCCGGCTCGCCCTGCACCGGATAGCTGATGACGAAATCGTTGCCGGGGATGTGCGGGAAGCCGCGGAAGTTGATCGTGTTGGCGAAGCGGTCGTGGCAAATGGCGAACGACTTGTCGCAACCAGCGGTCACCGTGAAGGCGTCGCCGGCGACGATCGGCTCCGGCATCGCCTGCCACAGGTCGAAGCTGACGGCGCCGGCATTGCGGTGCGTCTTCACCTCGACGCTCAAGCCGGCATTTTCGCCGCTGTCGAAGGTGAGCTTGCCGGCGGTGAACCAGCCGTCAGCGAAGCCGTCGAGGCCGCTTGCCGTGAACGAGGACGTCGCGGCCACCGCGCCGACGGTGCCGCTGCCGCGATAGGCCGGCGTGGTCAAGTCGATCTTGCAGCGCGCGTCGCCGAGATCGGCCGAGCAAGTCGTCGTGAAGAGCCGGCCGGTTTCCTGCGACAGCCGATCGCTCAGGCCGCGCAATTCGGCCGTGAAGGCGTTGCCCTCGCGCTTGACCTCGCCGAGCGTTCCCTTGGCGATCAACACGCGCAACGCCGGCTCGCTCCAGTCGACGAGCCAAACTTCGACCGCGGCGGCATCGTAGCGGCCGGCAGCGAGATCGTCTTCGTTGAGCGTATCGGCGGCGAGCGCGCCGGTGATCTCGGAGGAATCGGCGGCAAGACCGAGCTTCTGCGTGGCCTCGCTGCCGGTGAGTCCGGTGCCGGCCGCGCATGTGACGTCGGCGAGGACGATATCCTCGTCGTGATCGGTGAAGCCCTGTGTGACGCTATCGTCGCGGGTAAGGATCCAGCACCGGCACAAGGTCGTGCAGCCGCTGTCGAGCTTCGCCTGCAAGGCGGAGGAAATGGCACGCATGGTCAGGGCCTGATCTCGATGAGCGGAATTTTCGGAATCGCGCCGGCGGCGAACGCCGAGAGATCGACCTCGAGATAGTCGGTGTCGAAGCGGACCGGCACGTCGAACAGGAAGCCCGCGGTCACCGCCGTACCTGTTGGCGGAATGTGGCCAGCGAGAAATGTGACGACGCCCGTCGTCGTATCGACGGCGAACGCCGTGCCTACGGTCTGCGCGACGCCGTCGACCGCCACCTGCACGCTGCCGGCGACCGGCTTCACGATCGGGCGCTGGTAGGGCGAGAAGGCGCCGCCATAGGTCTTCGCCAGTTGGAATGTTGCCGTGGCGCCGTCGCCGATGCCGATCGCCTGATCGGTCGGCGCAATCGCCGCGTCCGGCGCGGCGGATGAATGATCGAGGCGATCGCGCCAACGGAAGCCGTACAAGCGCCCGCGCCGCTCCTCGAAGAAGGCGACGGCCTGTGACAGCGCGTCGAAGGTCTTCACGCCGTAACCGGCGTCGTAGCGGCGGCGCGAATGCGCCCAGCGCGCGTTGCGCTC
>DATCFB010000340.1:0-15119 GCA_036509755.1 Pseudolabrys sp. | reverse complement strand
CCGGTGCGCTTGATCAGGTCCATCAACTCGGCCATCTCCGGCACGCTGCCGACATAAGAGCCCTGGACGGTCAGCGCGCGCATCGGAATCGGCGGCAACGACAAGGTAATGTCGCCGCCGAAGAGGCCGACGATCACGTATTTGCCGCCCTTGGCCAGGCTGTCATAGCCGAGCCGCGCGGACTGCGACGAACCGACGAGATCGACGACGCCCCAGGCGCCGCCATTGGTCAGCTTCTTGATCTGATCGACGGCATCGCCCGCCTTGCCATCGACGACCGCCTTGGCGCCCGCCTTCCTGGCGGCGTCGAGTTTCGCCGGATCGATGTCGACGACGACGGCCGAGTGGCCTCCCATCTTCTGATGCAGCGCGAGGCACATCAGGCCGAGGCCGCCGGCGCCGATGATGACGGTCGGCTCGCTCTTGAGCGTCGTCAACTTCTTCAGTGCGCCGTAAGTGGTGACGCCCGAGCAGGCGAGCGGCGCTGCGCGCTCCGGCGCCATGTCGCCAATGTCGAACAGATAGCGCGGGTGCGGCACCATCAGGTGGGTGGCATAGCCGCCGTTGGAGAAGACACCGAGGCTGCGCATCGCGGTGCAGAGATTGTCCTCGTTGCGCAGGCAGGGGCCGCATTTGCCGCAGCCGATCCACGGGTCGGCGAGCATCTTTTGCCCGATTTTGACGCCCTTGGCGTCGGGGCCGACCGCCACGACCTCGCCGACGTTTTCATGACCGAGGGTGATCGGCAGGTTCATGCCGCGCTCCTGCAAGCTCAGCCTCTTGCCGCCACCAAGGTCGAAGAAGCCTTCGGCCAGATGCAAGTCGCTGTGGCAGACGCCCGCCGCCAGCACCTTGAGCAGGACTTCCGTTCCCTTCGGCTCCGGCGTCGGCTGCTCGTTGCATTGCAGGGGCTGGCCGCACACACAGACCTGAAACATTCGCATCGCATTTTTCTCCCGGTCGACCTTGTCCGCAGGGAACCACACTCCGCGCCGCCCGTCACCCCGCGCGATACGACCGCATTTTAGGCAGGTTCGGGCGACAATGGATATCTTCCCCGCCGGGCGGTGACACCCTCCCCACACTCCGCTATGCCGAGGAGCGCATGGCCTCACTTGTTCTCGACCAGACCCGCTCCGCGGCCGATACGGGCGCAAAGCCGGGCGATCTCATCGACGCGGCCGCAATCGCCGCCGACCTCGATGCGCTGGCCGCCGCCCGCAACGGCAGCGAAGCCGAATTGCGCACGGCGGTAGCGCAGCGATTGAAGACGGCGCTCCAGGACGGCCGCGCCAAGGCCGAGCAGATCCTGCTCAAGAACCGGGATGGCCGCGGCTGCGCACAGCGCCTGTGCCGGATGGAAGACGAGATCATCCGCCTGCTCTACGATTTCACGCGCAAGCATCTCTATCCTTCGCAGAATCCGTCCGAGGCCGAGCGCATGGCCGTCGTCGCGACCGGCGGCTACGGCCGCGGCTTGCAGGCGCCAGGCTCCGACATCGATCTGCTGTTCGTGCTGCCCTACAAGCAGACGGCGTGGGGCGAGTCGGTCGCCGAGGCGATCCTCTATTGCCTCTGGGATCTCGGCCTGAAGGTCGGCCACGCCACCCGCTCGATCGACGAATGCATCCGCCAGAGCAAGGCGGACATGACCATCCGCACCGCTATCCTCGAGGCGCGCTTTTTGCTCGGCGACCGCGCGCTGTTCGACGAGATGATCAAGCGCTTCGACGAGGAGGTCGTGCGCGGCACCGCCGCCGACTTCGTCGGTGCCAAGCTCGTCGAACGCGAGGAACGTCATCGCCGCAGCGGCCAGTCGCGCTATCTGGTCGAGCCCAACGTCAAGGACGGCAAAGGCGGACTGCGCGACCTGCACACATTGTTCTGGATCGCCAAATACGTCTACCGCGTGCGCGAACCGTCCGAACTGATCGCGCGCGGCGTGTTCGACCGCGGCGAATATCAACTGTTCCGCCAGTGCGAGAACTTCCTGTGGTCGGTGCGCTGCCACATGCATTTCCTCATGGGCCGCGCGGAAGAGCGGCTTTCGTTCGACATCCAGCGCGAGATCGCGGTCAGGCTCGGTTACACCGAGCATCCCGGCCTTCAGGACGTCGAGCGGTTCATGAAGCACTACTTCCTGGTGGCCAAGGATGTCGGCGATCTGACGGCGATCGTTTGCGCCGAGCTCGAGGACAGCCACGCCAAGAGCGTGCCGGTCCTGAGCCGCGTGATGGCGCGGCTACGCCCGGTGCGGCGCCGCACCCTGAGCGAGAGCGACGACTTCATTATCGAGCACAATCGCATCCTCTGCGCGAGGCCGAACGTCTTCGAGCGCGACCCCGTCAACCTGATCCGCATTTTTCGTCTCGCTCAGAAGCACAATGTCGCATTCCATCCTGACGCGATGCGCATGCTGCGCCGCTCGCTCAAGCTGATCGACGCGAAGCTGCGCGAGGACGAGGAGGCGAACCGCCTGTTCCTCGAGATCCTGACGTCGGAGAACGATCCCGAGACGGTGCTGCGGCGCATGAACGAGGCCGGCGTGCTCGGCCGCTTCGTGCCGCAGTTCGGCAAGATCGTCGCCATGATGCAATTCAATATGTACCACCACTATACGGTGGACGAGCACCTGTTGCGCTGCATCGGCGTGCTGGCAGAGGTCGAGCGCGGTGGCGGCAATGACACGCCGCTCGCCAACGAACTCATACACAAGCTCCGGCCGGGCAGCCGCGCGATCCTCTACGTCGCGCTGTTCCTGCATGACGTCGCCAAGGGCCGGCCCGAGGACCATTCGACCGCCGGCGCGCGCGTCGCCCGGCGTCTGTGTCCGCGCTTCGGCTTCTCGGCGGCCGACACCGACCTGATCGCCTGGCTAATCGAGCAGCATCTCGTCATGTCCAGCGTCGCACAGTCGCGCGATCTGTCCGACCGCAAGACGATCGAGAACTTCGCGTCGATCGTGCAGTCGACCGAGCGGCTTAAGCTGCTGACGATCCTCACCACCGCCGACATCAAGGCGGTCGGCCCCGGCGTGTGGAACGGCTGGAAGTCGCAGCTCATCCGGACGCTCTATTACGAGACCGAACCTGTGCTGACCGGCGGCTTCTCCGAGGTCAACCGCGCCCAGCGCGTGACGGCCGCGCAGCAGGAATTCCGCGAGGCGATGCAGGCCGTGCCGGCCGAATGGCTGGAAACCTATATCGCCAAGCAATATCCGGCCTACTGGCTCAAGGTCGATCTGGAGCACAATGTCGCGCACGCTAACTTCGTCCGCGCGACCGAGGAGGCCCAGAAGACGCTCGCCACCATGACCCGCTTCGACGAGAATCGAGCGGTCACCGAACTCACTCTATTGGCGCCGGATCATCCGTGGCTTCTGTCGATCATCGCCGGCGCCTGCGCCATGGCGGGCGCCAACATCGTCGACGCGCAAATTTACACCACGACCGATGGCCGCGCTCTGGATACGATTTCGATCTCGCGCGAATTCGATCGTGACGAGGACGAGGAACGCCGCGCCGGGCGCATCGCCGACACGATCGAGAAGGCGTTGCGCGGGCAGCTCAGACTTCCGGAGATGGTCGGCAAGCGCGCCGTCCCGAAGGGCCGCATCCGCGCCTTCGCGCTGGAAACGACGGTCACGATCAATAACCAGTGGTCGCACCGCTACACGATGGTCGAGATCACCGGGCTCGATCGTCCGGGCCTGCTCTACGAGATGACCGCGACGATCTCGAAGCTCAACCTCAACATTGCCTCCGCCCACGTCGCCACGTTCGGCGAGCGGGTGGTCGATGTGTTCTACGTGACGGATTTGTTGGGCGCGCAGATCACATCGCCGACGCGGCAGGCCGCGGTCAAGCGGGCGCTCGTTGCTCTGTTTGCGACGGATGCCGAAAAGAAGGCGCGGACAGAGGCGTCCTGACGATCGGGTTGCGCGGGTCTGCTAGCGCGGTGACGACGCCGCGCGCGAAAAAGCGAACGCGTGGATGCCGAGCCGGTGGCGCACGACGACGAACAAGGCGACGGATTCAAACACCATCGCCGCCGAGGTCGCCACCGCGGCGCCGAGAATTCCCCAATACGGAATGAGTAGCGCGCAGCCAATCAGGTTGACCGTGAAGGCGGCGGCGTAGACGAGCGCGCAGGCTCGCTGTGAGCCGGCCATCGTCAACAGCCGCTCCGCCGGACCGACCGATGCGCGCGCAAGCGGGCCGAGCGCCAGAACGAACATCGCCGGATAAGCGCCGACGAAGCTCGGGCCGAACAGCCGCAGCAACGGCCAGCCCAAAGCGAGGATCGCGACGGTGGCGAGGAGCGACGGCCAGAAGGTCCAGCGCACCGTTTTCGCGACGAAGCCGGCAAGGCCTTCATGGTCGCCGGCCAGATGATAGCTGCTGAAGCGGTGCGCCGCCGCCGCGCTCACCGAGAAGGCGACGAAGGACACCATCATCAGGGTCCGCGCGGCGCCGTAATAATGCGCGACGTCCTCCGGCGGACGGAACTGCTGGAGCATGATCACGTCGGTGTAAGTGAGCAGCGTGTAGAACCCCCACACCAGGATCATCGGCGTCGAGGTCGAAAGCCAGGACCGGATCTCGTAGCGCCGCACGCCCGCCGGCACGACGCTCGCAAGCCGGCGCATCAGAACGACGAGATGCACGGCCGACGTCGCCGCAGCGGCGAGCACGATGGCCGCCATCACCGTGACCGCATCGGCCTTGATACCGGCGGCGACGGCCGCGCCGACCAGGGCGACGATCAGGAACGGCCGCCAGAAAAAGTGCGGCGTCAGCGCCAGGCCGATCCAGTTATAGCTGCGGGCGATGCCGTCGAACTGAATGCAGATGCTGACGAAGGGCAGCGCGAGGCAGGCGAGATAAAGCGGCGCGATCTCGGCCGGCGCGAGATGCGGCTTCAAGATCGTCACCAACCCGGCGGCAAGCGCCGCTCCGGCGATCGCCAGCGCCAATACGACGCGCCACGAACCGAACAGGAAGCCGCGCAGCCTGTCGTCGTCGTTCGACGCCTTGTAGGCGGGGATCAACCGCTGCGCCGCCAGCGGCAGGCCGAGATGAATGACGTCCGCCGCGAGCAGCACCCAGGTCCAGACATAGACATAAATGCCGAACTCGGCATTGCTCATCCAGCGCGCGAGCACGATCTGCGAGAAATACACCGCGCCGGCGCTCGCCACGCGAATGACGTAAGCCGCGCCGGCGACGCGCGTAGTGACCGCGTGATCGCCCTGCCCGCCCATCATCCCGCGCAGGCGCACGAGTGCCCCTTGCAAAACGGAAGCGCGCAGCGGCGCATGCTCGACGTCGGCCTGAGCCATCCTTGTCCCATTTGCGAATGCCCGCTCCGGTGTATCGGCCACCGGTTAAGATAGGCCTTGATTGCACGCCGAAAACGCAGCGTTCCGGTTCCGCTTAACCGCGCTTTAACCACGCGCGGCCGGCCCGCCCGCTTAAGACCAACTTAAATCGCGCCCCGTAGCGTGCCGTTCGGGACCAGCGGCCCGATCGGGCCGCCTTTGGGTGACGAGTGGCGTATGGGACGGGGACAATCAGGCCCGCGGCGTGAGCCGACCTTCGATTCCCCGGCGCCGCGCGTCACGTCCGGCGAGCGCTCGAACGGCGGCAGGCCGGGACGCCGGCGCAAGCGTACCACGAGCAAAAAGAAGCAGCGCCCCCTCCTCGTCCGTTTCGCCTATTGGAGCGCCGTCGCCGGCCTGTGGCTCATGGTCGCCGCCGCCGGGACCGTTGGTTGGGTCGGCGCGCATCTGCCGCCCATCCAGTCGCTGGAAATTCCGAAGCGACCGCCGACCATCGAGATCGTCGACGACGAGGGCCATCCGCTGGCGCGCCGCGGCGACCTCGCCGGGCCGCCGATGGCGCTGAAGGACATGCCGCCTTACGTGCCGAAGGCCTTCGTCGCCATCGAGGACCGGCGCTTTTATCAACACTACGGCGTCGATCCGTTCGGCATCGCCCGCGCCTTCGTCGCCAACGTGCTGCATCGTGGCGTCGCGCAGGGCGGCTCGACCATCACCCAGCAACTCGCCAAGAACCTGTTCCTGACGCAAGAGCGCACGATCACGCGGAAGCTTCAGGAGGTGATGCTGGCGCTGTGGCTGGAGCATAAATTTTCGAAAACGCAGATTCTCGAGCTCTATCTCAACCGTGTCTATTTCGGCTCAGGTGCCTACGGCATCGAGCAGGCGGCGCAACGTTATTTCGGCCAGTCGGCCAAACAGCTCTCGCTCGCCGAAGCGGCGATGCTAGCCGGCCTGGTGAAATCGCCGTCCCGTCTGGCGCCGACGCGCAATTACAAGGAAGCGGAAAAACGGGCGAAGATCGTGCTCGCGGCCATGGCCGAGTTGCACTTCGTCTCGGCAGCGAGCGAGCGCATCGCGCTGGCGCAGCCGCCGCGATTGACGGCGCAGTCGACCGGCGGCTCGGTCAACTACGTCGCCGACTGGGTCATGGACGCGCTCAACGACATCCTCGGTCACGTCGAAGAGGACATCGTCGTACGCACGACGATCGACGCGACGCTGCAAGCGACGGCAGAGAAGGCGGTCGACGAGGAGCTCGCGGCGAAGGGACAGAAAGCCAACGTATCGCAGGGTGCGCTGGTGGCGATGACGCCGAACGGCGCCGTGCGCGCGCTGATCGGCGGCCGTAATTACGGCGAAAGCCAATATAATCGCGCCGTCGTCGCCCGCCGACAGCCGGGCTCCGCGTTCAAGCCCTTCGTCTATCTGACCGCGCTCGAACACGGCCTGACGCCGGATACGATCCGTGAGGACAAGCCGATCAACGTGCACGGCTGGACGCCGGAGAACTACGAGCATCATTATCTCGGCCTTGTGCCTTTGTCGAAGGCACTGGCGCTGTCGCTCAACACCGTGTCGGTGCGGCTGACGCTCGAGGTCACGCCGCAGGCCGTCGTGAGCACCGCGCACCGCCTGGGCATCGCCTCCAAGCTCGAGCCGAACGCATCGATCGCACTCGGCACCTCGGAGGTCTCGCCGCTCGAACTGGTCGGCGCCTATGCGCCCTTCGCCAATGGCGGCTTCGCCGTACTGCCACATGTCATCGCCCGCATCACGGCCAAGACGGGCAAGCCGCTCTATGCCTTCCCGCAGGAGCAGCTCGGCCGCGTCGTCGATCCGCGTTACGTGGCGATGATGAATTCGATGTTGGAGCAGACGCTGACCATCGGCACCGCGCGCAAGGCGGCGCTGCCGGGCTGGGATGCGGCGGGCAAGACCGGCACATCCCAGGATTTCCGCGACGCCTGGTTCGTCGGCTACACGCCCTATCTCGTCACCGGCGTGTGGCTCGGCAATGACGACGGCACCCCGACCAGGCACATCACCGGCGGCAGCCTGCCGGTCGAGATCTGGAGCCGCGTCATGCGCGCGGCGCATCAGGGCGTGCCGGTCGCGAGCCTGCCGACGTCCTATGGCGGATTCCTCTCCGGTCTGTTCAACAGCGGTGGTGAAGCGCAGCCTTCGACGCAGGCGAGCGAAACCGACGGCGCGGCGCCGCGGCCGCCGGGCTCGATTCAGACATCGAGCAATGCACCCGCTCGGCGCGGCAGCGGCATGGATAGCTGGCTGCTCGATAATCTGTTCGGCCGCCGCTAGGCCGATTTCTTCGCACGGCGGGCGCCACGGGTCGCGAACCACAAAACGAGCGTGGCACAGCCCATCAGAGCCATGGCGCCTGCCATCGGCCAGGCGGTCTTGCCAAGGAGCCAGACGACCAGCGCGCCGCACACCGCCGCGGCGGTCTGCTGCACGAAGCCGAACAGCGACGACGCCGCGCCGGCGCGTTCCGGAAACGGCGTGATCGCCCCGGCGATCGCCTGGGGCAGCACCATGCCGAGCCCGGCGAGGAAGACCGCGACCGGAATGACCAGCGACAGCGACGACGTCAGGCCAACCGCAAGCGAAGCGCACGCAAGCAGGCCGCCGAGCGCCAGCAGTGCGCCGCCGCAGCCGGTCATGCCGTCGAGGCCGAAGCGCGTCACCAGCCGCGCGGCGATGCCGGTGCCGGCGAGATAGCCGAACGAGGCGATGGCGAAGACAAACCCGAACATCAGCGCCGTCAGTCCATAGAGGTTTTGCAAGACGAAGGAGGCGCCGGAGATCCAGGCGAACAGCCCGGCATAGCTGAACGTGCCGAGGCCGAGATAGACGAGCCAGACCCGGTTCGACGCTACGACGCGATAGGACGCGAGCATTGACGAGGCCGCCGGCGCGTCGCGCCTTTGTAACGTCTCCGGCAGCAGCACCCATACGGCAGCGAGGCCGGCAACGCCGGCTGCGACCAGCACGACGAAGACCGAGCGCCAGCCGAAGGCCGTCTGCAACACGCCGCCGCCGATCGGCGCAACGACCGGCGCCAGCGCCATGACCGAGCCGATCAGTGACAATTCGCGGCCGGCGCGCACGCCGGAATAGAGATCGCGCACGATGGCGCGCGTCAGCACGACTGCGCCCGAGCCGCCGAGCGCCTGCAAGGTACGCGCCGCGATCAGCATCTCGATCGAATTGGACAGTGCGCAGACCAGCGAAGCGGCCGTGAACAATGCGACGGCCGCGAGCAGCACCGGCTTGCGGCCGCGCCGGTCGGAGATCGGTCCGTACAGAATCTGCCCGCAGGCAAAGCCGACGAGATAGGTCGAGATCGTGAGTTGCACCTCCGGCGTCGAGGCATTCAGCGCACGCGCGATGTCCGGCAGCGACGGCAGGTACATGTCCGTCGACAAGGGTCCGACCGCAGTCAATGCCGCGAGCAGAGCCGTGAGCGCGAAGGTGCCGGGACGGAGCATTCACCGAATTCCTGTGCCTGACCTAGGTGTGTCCGACCGGCTAGGCCGCGTCCGCGCCGTAGCGATGCAGTTCGCTGCCATGCGCGTCGAGCCACGTCTTGGCGCGGGCGACATCCGGGTAGATGCCCTCGACCAGGCGCCAGAAGCGGCGCGAGTGGTTCATCTCGACGAGATGCGCCGCCTCGTGCGCGGCGAGATAGTCGAGCACGAAGGGCGGCGCCAGGATGAGCCGCCAGGAATATGACAGTACGCCGGTCGTCGAGCACGAGCCCCAGCGGCTCACCTGGTCGCGGATCGACACGCGCTTGAGGCTGACGCCAAGCGCTTCGGCGGCGACACGGCTGGCGCGTTCCAGATCCTTCTTGGCCTCGCGCTTGAGATAATCGCGGACGCGGCGCGAGACGTGCGGCGCCTCGCCGGCGACGCACAGAAGCTGCGCGCCGTCATCGCCGCATTCGATCCACGCCGTGCCGCGCGCGCCGCGCCGGTGCTCGATGCGGTGCGCGATGCCGCGCAGCGGCACATCGGCGCCGTCCGCGAATGGTTCCAGCCGAGGCAGCCGGTTCAGCCGCGCGGCGATCCACGCCCCATGCTTCTGCGCGAAGATATTGGCCTCGCGCAGGCTGCCACGCACCGGCATCGACAGCACGACCTCGCGCGTCGCCGCGTGGATGCGTAGCGTGTAGCGGCGCGCCTGCGCGTGCCGGCGCACGCGCACCTGATGAATCTCGCCGTCGAAGGCGACGGTGAGGAATGAAGGCTCCGGCGGTCTGCGGGGCAGGAAACGGCGCAGCATGAGCAAGGTCAGGCCCGATTCGGTCGCGGCCCGCTCATTGTCGCGCGCGTGCGCTTGCGGTCAATGGCCCAAAATTCAATGATCCAAAATTCAATGGCCGTTGAGGCGGCGGCCGCCCTTGCCGGCGCCATTGTTCGACAAGACGAAGTCGGCGATGCGCGGTGCGATTTCGGCGCGGAAGCGCGAGCCGTTGAATACGCCGTAATGGCCGACGCTCGGCTGCATGTAGTGCACGCGCTTGTCGTCGGCGATGTTGACGCAGAGCCGGTGCGCGGCCTCGGTCTGGCCGACCGCCGAGATGTCGTCGTGCTCGCCCTCGACCGTCATCAGCGCGGCCCGCGTGATCGCCGCCGGCTCGATGCGGCGGCCGCGATGCGTCAGCTCGCCTTTGGGCAAAGCGTGGCGGACGAATACGGAGTCGACGGTCTGGAGATAGAATTCGGCCGACAGGTCCATCACCGCGAGATACTCGTCGTAGAATTCGCGGTGCTTCTGTGCCGAGTCGCCGTCGCCCTTCACGAGGTGAAGGAACAGGTTTTGATGCGCCTCGATGTGACGGTCGAGATTCATGGTCATGAAGCCCTGCAATTGCAGGAAGCCCGGGTAGACGTCGCGCATGAAGCCGGCATGCGGGAACGGCACCTTGGTGATGACGTGATTGCGGAACCAATCGGTGCCGCGATCGACGGCGAGCGTATTCACCACGGTCGGATTGATGCGCGTGTCGATCGGGCCGCCCATCAGCACCATCGACTTGGGCGCGTAGGCATCCTTGTCAGCCTCCATCAACGCGGCGGCAGCGAGCACCGGCACCGATGGCTGGCACACGGCGATCACGTGCGTGTCACCGCCGAGCGCGTGCAGGATGGAGACGATGTAATCGACGTAATCGTCGAGATCGAACCGGCCATCCGACAGCGACACCGCCCGCGCGTTGCGCCACTCGGTGATGTAGACCTCGTGATTGGGCAGGAAGGCTTCGACCGTGCCGCGCAGCAGCGTGGCGTAATGGCCGGACATCGGCGCGACCAGCAAGAGCTTGGGCTGCGGCCGGCGCGGCGCCTGCGTGAACGCGCGCTCGAAGTGCAGCAAGCGGCAGAACGGCCGCTCCCACACCGTCGTGACGTGCACCGGCACGCGCACGCCGCCGACATTCGTGTCCTCGATCATCCAGTCGGGACGGCCGTAACGCCGCGTCGACCGCTCGAACAACTCCATCGCCGCGGCGACGGACTTGCCATAGGTCGTATAGGTCAGCGGATTGACCGGATTCTTGTAGTAGAGGCGGGTGGCGTCGGCGAAGGCGCGCGAAGGACCGAGCGCGGCGTGACCCATCTCGTAAAGCCAGTACATCGGCGTCGAGAGGTGCAAGCCACCTTCATCGGGCAGCCGCGCTGCGCCGTCGAATTCCCCAATCGCCATCGTGTTCGGCCCCGACCCCTGCTGCAGCGCAGCAGACTGTCGTTTTTTCGTCATACGGTCAACAATACAGATAAGTTGTTCGCGTTCGGTTTACAGGCGTTCCGGCAGCGCACAATCCCGTGAAAGTCAGGGCTTTTCAGGTGCTTCGGGGGCGCTACTCGCCCATCTGGAGGAGCGAGCCGTGTTCGCGCGCGCTCCTGAGCAGGAGCAAAAACGCGATTGATGCAGCCGCGAAAAGGATCGCGTTGAGAGCGAGGGCCTCGAGCATCAGGTCGGCCCGGAAGACGTGCTCGATCAAGAGCGCGCGCATGCCCTCGAAGACATAAGTCGGCGGCAGCGCCCAGGCGACGTATTGCAGCCAATGCGGCAGCACCGATACCGGATAATAGACGCAAGTCAGCGGCAGGAAGAGAAACATGATGGTCCAGGCGAGGCTCTCCGCGCCCATGCCGTTGCGCAGGAGAAGCCCGGACACGAAGATGCCGATCGACCAGCTCGTCAAAATCAAATTGACGAAGAAGGCGGCGAGCGCGAAGCCGAGTGCCCACAGATTGAAGCCGAAGAAGCCGATCGCGAGCAGAGTCACCGGCACCATGCCGATCGACAGCCGCACCAGACTCATGATCATCAGTGACGCTACGAACTCGACCGGCCGCAGCGGCGAAATCATGATGTTGCCGAGGTTGCGGGCGTACATCTCCTCCAGAAACGAAATTGAAAAACCGAGCTGGCCGCGGAACAGAATGTCCCACAGCAGCACCGAGCCGATGAAGACGCTGCCGGCGCGGGCGAAGAAGCCGGCGTTCTGCGCGACATAGGTCTGGAGAAAGCCCCACATCAGCATCTGCACCGTCGGCCAGTAGATGAGGTCGAGGATGCGCGGCCAAGACGAGCGCAGCAGGTACCAGTAGCGGCGCACCATCGCGCCGATGCGGTGAAGCGAGGCGGTCATGACGCCGCCTCCGCCGCATGGCCGCGGCCGCGGGCGACGTCGAGGAACACGTCCTCCAGCGTGTCGCGGCCGTAACGCGCCAAGAGCCGCTCCGGCGTGTCGTCGTCCTCGATGCGGCCGCGCTTCATGATGATGACGCGCTCGCACAGCCGCTCGACCTCGGCCATGTTGTGCGACGCGAGCAGCACGGTGGCGCCGCAGCTCTTGCGGAAATTCTCGAGGCGTCCGCGCACCCAGTCCGCGGTGTCCGGATCGAGCGAGGCGGTCGGCTCGTCGAGCAGCAGCACGTCCGGCCGATTGAGCAGTGCCTTGGCGAGCGACACCCGCGTCTTCTGTCCCGCCGAGAGCTTGCCGGTCGCCCGGTCCAGGAAATCGGTGAGTTCGAGATCGTCGGCGATCTCGGCGATGCGGTGGGCGATGTCCTCGACCGCATAGAGCTGCGCGAACACCGACAGATTCTGCCGCACGGAAAGCCGCATCGGCAGGTCGACATAGGGACTTTCAAAATTCATCCGGCGCAGCACGTCGTAGCGCTCGTCCGGCATGCGCGCACCGAGCACGCTGACGGTGCCGGAGGTCGGCGCCACCAGCCCCATGATCATGGCGATGGTGGTGGTCTTGCCCGCGCCGTTGCCGCCGAGCAGGCCGGTGATCGAGCCGCGCGGCAATTCGAACGAAATGCCGTCCACTGCGGTTGCGGTCTTGTAGCGCTTCACCACGCAGTCGACGGCAATGGCGGCGGGGCTGGGCGAAGGCATCGTGCGATCCGGTCGGGTCGGGCAGATGTGACGTCAGGGCGGGCGGAACGCAAGCCCCGCGCCGCGCGGTTTTGTCCCCGGCGCCGCTGATTGGTGCCTCTGCCGCAACGCGATAGACTGCGAACCATGCCGGCCCTCGACCTCGCCCACAATCATCCGCGCCGCAACGTCCGCCTCGACACGCTGGTGCGGCTGCGCTGGCTCGCGATCATCGGCCAGACGACGGGCGTGCTGGTCGTCTATTTCGGGCTGGAGTTCGAGCTGCCGCTCTGGGCCTGCCTCGCGGTCATCGCGCTCTCGGCCTGGCTCAACGTCGCGATCCGCTTGCGCTTCCACATGACGCAGCGGCTCGAACCGGATCGTGCCGCCTGGCTGCTCGCCTTCGACATCGCTGAACTCGCCGTCCTTCTTTACCTAACCGGCGGCTTGCAGAACCCGTTCTCCTTCCTGTTCCTCGGGCCGGTGCTGTTGTCGGCGACGGCCTTGCCGCCGCGCTTCACCGTGATTCTCGGCGGCTTCGCCATCGCCTGCGCCACTATTCTCGTTTTCACGCATTACCCGCTGCCGTGGGACGCCGACGATCCGCTCACGCTGCCGCCGATCTACATGTTCGGCGTCTGGCTCTCGATCCTGCTCGCTATCGGCTTCATCGGCGTCTATGCGTGGCAAATCACCGAGGAGTCGCGGCAGCTCTCTGACGCGCTGGCCGCCACCGAGCTCGTCCTCGCCCGCGAGCAGCATCTCTCGCAGCTCGACGGCCTCGCCGCGGCCGCGGCGCACGAGCTCGGCACGCCGCTGTCGACGATCTCGGTTATCGCCAAGGAATTGGAAAACGCCATTCCCTTCGAAGCGCCGCACGGCGACGACGTGCGCCTGCTGCGGGAACAAGCCAAGCGCTGCCGCGACATTCTCTCCAAGATCACGCAGCTTTCGGCCAGCGGCGAGCCGTTCGACCGCATGCCGTTGTCGTCGCTGATGGAGGAGGTCGCCGCGCCCTATCGCAATTTCGGCGTCGGCATCGATGTGCGCGTCGCCGGCGATGCAAGTCCAGAACCGATCGTCGCGCGCAATCCCGCCGTGCTCTACGGACTTGGTAATCTGATGGAGAACGCCGTCGATTTCGCCGCCAAGCACGTCGCCGTCGCCGCCAACTGGACCGAGGACAATGTCGAGCTGTCGATCGCCGACGACGGCCCGGGCTTCGCGCCCGAGATCATCGGCCGCATCGGCGAGCCTTATGTCACCAGCCGTCCCGACCTCGACAAGGACGACGCACCGAGCGGGCTCGGGCTCGGCTTCTTCATCGCTAAGACGCTGCTCGAGCGCGCGGGCGCGACACTCTCGTTCGAGAACCGCAAGCTGCCGGAACATGGCGCTTCGATCTTCGTGCGCTGGAACCGCAGCGATCTCGAGCGGTCGCTCGGCCAGACGTTTGCTTGATGTGAAACCGGTGGCATACTATTTGAGATTGAGGCAAGTGCTTGGTGCGGGCGGCGGCGTAGAACAGAGGCGGCAAGGTGGAAATGGCCAGTGATATGACGCTTCAGACGGCGCGTAACGAGCCCATTCCCGGCGAACGCTCGGTTCTGGTGGTCGAGGACGACCGCTCGTTCCTGCAACGGCTCGGCAAGGCGTTGGAACAGCGCGGCTTTGCGGTCACCACCGCGGAATCGGTGGCGGACGGATTGTCGCAGGTGGAGCGGGCCGCGCCCGCCTTCGCCGTGGTCGATATGCGGCTCGGCGACGGAACCGGCCTCGACGTCATCTCAGCGCTGAAGCGCCGCCGGCCGGAAGCGCGAGGCATCATCCTGACCGGATACGGCAACATCGCCACTGCGGTCACCGCGGTGAAGTTGGGCGCCGTCGATTATCTGGCCAAGCCATGCGATGCCGATGACGTCGTCGCCGCGCTGCTGGCGCATGACAACAAGAAAACGGAGCCGCCGGAAAATCCGATGTCGGCCGACCGCGTGCGCTGGGAGCACATCCAGCGCATCTACGAATTGTGCGGCCGCAACGTCTCCGAGACCGCGCGGCGGCTCAACATGCACCGCCGAACCTTGCAGCGGATCCTGGCCAAGCGCGCGCCGAAGTAACATAGCCTCGGGTCTATTGCCGTTCGTCCCCGCGAAAGCGGGGATCCAGGCCCCATTCCGTGCTGGGATTCCCGCTTTCGCGGGAATGAGCGGGATGTGCGCCTCTAGAGCAGATTCCCATTAATTGAAGCCGTATCCGGCGTGGGCGAAGAAATTCGCGCACTCAGCGGGTTGGACTCTTGTGATGGCTTTAGCGGCGGCAGTTTCGAGGGCATCGAAGCTTCGGGCGGCGGCGGCACGCACGA
>DATCFB010000339.1:0-13162 GCA_036509755.1 Pseudolabrys sp. | reverse complement strand
CCGACCGAGCCGAAGAACGTCCAGGAGGTGCAGTAGATTGCCAGCGACAGCGGGTAAATCAGGACCCGCATCCGGCTGCTGCGGCCGGCCCGCCGCATCCGGTCCCCGTGACTCGCGATGAGGAACAGGAGGCCGATATAGGCAAGCGCCACCGTGATGACGACCCAGCCTTGCAGCATGCGCGCTCCGAACGCCTCCGCGGGGCTCCGCCCAAAGGGGTAGATGAGCCGTTAACACCTTTAAAACAGCACAGAATTGCCCTCGGGTCCAATCACCGCCAGCCCGTTTTGCGGTCATTTGACGGCGGTCGCGGCGCACGGCATTGATCGCGCCCCGCGAAAGTCCCCGCCTTGTCTGCATCGCCAAGCCTCCCGATCCTGCTCGGACGTACCGCCGAAACGCTCGCCGTCGCCGCCGGCGGCGGGCTCGCCGTCGGCCTGACCGGAGTCCCCGGCGGTTATCTGTCGGGTGCCATTCTGGTCGTGTCGGCTGCGGCGCTCGCCGGGCGAGCAATGCTGATACCCGTGGCCCTGATGCGGACCATCTTTGTGCTGCTCGGCATTTCGCTCGGGTCGGTGATGACGCCGGAGATGCTGCACGGTCTGGCAAAGTATCCGCTGAGCATTGCGGTGCTGCTGGTGGCCATGACCTGCATCGGGCTTGCCTGCGCAACCTACCTTCAGATCGTGCACAAATGGGACCGCGTGTCCGCCTATCTCGCCTCCGCGCCCGGCGGCATGTCCCAGGTGCTGGCGGTCGCGGCCGAGGTCGGCGGCGACCTGCGTGCCATCGCCATCGTGCAGAGCATGCGCGTAGTCATCATCGCGGTCGGACTGCCCTCCGGCCTGTCGCTGCTCGGGCTAGCGTCGCACGTGTCCCGGCCGCTCGGCTCACCGATGACCTGGGCGAACTTTGATGAATTCGCCATTCTCGGCGCGGCGGCGGTGATCGGCGCGGTCGTGTTCCACCGGCTGCGCTTTCCGGGCGGTCTGCTGTTCGGCGCCATGTTCGCGTCCGGCGCGCTGCACGGCACCGATCTTGTGCATTTCGTGCTGCCCTGGTGGGCGACGAACACGGCGGCCATCGCGCTCGGCGGCGTGATCGGAGCGCGCTTTGCCAACATGCCGCTGCGGCTGTTCGTGCACTTCATCGGCGCCGCGTTCGGTTCGTTCGCCGTCGCGGTGACGATCGCGGCAGCGTTCGGCGCTGCCGTCATCAAGTTGATGATGCTGCCGGTCCCCGAAGTGATGATGGCCTTCGCGCCAGGCTCGGTCGACGCGATGATGCTGCTTGCGCTCGCCCTGCACCTCGACCCGGTCTATGTCGGCGCGCACCACGTCGTGCGCATCTTCTTCGTCGCGCTGGCGACGCCGTTCATGGTGCGGCGCCAGGCGGGCAAGCCGAAGCGAGCTCCGACGACCAAGGTGCCGGAGGCGATGCAGGCGCCGATGGACGAGTAAACTATTCGGCCGCCAGCTGGCGAGCGCGCCGCGGCAGCTGAAGCTTCTCCCACACGTCGATCAGCGCCTCGGCGAGGTCGTCGACCAGCGCGTCGTCGTGATAGGGCGACGGCGTGATGCGAAGCCGCTCCATGCCGCGCGGCACGGTGGGATAATTGATCGGCTGGATGTAGACGCCGTGGTCCCTGAGCAGCAGGTCGCTCGCGAGCTTGCACTTCTCCGGATCGCCGACGAGCACGGGGACGATGTGCGTATCGCTCGGCATCACCGGCAGGCCGGCGCCATTAAGCACGGCCTTCACGCGCGCGGCGCGATCCTGATGACGCTCGCGCTCCCAGCTTGATGTCTTCAAGTGTCTGATGGCAGCGGTCGCGGCGGCACAGATCGCCGGCGGCAGCGCAGTGGTGAAGATGAAGCCGGGCGCGTAAGAGCGCACGGCATCGACCATCTCGGACGTGCCGGCAATGTAGCCGCCGAGGCAGCCGAACGCCTTTGCCAGCGTGCCTTCGATGACATCGACGCGGCTCATCGCATTGTCGCGCTCGCAAATGCCGCCGCCGCGCGGGCCATACATGCCGACCGCATGCACCTCGTCGCAGTAGGTCATGGCGTTGTACTTCGCGGCGAGGTCGCAGATGGCGTTGACCGGCGCGACGTCGCCGTCCATCGAATACAGGCTTTCGAAGACGATGAGCTTTGGCCGCTCCGGAGCCGCAGCCCTCAGAAGCTGTTCGAGATGCGCGACATCGTTGTGCCGCCAGATCTGGCGTTCGCAACCGGCCTGGCGCACGCCCTCGATCATCGAATTGTGGTTGAGGGCGTCGGACAGCAGCAGGCAATTCGGCAGGAGCTTGGCGATGGTGGCGATGCCGGTCTGGTTCGACACGTAGCCGGAGGTGAAGAGCAGGGCGGCCGGTTTGCCGTGCAGGTCGGCGAGCTCACGCTCGAGTTCGACAAGCGGATGATTGGTGCCGGCGATGTTGCGCGTGCCGCCGGCGCCGGTGCCCATGCGCGTGGCGGTCTCGACCATGGCGCCGATCACCTTTGGATGCTGGGCCATGCCGAGGTAGTCGTTTGAGCACCAGATCACGACCTCGCGCGGCCCCTGCGGCGAGTGCCAGATAGCGTGCGGGAATCGGCCGGCGATGCGTTCGAGGTCGGCAAATACCCGGTAGCGGCGTTCTTGCCTCAGGGCGCTCAGTGCCGACGCGAAAAAATCGTTGTAATTCATGCGCTTCTGCTTTTCCCGCCGCTCGCGGCCGAGCCTTTTTAGAAGCCTTCCAGGGGGTTTGTCGAGGCGGCAAATTGAGCCGCCTCCACAGCCGGGCATCGACCGAGGCCAACGGCCCCGGGGAAAACGGAGTTCCGCGCGCCGGTTAAGGTCAACGGTCCGCTGCGGCAAAATCGCCCAATGTGAGATGGCCCTGGAGTGCCGCGAGCATGAGCGCGCCGATGTGCAATTGAAGCACGAATTCGCCGGCGGAGATCAAAGCTCCAAGTTCTCCGGTCGTGATAAGCCTGACCTCGATACCGTCCTCAACCACTGCGTCCGGCGCACGCGGTCCGGTCTCGACGAAAAAGGAATGCACGCGGTTCGACAGTCGCGCGGTGCAGGGGGAGAATGTGCCGAGCGGATGGACGGAGGTCGCTGGCAACCCGGTCTCCTCCATGAGTTCGCGCCGGCAGGTGTCGACAGCGTCCTCGCCTGGATCGACAAGACCAGCGGGCAATTCCCAGGTGAAACGTTCAAGGGCGGGCCGGTACTGCCGCACAATGGGGATCAGGCCTTCCGCCGTTCGCGCGACGATGGCGATGTAATCCTGCTGGCCGACGGCATGATAAAGTTCGGGCGCGGCGCCGGGCGCGAACTCAACGGTGCGCTCGATCACCGTCATCCAGGGCGAGATGCGGATGTCGCGCCGGCTCGTGATCTTCGGCCAGTCCTCGGCCATCGCTCAGGTCCTCTCTCGACTATTTGATCACGTTGCCGCCGTCGATGTGGCCCCAGACGTCGAACAGCGGCTTGCCTTTGAAGTCGGCGCTCTTGTAGGCGGCGTGCGGCGCACAGAGGATCAGGAGGTCGCTCTGCGCCACGACGGTCTCGAGCGGCAGGAGATCAGGGTCGGTCGTAACGAAGGGATCGGTTGTCAATACTGCCCTAGCCTGGCTCAACAGCACTTTCTTGAATTTGTAGCTGAGCGAGGCGCGAACATCGTCGCTTTCGGCCTTGAAAGCCATGCCGAGCAGGCCGACCGTGGTGGCGGTGAGATCGAAGCGGCGCTTGATGTCCTGCACCACGCGCAGGACGAGGCCCTCATTGATCAACAGCGCTGCCTGGCCGAGGCCGAATTGGTTCGAGGCGAAGGCCGAAAGCTGCATCGTGTCCTTGACCAGGCACGGGCCGGCGGCAAAGCCTGGCCGCGGAATGCTTTTGAGCCGCGGATAGTTGTGCTTCATGCCTTGCAGGACGCGGTGATAGTCGACACCGGCGGTTTTTGCGATGAGGTAGAACTCGTTGGTCGCCGCGAATTCGATGTAGCGATAGGCATTGGCGAAGAGCTTTGCGAACTCCGCTTCGAGCGGCGACAGGATCACCACCTCCGACGCGATGCGCTCGAACAGAGCGGCGGCTTGGCGCTCGGCCTCCGGACTGGTGCCGCTGACGATCTGCGGCATCGCCTGCAATTCGTTCAGTCCGTTGCCCTGTACCACGCGCTCCGGACAGAAGGCGACGCGCAGCTTGCGGCCTTTGCTGTCGAGATACGACGCGAGCCAGTCGGTCGTGCCGGGGAAGACAGTCGAACGCAAGATGAGGAGCTGGCCGTCGGCAAGACGCGGCAGCAGCGGGTCCATGCAGTCTTGCACCACGCGCCGCACCGGATTGAGGAATTCGTCGATCGGCGTGCCGATGGTGATGATGATCGGGCCGCCGGTGGAGATACGATCGGGGCCGTGAGTAAAGACGAGTCGCTTGTTGGCGAGGGCGCGCACAAGCACCGGCTCGGCACCGGCCTCGATGAAAGGCAGCTTGCCGGCCGCCAGCGTATCGAGCGTTGCCTGGTTGAGGTCGTTGACGTTCACCCGCAGCCCGGATTCCGCGAGCGCCAGCACGAGCGGGATACCGACATGACCGGCGCCGCCGACGACGGTGATGTCGGCATTCTCGATCGTCGTCGGCGCGGACGCACCCATGCCCGTGCGTTCGGTCATGATTTAACTCCGCTGGTCAGCACGAACGGGCGCAACGGTTTCATTACCGGCAAATCGAAAACGACGTTGTCGATGAAATTGTAAATCGGCAGCAGCAGGCGTGTGCGTTTCGAGGCGACGTAGCGGTAGGCGAGGCCGGCGAGATAATCGGTCTGCACCTTAAACCCATTTTCAGAGAACACGCCGACGACCTGCCGGGCCAGTATCGGACGCTCGTTCTCGGTGACGCCGATCGAACTATAAAATGGCGAGGATCGGTCGCGGTAGAGGTACATGAACGGATTCATCCGGTTCGGGTCGAAAGCGACGAAGCGCCCGCCGGGCTTTAAGATCCGGTTGACCTCGGCTGCCAATCGCCGCGGATCGGGAAAGTGATGGACGAGCCCGCTCAGCAGCACGCCGTCGAGACTCCCGCTCGGAAAGGGCAGGTTCTCGGCGTCGCCTTCCAGCAGTTCGAGCCCTGGATAACGGGCGCGTCCGAGAGTCACCAACTTCGGGCTGATGTCGACGCCGACGGCAGAATAGCCGCGTCGCCGCAGCAATTCGGTGAACACCCCCGAGCCGCAGCCGAGATCGGCGACGCGGGCGCCAGGATGCAGGCCGCTCAGACGATCGAAGGCGTCAATCAGCTTGTCGTTCGCCTCCGAAGTGAACACGTCGTAGTCGTTCGCCTCCGCATGGGCGTCGAAGAATGCAATTTCTTTGCTCTTGTCTTGCGCTGTCGCCATGACCACCCTTGTTCCTGACTACAGCACCCGGGGTACGGGAAGTGGCGTGATCAGCTGCCCGCGAAAGCCCTTGGCGCGCAGCTTCGGCGCCAGTTCGTCGGCGATGTGCCACGAGAAGATGAGCGCCGCATCCGGCTGGTCCTCGAACAGTCTCGCCTCTTCGACGACCGGGATGCCGGTGCCCGGCATGTATTTGCCGATCTTGAGCGAGCCCTGGATCTCGCACACGTAATCAATGAGGCCCTCATCAAGCCCGACATAGTTGACGAGGGTCGATGCACGCGACGGCGCGCTGATGCCGGCGATGCGGGCGCCTTTCTCCTTCAAGTCGCGCAACATCGCGATGAGCCGGAGTTTCGACAGTACAACGTCTTTCCGGAATTTG
The DNA here is from genome assembly GCA_036509755.1 of Pseudolabrys sp. Classification (GTDB taxonomy): domain Bacteria; phylum Pseudomonadota; class Alphaproteobacteria; order Rhizobiales; family Xanthobacteraceae; genus Pseudolabrys. The sequence goes on along the minus strand of DATCFB010000339.1, from coordinate 7,379 downwards.
GCGAGGCGCTTCGCCATTGCGTCGCCACGCGGCTCTGCTGCGAGCATCTTCGCCACGCTGTCCTCGATCTTGTGTGTGCCCTTGCGCGCGGCATAGACCCGGATCGATCCGCCATGGCTCGGAATCGGCCGCGCGTGAAAAACGTCCAGGCCGTGCATCTCAAGCAGATGCTTGAGACTCGCGAGCGAATAGTAACGGAGATGCTCGTGATAGACGGTGTCGTATTGCAGCGTATCAAGCAGCGGAATGAGATAGTGCGATTCCGAAATGAACACGCCTTTGTCGCCGAGCATTTCGATAATGCCATCGACGATCGCGTGCACATCCTCGATATGGGCGAAGCAGTTGGCGGCCGTGACGACGCTCGCCGGCCCGTGCGTTGCCTTCACCTCGCGCGCGACATCGACGTCGAAATAACGCTTGATGGTTGGGATGCCGCGCGCATTGGCGATGTCGCCGACATCGGTCGGCTCGATGCCCAGCACCTTATGGCCGCCGTTCTTGAAGTTCGACAGTAGCGTGCCGTCGTTCGAGCCGATGTCGACGACGAGATCGTTCGGTCCGAGGCCGAGCATCGCCGCGCTCTCGCGCTGAAGGTCGGCGAAATTGTCGCGCAGCAGCTTGGTGGTTCCGCTGGTGTAGGGATATTCCGGCGGGAAGATGATGACCGGGTCGACGGCGAGACCGAGTTGCACGAGGTCGCACTGGCGGCAGTGCAAAAGGTTCGTCGGGAACCAGGGCTGCTGCCGCGGGACCTGACCGATCGGCACCATCTGGTTGACCGGTGGCATGTAGCCGAGAGAGAGCACGGCATCGAGCCTGTCGCTGCCGCAAATCTGGCAGGATTCGACCGGAACGCTTGCCGCCGTGCCGGCCGCGCGCGCAACTTTGGTGGGGAACGGCAAAGCGAATCTCCTGACGGGCTATTTGCTCGGCGCCAACGCGGCGTTGCGCCAATACCAATCGAGCGTGGGCTTGAGGCCTACGTCGAGCGGAACACGCGGTCTATAGCCGAGCTTCTGCAATTTCGAAATATCGGGGCAGCGCCGCGGCGTGCCGCCGGCCTGAAGCGGCCCCGGCACGAGTTCAATCTCGCGCCCGGCTAGCTCGGTGATCCGCCGCGCGAGCTCGGCAATGGAGACCTCCTCCATGGTGCCGACGTGATAGATGCCGAGATGCTCGCCCTTGTCGCGCATGGTCATGACGCCCGCGACGAGATCGTCGACATGGCAGAAGCTGCGCGTTTCTGCACCGGTGCCCTGGATGCCGAATCGGAGCACCCCGGCCGGCTGGCCGTCGGCGAGCTTCTTCAGGCGCAGCGCGAACTGTGGCACAACGTGCTCCCATCCCATGTCGGGACCGTAGACGTTGTGCGGGCGGAAGATCAGCACCCGCTCGAAATACTTGCGGCCGAAGTTGATCGCCATCAGCTCGCTGATGAGCTTACCGCCGCCATAGGAATAACGGGCGTTGAGGGGATCGGGGACCGACAACGGCGCCGTCTCGTCGGTCGGGACCGTCGGCGGCGTCTGGTAGACCTCGGAAGACGAAGCGAGGATGAGCTTGCTGACATTGCACGCTCGGCAGGCGTCGATGACGTTGATCATGCCGCGCACGCCGACGTCGAGCACGAGGTCGGGCTGCGTGTAGAAAAACTCTGTGCCGTTGACGAAGGCGAGGTGGTGCACCTCGTCCATGCCGGCGGCCGCGCGTGACACCACCTCGGTATCGCGAATGTCGCCGGCGATGAATTCGATGTCCTTCTCAACCTCGGTGAGCCGGCGGGGGCTTCCTCGCGAATGGTCGTCGAGCACGCGCACGCGATGGCCCGCCTTGACCAGCGCCTTGACCAGCCCCGAGCCAATGAAGCCGGAGCCGCCGGTGACGAGGATTTTCGACGGGGTCACGCGCGCTCCATGATTTCGGGTCTGACATCGACCCAGCGCCCGTCTTGGTGCGAGCGCTCGGAAGCGTCAATCAATTGCTGCACGCGATAGCCCTCGGCAAAGCCGGGCTTGGGCGCGCCGCCGTTTTCGATCGCGTCGAGGAAGCCCTTGATGAGCCGCGACACCGGCGCAATGCGACCGTCCGGATACTGCGCATCGGCCGGATCGTCGACCGGAATTCGTGTGAGCGTCGCGGCGGGTCGCCGCGCATGCCGCAATTCGAAACCGCGCATGTAGTCGGCGCCGGTGTTCTCGAGCAGGAGCGCGCCGTCATCGCCATAGAACTCGACGCGGTGGCCGGCACCCAGATAAGAGGCGCAACTCATCGACAGGCTGCCCGGCGCACCGCCGGCAAAGACGAGCGCCATCGTCGCCGTCGTCTGGAGCGTGTCGTCGCGGGGAAGGCCGCCGAGCCGCGCCGATAGTCCGGCAAGCGGGCCGCAGAACCATTCGAGATAATGGAAGCAGTGACTGATGAAGTTGCCGAGCACGCCGCCGCCGTCGCCGCTCACTGTTTTCCAGTTGCGCATGCGCAACTGGGTCGAGCGGTTCTCGATATGCCAGTGCACGGCGACATGCCGCAGGGGGCCGATAGCGCCGCCGTCGAGCATCTGCTTGGCCCGTTGCCAGGACGCAATCTGATGAAAGTTGAAATCAATCGCTGCGACGATGCGCTGCCGCTGGATCGCCTCCAACATCCGCCGCGCTCCTTCGAGGTCGCTGGCCATCGGCTTTTCGGCGAATACCGCTTTGCCGGCGGCGATCGCCCGCAAAGCGATTTCGGGTTGCAGATCGGGACGCGTCGCAATGGCGACGGCATCGACACCGGAATCATCGACCAGGGCACGCCAGCCGCCATGCGACGTGGCGACGCCGGATTCATCGGCGAGCGCGCGCGTGCGGGCCGCGTCGGTGCCCGCGATCGCAACCACGGCGCAACGGTCGTCGGCGCGAAAGGCGGGCAACAGCACGGTTCTCCCATAATTGCTGCCGACGATGCCGACACGGATCACCTGCGAAATGCCCTTCCTCGATTGAAGACCGGTCAGTGCGCGCCCGTCTTCATGCGCACATGGCGCGGCGAGCGCATGAGGTACGTCGTGGCGAAGGCGTATCGATACCAGCGCAGATACATCGGCAGCCACTCGACGACCTGAAAGCGGCTCGCCCCCTGCGTGCGCTCGAACCACTTGGCCGGCACTTCGCCGATGCGCCAGCCGAGCCGATGTGCTTTCACCAGCAATTCGATGCTGTAACAGAAACCGCGATCCGATTCGATCAGAATGTCGTCCATCACGCGGCGCGAGAACAGGCGGAAGCCGTTGCTGGCGTCGCGCGTGGGCAGCCGCGCAATACGGTGAAGCGTGAAATTGCCGGCGCGGACCAAGACTGCCTTCAGCAGCGGGCAGCCGACCATGCTGCCGCCCGGCATGAAGCGGCTGGCACAGACGATGTCGCAGCCGTCTTCTGCCTGTCGCACCATCGAGTCGAGCATGGTCGCATTGTAGTCATCATCGGCCGGAAACACGAGCGCGAAGGGCGCGCGGCTCGCGGCGAAGCCGGTCACCACCGCGCCATGCGCGCCGCGCCCCTTGTTGCGGATGAATTCGATATCCATCTCGCCGATCGCGTCTCGGTTGCCGCGGATCGCAGGCAGCGTGTCGTCGTCGTCGCGGTCGTAGCAGATGAGCACACGGAAGGGCGTCTTAACGTTTCGCGCGAGTGCGCTGAGCGTGCGCGCGATGTTGCCGCCTTCGTTGTAAACCGGAATGACGATATCCAGCCGCGGCGGCTCTGGTGATGTGATGACCAGGTGTTGTGGTCCGTTCTTTTGCCGAATGCCGAAATGACAGACGTCGGCGCGGCGTAACTGTCCTCGATCGAAGCGACTATAGAGCGGCGGCTTGCGAATGCGTCAAGACTGACACAGCCGCCAATGCGCGATAAAACGGAGCGGCAGACGGGACGGGCGCCTGGCAGAACATGGCCATTTTAGCTAGCGAAAACAAAGCGATGGCCGGCTCGGCATGGCAGTCTTGGCGGCGCGTCGGCTTGCTCATCCTGGTGCTTGTCGCGCTCGGGCTGCCGGTCGATCACGTCTGGGCCTATGCGTTGCTGGGTGCGTCGGCCGTGATCATTTTCTGCGGACAGGTGACGGCGTGGGGTCGCGCCTGGGCGATTGCGTTAAGCGCGGTTGTGGCTGCGGTCGTGATTTCCAGTTTGATCGCGCCGGCCCCGATTGCCGAGGGCGAAAACATCTTTCTGACCGGCAGGCCTGGCAACGTGCTCGAGCGCGAACTCCCGGACGAGGTCTATCGGTACCTGGCCGCGAAGTTCGACGAGGTCTACCCGGCCAAGGTGCAGTGCACGACCGAACCCACTTGCTGGAAGAATATGGGTTATCCCGACCGGCTCTATGCCTTCTCGGCGGACGGCGCACTCCACGATGCCGGCGCCTCGCGCGCCATCACCGCCATCGACTTCGCCGAACCGGTGTGGCTGCGGCTCGGCTTTACCAACGATCTCCGGTACAACTGGGGCACCGACGCGCCCGACGTGCATCGCGGCGACCGTGACCGGCACTTCTGGGCCGGCCTGTGGCGCTGGCATACGGCGATGCCGTATTTCGTCGTCTACCGGTTCCCGGCGGATTATGTTGGCGCGCGCCTGTGCTGGCGCGGCGACGTGCTGTGGCAGGGTGCCGACGGCCACTATCAGCCGATGCCGCATAAGGACATGTCGTGCCACGACATCGCATCGGTCGATGTCGGGCGGCAGATCTTCGGCGTCGGTATCGATACAGCCGCGCTGGCGATGAAGCTGCATGCGCCATTGCGTATCACGGCGCGGCTCGTCGCCGGCGCGGCGCTCCGCATTGCGTCGATCCTCGCCGTGCTGATTCTTTTGGTGCGCGTTCGTTGGCGCGCGGTCGCGCCGGGTCTGACGCTGATCGCACTCGCGGTTGTGGTGATCGCCATCGACGATGCGAGCTTTCTTGGCGGCTGGCGGCCGATGGACGGCGGCGACGACGGCTTATTTTATACCGGCGTCGGCCGCGAAATCCTTCAAAATCTCTTGGCCGGCAACGTCGGCGATGCGCTGAAGGGCGGCGAGTCTGTCTTTTATTATGGCGGTCCGGCGCTGCGTTACTTTCGGGCTGTAGAGATGTTCATCTTCGGCGACACCAATCTGGGTTACTTGTCGCTCGTGCTCGTCTTTCCCATTGTCGTGTGGCGCCTGTTCGCCCGGTTCCTCGACGAAATCTTCGCCTGGCGGCTGGCGCTGTTGTTCACCGCGCTTCCGCTCGGCGAGATTTTCGGCACCAGCTTTTTCCATTACGCCAAATGGGCTGGTCGCGGCTTTGCCGATCCGGCCGCGCACATCCTGCTGATCTGCGGTATAGCAGTCGTCGTCGGCGCGGGTAAGGGCATGGCGAATCGCGCGGGCGCAGCGCTTTTCGCTGCGTTCCTGATGGCGCTCGCCGTCTGCACCAAGCCGCTGGTCGCGCCCATGGCCGGCGTCATGCTGGCCGCCGCGGGTCTGGCCGCGCTCTATCACAGGCAATGGCTTTACGTCGCCGCGCTGTGCTTCGGATTTACGCCGGTGTTGCTGATGCCGCTGCACAATTGGTACTTCGGGCATCAATTCGTGCTGTTCAGCAGCAATGCCACACTGCTGATGGTGCTGGTGATGCCGCCATCGGCATGGGTCGCGGCGTTGCGTGAACTTGTGACGCTCAACTGGGCAGGCGTCGACCTGCACCGTGCGGTCGTCCATATTGGAGAATGGCTGAGCGGGCCGAGCGAGAGCAAATTCCTTATCCCGCTGCACGCCGCCGCTGTCGTTACCGTCGGTTACGTCGCTCTTCGCGGCCGCGGCTTCGATTGGTGGCTTCGCATCATTGCCGCCGCCGTAATCGCCGAGTACGGCGCGGCCCTGTTCTACGTCGCGACGGCGCGCTATTTCTTCTCGATGTGGTTGCTCACGCTGCTGGTCGTGCTCGTCGTCATCGAGCGCCGGCTGCCGGCATTCCTCGAGTGCCACGGCTACAAACGCGCGCGGCAGACGCTCGAGCGCAGCTTCGGCTATCCCGCACCGATTTCCTGACTTTCTTCAGCACAGCGAGTTCACAATGAACGACAAAACGGTCGGCATCGCCAATGGCCTCACCAATTACGGGGACCGCGACTTCTCGCTCTACCTGCGGCGGTCCTTTGCGCAGTCGATGGGCTATTCGCTCGACATGCTCAAGAAGCCGGTGGTCGGCATTGCCTACACGCCGTCCGGCTTCAACAATTGCCACCGGCATTTTCCCGAGCTGTTGCAGGCGGTGAAACGCGGCGTGCTCGCCGCCGGCGCGCTGCCCGTCGAATTTCCGACCATCTCGCTCGGCGAAGTCTTCCTCAACCCGACCAGCTTGAAATTCCGCAATCTGATGTCCATGGACACCGAGGAGATGATCCGCGCGCAGCCGATGGACTCGGTGGTGCTGATGGGCGGCTGCGACAAGACCGTTCCGGCGCAATTGATGGGCTGCGTCTCGGCGGCGAAGCCGGCGGTGATGCTGATTGGCGGTCCGATGATGACCGGCCGCTATCACGGCGAACGCCTGGGCGCCTGCACCGACTGCCGCCGCTTCTGGGCCATGCACCGCGCCGGAAAGGTCAGCGACGAGGAAATCAACGTCGTCGAGAGCCGGCTCGCCACCACGGCGGGAAGCTGCGCGGTGATGGGCACCGCCTCGACCATGGCCTGCATCACCGAGGCGCTCGGCATGTGCCTGCCCGGGACCGCGGCCATTCCCGCCGTGCACGCCGACCGGTTGCGTGCGGCGGAAGCGACCGGCGCATTGGCAGTGCGCATGATCGGTTCGAATTTGACGCCCGACCGCATCGTCAATCAGAAATCGATCGAGAACGCGATGCGCGTGCTTCTCGCCATTGGCGGCTCGACCAACGCGATCATTCATTTGACGGCGATCGCCGGTCGCGCCGGCGTGCCGGTCTCGCTCGAACGGCTCAACGCGCTGTCCGACACGACACCTGTGCTGGTGAACCTCAAGCCCGTCGGCAACGGTTATATGGAGGACTTCTTCGCCGCCGGAGGCGTCGGGGCGCTGCTGCGCGAACTCAGGGACCTCTTGCACCTCGACGTCATGACGGTCACCGGCGAAACGCTAGGCCAGCGGCTGGCGCAGCCCGAGGACGACGGCTTCGTCGACCGCACCATCATTGCCGAACGCGGAATGCCGCTCGAGCCGCAGGGCGGTCTGGTCGCGCTGTTCGGCAATCTTGCGCCACAAGGCGCGATCCTCAAGCGTTCGGCCGCCGATGCGAACTTGTTCGAGCTCGAGGGCCGCGCCGTGGTATTCAGTTCGCTCGAGGATCTCGCCGCGCGCATCGACGATCCGGCGCTCGACGTGACCGCGAAGGA
>DATCFB010000338.1:0-5967 GCA_036509755.1 Pseudolabrys sp. | reverse complement strand
GGGATGACGGGGAGCTGAGCAGGACCGACCGCTCAGCTCCCCTCCACCTCATCCTGAGGAGCGGCCGAAGGCCGCGTCTCGAAGGATGGGCGGCCCTATGGTTCGAGACGCGCTGCTTCGCAGCGCTCCTCACCATGAGGGCCGATAGAAGCCGGGTGAAGGTCAGCGCGCCGCCACGACAACGTGCCGCTGTTCGCCCAAACCATCGATGCTCGCCGTCACCACATCGCCCACCTGCAAATAAGTCGGCGTCTTCTGCCCGAGGCCGACGCCGGCGGGCGTGCCGGTCAGGATCACATCGCCCGGCTGCAAGCTCATGAACCGGCTGACGTAGACGACGAGTGCGGCGACGGAGAAGATCATGTCGCACGTCGAGCCGTTCTGCTTGACCACGCCGTTGACGCTGAGCTTGAGGCCCAGCGCCTGCGGGTCGGGGATTTCGTCGCGCGTGGCGAGCCACGGGCCGAGCGGCGCGAAGGTATCGGCGCTCTTGCCCTTGAAGCCCTGGCCGCCGCGATTGAACTGAAAATCGCGCTCGGAGAAATCAATGCCGAGAATGTAGCCGGCAACGTGATCGAGCGCGTCGCGCTCGGCGATGTAGACGCCCGGCGCGCCGATGACGACGCCGAGCTCGACTTCCCAGTCGACGCTTCTGGCCTCGCGCGGCATGACCAGATCGTCGCTCGGTCCGCACAGCGCGCTGGTCGCCTTGAGGAACAGCGTCGGCTCCTTCGGCAGCGGCAGGCCGGTCTCTTCGGCGTGATCGCGGTAGTTCAGTCCGACGCCGATGATCTTGCCCACCGTCCGCAGGTCGAACACGTCGCCATTGTCGGGCGCAACGCGGGCGTCGCGCGTGGCACGAACCATTTTCATCTCATCGAACTCCGCGGACGCCTCACCGCCGCACTCTGTACAAGATCGCACGCGCCTGCAAAACTCGCCGTACGCATAACCCAGGGAAACGCCCGTGCACTACGCCAAGCCGCCCGTCGGCATGCTGCCGAACGACCGCATCGCCTATTCGCCGATCGTCAACCGCAAGCCACTGAAGCTGCCAAACAAGGCGCGCATGGTGGTGTGGACCGTCACCAATGTCGAGGAATGGGACCCGACGCAGACCATGCCGCGCACCGTGCTGACGCCGCCGGCCGGCGGCTCGCCGATGCCGGACATTCCGAACTGGTGCTGGCACGAATACGGCAACCGCGTCGGCTTCTGGCGGCTGATGCAGGTCTACGACGAGTTCAAGATTCCCGGCGTGATGAACGTCAACGGCGTCGCGGTCGAGGCCTTGCCCGAGATGATGAAGGCCTGCGTGCAGCGCAAATGGGAGTTCGTCGGCCACGGCTACACCCAGCGCAATATGCAGAAGGTGGAGGACGAGCGCGCCGACATCCGAAAGAGCGCCGAGGTGCTGGAGCGCGTGACGGGAAAGCGCCCGCGCGGCTGGCTCGGACCCGGCCTCACAGAAACTTGGGAGACGCCCGATATCCTCGCCGAGGAAGGCTACGACTACGTCGCCGACTGGGTGATCGACGACCAGCCGGTATGGCTCAAGACGCGCGGCAAGCCGCTCCTTAACATCCCCTACACGCAGGAATGCAACGACGTCGCCATGATGCTGATCCAGCATCACAAGGCGAACGAGTTCTACGAGCGGGCGATGGACCAGTTCGAGCAGATCTACAAGGACGCCAAGGCGCTCGATTCGGCGCGGGTGATGGCGATCTCGGTGCATCCCTACATCATGGGCGCGCCGCACCGTGCGAAATATTTCCGCATGATCTTCGAGAAGATCCGGAAGAAGAAGGACGTGGTGTTCTGGAACGGCGCGCAGATCGCCGACTGGTTCGTGAAGACCGGCCCGAAGGCGCCGTAAGCGGCTAAGCCCGCTCCGCCATCCTCCGCTTCAGCCGCACCACTGCGAGGTCGAGCGCGGAGAGAAAGCGAGACAGGTCCTGCCGCGACAGCGGCTTCGGCCCGCGCGTCACCGCGCCGGCCGAACGCAGGTCGGTCAGCAGGTCGCGCGTCGCCAGCGCCATGCCGATCGAATCCTCGTCGAACGGCTTGCCGGTCGGACCGATCACCACGACGCCTTTGCGCACGCAACGCGCCGCGAGTGGAATATCGGCGGTAATGACGATGTCGGTGTCGGTCGCGCGTTCCACGATCCAGTCGTCGGCGACGTCGGGGCCTTCACTGACGATGACACGTTCGATCAGGTCGCTGCGCGGCACCGCCATGAAGGCATTGGCGACGACATAGACATGAAGCGCGTAGCGCTCCGCCACGCGATAGACTTCGGGCTTTACGGGACAGGCATCGGCATCGACGAAAATGCGAATGGCGGAGGGCTGATTTGGCGCTTCCATGACTTCGGTCCGCGTGATCCAATCGTGGCCTTCGAGGGAGGCATCCATGGCCAAGGCCCGCAGGAAAGTCCAGCCGAAGCGCGTGAAGGCAAAAGCCCCGGCGACGAAGAGCAGGAACAAGGCGGCGGCGAAACCGGCGCGCGCCAAGACGGCGCGGGCAAAGACGGCGCGGGCAAACCCGAAAGCGCGCAAGCCGCAGCGCTTCACCGTCAGCCATCAGCGCGAGGAGGATTTCGACACCGGGCTCCGCGCCTATTCCGCCTATCGCGACCTCGGCATCGCCGCGGCGACGAACGGCATGGTGCAGGCGCACGTCATCCGCATGACCAAGCCGTTCGAGGAGGGCGAGGTGTCGACGCCGCATCTGCACGACGTCGACTTCCAGATGGTCTACGTGCTCAAGGGCTGGTTCCGTACCGAATTGGCGGGTGAAGGCGTGCACACCTTCAAGGCCGGCTCATGCTGGATCCAGCCACCGCGCATCAAACACGCCGTGCGCGGCTATTCCGACGACTGCGAATTGCTGGAGATCGTGTTGCCGGCGGACTTCGAGACGGTCACTTTGGCCTGACGTCTAGATGACGCGCATCAGCAGCAGCCCGCCGGTGACGATGACGAACATCACCGCGGTGGCGCCGAGCGCATTGGCGATGTGACGCCAGCCGAGCGCGATGATGACCTTGATCGAGGTGCCGAGGCCGAGCGCGGCGATGGCCAGCAAAAGGCCCCATATTGATGCCTCGGACAGCACCTTCTTGATCGGCGCGTAGACCGGCATAAGCGACGGCGTCAGCGGCATGGCGCTGTTCACCGCGCACAGGATCAGGAACACAATGCCGAATACCGGCACAGGCACGCGCGCCTCGCCGTGGCGCAGGCCCTGGCGTGTGAAGTACCAGCCGACGGAGAGCACGGCCGGCAGCAACAGGAACACGCGGAACAGTTTCACGATCACCGCGGTATTGCCGACCGTGTCGGAAACGGCGTAGCCGGCGCCGACCACCTGCGCGACGTCATGGATCGTGCCGCCGAGCATGACGCCGGTCGTCTGTGGGTCGAAGCCGAGCAGGATGCAGGCCGGCGGATAGGCGAGCATCGCGAGTGTCGCCAGCGCGTTGACGGCGACGACGACGAAGGCGATGTCCGGCTGCTTGCCCGGATAGTCCGGCACCACCGTCGAGCAGGCGAGCGTGGCGGACGCACCGCACACCGCGGTGCCGACGCCGACCAGCGCGCCGAAGCCGGCGTCGCGGCCGCTCCACCGTGCGAAAGCGAAGCCCGAGACGATCGTCGCCGCCATCGCGATCACCACCAGCAAGGCGGTGCTCCACCCGAGCGCGGCAATTTCGCCGACCGCGACGCGCAGGCCCAGCAGCGCCACGGCCCAGCGCAATATGGTGCGCACGCAGAAGGCCATGCCCGGCTGCACCGACGGCCGCACCGCGATCGGATTGAGCGCGATGCCGATGACGAGCGCGATGACGATGTTGGGGATCGGCGCCACCCGCGCGACGTAGGGCGCGGCGATATAGCCGGCGGCGGCGACCGCGGCCGAGAGCGTTAGACCCGGCAACAGGTCCGGCCAGTGGGCGGGCAAAGTGCGGATAGCCTTCGACAGGGGCACGCGAGCGAGTTCCTGGACGGGGAGCGCGGCGGGACGCCCTCTCTACACCGGCGAAGCGGTTGCGGCCAGAGAGCAGGCCGCGGTTCTCGTCGCCCAACTCCCGGACATGGTGGGCAGCGCTGCGCCATCCCGGTCCGAGCCGTGTCCGATTGCCGCTGCGCCGCAATCGGCGCTACGCTCGCTAAAAATAAAGGGCCACACGGCCATCACGACCCCTGGGGAGAAACAGAATGTCGAGCGATGCGATCGACCGGCGCGCCGTCCTCGCCGGCACCACCGCACTCACCGCAGCCGCGCTCATGCCGAAGGCCGCGTCGGCGCAAGGCGTCGCGCCGGCCAATTCGTCGGCGTTGCCGACGCGCGGCGAGTTCGTGATCCGCGGCGCGCATGTCTTGTCGATGGATCCGGGCATTGGCGATTTCGAGAGCGGCGACGTGCACGTGCGCGACGGCGCCATCGCCGCGGTCGGCGCCGCAATCAGTGCACCGGGCGCGCAGGCGATCGACGGCAAAGGCATGATCTGCATGCCCGGCTTCGTCGATACGCACTGGCACCACTGGACCACCTTCCTCCGCCCGGTGATGCGGGCCGATGATCCCAAGAAGACCTATTTTCCGGTCACCCTCGCGCTCGGCGCGCATTACACACCGGAGGACAGCTACCGCGCGGTGCGGCTCGGGCTCGCCGAGGCGCTCAGCGCCGGCGTCACCACGACGCATAACTGGGCGCACAATGTGCGCAGTCCTGCGCATGCCGATGCGGAGGTCAAGGCTATGCGCGACAGTGGCCTGCGCGGCCGCTTCGCCTACGGCCCCGCGCAGGGCATGCCGAACACCCAGCCGATGGACTTCACCGACATCGCCCGTCTCAAACGCGACATCGGCAAGGACCCGATGCTGACGCTCGGCGTCAACTCCCGCAACATCGACGGCAACAACGCCTCGCGCGGCGCGATCGACGCGGAGATGGCGAAGAAAGAATGGGGCGCGGCACGTGATCTCGGCCTTCCGATCACGCTGCATACCAATGGCAGCGCGTCGATCCAGCTCCTGAACGACGCGAACCTGCTCGGGCCGGACGTGCAGCTCGTGCATCCGCTCAACACCAAAGCCGCCGACTGGGAGTTGCTCGCCAAACACGGCGTGCACTACACGACGTCGCCGCTCGGCGAGTCCGGGCGCAGCGGCGAGATGCAGTTCATCGAGATGATGCAGGCCGGCGTCCTGGTCTCTATGTCGATCGACAACGTCACGGCCGAGCGCTGCGACTGCTTCGCCTGCATGCACATGCTGCAGACGATCAACAAGCATCGCACCGGCGGCAAGTTCAAGCTGACGACGAAGAAGCTCGTGGAGATGGCGACCATCGACGGCGCCCGCGACCTAGGCTTCAGCGCGATCATTGGCTCACTGACGCCGGGCAAGCGCGCCGACCTCATCCTCGTGCGCACCAACGCGCCGAACATGGGCGACATCGGCGATCCCTACGACGCGCTGGTGCAGCTCGCACAGCCCTCCGACGTCGATCTGGTCGTGGTGGACGGCCGTATCCTGCACCGCAATCGGCAGTTCATGGCGCTTGACTACAAAAAGCTGCTTGCCGACGGGGCGCAATCCGTCGACGAACTCAAGAAGAAGGCGAAGTGGAGCTGAGGGTCCGCTTCTCGACACTCGCTCGGCCCGCGTGGACAGGCGGGCATCCGCGCGTTGGATCGATGAACCTGTTTCGTTTCCTCGCCGCGCGGTCGCGACCATAGCGCCGTCACGCGCGGATGGCGGGCCTGACCCGGCAAGCGTCCGGGCGGCAACATCATTCCCGAAACTCATAGTAGGTATTCAGACCATTCGCTGAGCAAATGCCTTAGGCGCATGGCTTTCATCCGGTCGAACAGACCGAAGGCGACCGTCTCACATGCACATGACAGGGCTGCAATTTCGTTGAAACGCTCACGCTGCGCCCCTACCCTGACGT
>DATCFB010000337.1:0-2271 GCA_036509755.1 Pseudolabrys sp. | reverse complement strand
TGGATGACGGCGTCGAGCTTGCGGCCGTCTAGCCAGCGGGCAAGGTCTGGCGGCGGCACGAAATCGGCGATCCGGCGCTTGGCGAGGTTGCGCCATTTGACGTCGCCGGTGCCCAGCCAGTCGTTCACCGCGACATCGGCCGCACCCGCCTCGTTGAGGCTGGCGACGATGTTGGAACCGATGAATCCGGCGCCGCCGGTAACGAGGAACATGCCTGCCTCAGGAAAGAACCCGCCCGCGCGCAACCTTTGCCCCAGCCGGCCGACCGGCGCAATGACGGCCCGGCGGCCCGGTTAAGGGCTGGACCCTGCGCCCGGGCACGGGCTAAGCCTTTTACCCACCAAGGGAAAGCCGGACCGGCGGGGGCGGGCCACGCAGACATGAGCAAGAATGCGCCCGCGGCAGCCCGGCCGGTCCTGATCGTCCCTTATGTCTGGATCGGCGACTTCGTCCGCTGCCATTCGGTGGTGAAGCTCCTCCGCCTGGAAAACCCGGCGCGGCCTGTGGATATGATCTCCTCGACACTCTGCGCACCCCTCGCCGACTACATGCCGGGCGTGCGGCGGGCAATCGTCGCCGACCTGCCGCGGCGCCGGCTCGGGATGACCCGCCAGATCGAACTGACCCGGGCCCTGCGCGCGGCCAGCTACGACAGGGCGCTGATCATGTCTCGCAAGTGGAAGGCGGCGCTGGCGCCCTTCCTGGCCGGCATCCCGCGCCGCACCGGCTTCTTTGGCGAGGTGCGCCTCGGTTTGCTCAACGACCTGCGCTTCGGCGAACGCACGCTGCCGCGCATGATCGATCAGATGGGCGCCCTGGCGCTACCCAGGGGCGCGCCGCTGCCGGTCAATTGGCCCGTGCCGGAGCTGTCGGTGCCGGCGACCGAACTGCATGCCTGGCGCACTCGCAATGGCCTCGCCGACGCGTCCCGGCCGGTCGTCACGCTGTGTCCGGGCGCCGTCGGCGCCGGCAAGGCGTGGCCGCCGGAGCATTACGCGGCGCTGGCGACAGCCCTCACGCAGGACGGAGCCACGGTCTGGGTGCTCGGCGGGTCCGGCGAGTCGGCAATCGCGCGACAGATTGTCGAGGCGGCCGGCCCGCGGGCCCGCGACCTGACCGGCGCCGATCTGCGCAATGCCATCCTGGCGCTTGCCGCGGCCGATATATCGGTGACCAACGACTCCGGCCTGATGCACGTCTCGGCGGCGCTCGAGACGCCGACCGTCGCCATCTTCGGGCCGACCAGCCCGTGGCACTGGCGTCCGCTCAATCCGGTCTCGGCGATCCTCGAACCCGAGGGCAACGCCGAGGCGCGGCAGCGGGCCCGCCTCGAAGGCAACGACGCGGTGGCGCATCACCGCACCGCCGACGTTTCGGTGGCCCGCGTTTTGGCATCGGTGCGCAAGGTATTGGCTGAGGAGCGCCGTTAACTGACGCCGCCGCCGCACCGTGCTATTAAATGCGGCAGGGATCCGGGAACCCGTTTAATGGCCAAGCCGCAGCCGACCGACAATACGCGCGCGCACGACGCGATCGAAAGCGCCCTGCGCACGCTCGAGGCGGAGCGCGGCGGCGTCGACGCGCTGATTACGGCGCTGCGCAACGGCCTCGGTGCGTCCTTCGTCGCGGCGATCGAGATGATCCGCGGTGCCGAAGGTCGCGTCATCGTCACCGGCATGGGCAAGTCGGGCCATGTCGGCGCCAAGATCGCATCGACATTCGCCTCGACCGGCACGCCGGCTTTGTTCGTGCATCCGGCCGAAGCGAGCCACGGCGACCTCGGCATGATCACTAAGTCCGACGTCATCCTCGCGCTGTCATGGTCGGGTGAGACGGCGGAATTGAAAAACCTCACCGACTATTCGCGCCGTTACCGCATCGGCCTCATCGCCGTGACCGCCAATGCAGACTCGACATTGGGCAAGACCGCCGACGTCGTTCTGGCACTGCCGCCGGCGCGCGAGGCCTGCCCGCACAATCTCGCGCCGACGACGTCGTCGCTGATGCAGCTCGCGCTCGGTGACGCGCTGGCGATCACGCTCCTTGAGAGCCGCGGCTTCACCGCAATCGACTTCGGCCTGTTGCATCCCGGCGGCAAGCTCGGCGCGCTGCTCAAGACCGTGCGCGATCTGATGCACGCAGGCGGCGAGGTCCCGCTCGCCCGGCTCGGCTCGCGCATGTCGGAGGCGCTGCTTGAGATGAGCCGCAAGGGCTTCGGCTGCGTCGGCATCGTCGACAAGGACAATGTGCTTGTCGGCATCATCACCGATG
>DATCFB010000336.1:0-8731 GCA_036509755.1 Pseudolabrys sp. | reverse complement strand
CGCGGCGGTGTGGGCCTTGTCGCGCTTATTGCCGCGCGAGGAATTGCAAAAGCTAAAACGCGACGAGACGGACGCGTCGGTCATAGACGAGTGGACCGCTGCATTTTCTTAGCTGTCATGGCCAGGCTTGTCCCGGCCATCCCGCTGAGGCGGGCACCCAATAATTCGCAGATGTCAGCTTCTGGACGCGAAGCAGACTCAAATGCTCGATCCGAGATTTACCGGTTTTGACCCGAAGCAGACTCGATCTGCCTGGCGCCCAAGCCCGCTCGCGCGCGTAATTGTCACCCAGACTTGTCTCTGCTGCCGGCGGCGCTGCGCGTTCGTTCGAACCGAACATACTACTGGCAGAATATCATCTAGTGTTGGCATTCGACAACATATCCAACCGGTTAGCCGCGCCGCATATGCATTATTTATGCGATCTGAGGCTACCGATCGGTAGTACGCCATTCGACGGCACTGCTAGCTTCTCATGATTATTGTTTTCTGACAGCATGTTTCTGACCCACCTCCGGCTGAATTTGACACAGGGAAATTGTGATGCGTTTGCTCCACAAGCATTCGACAGTTCTCGTTGTCTGCCTCGCCTTGTCGAGCGCCACTACGTCGACTGCGTCTTCAATTGCAGCAGAGAGTCTGGATTGGGCATATCCGGTCACGCCGCCGCCCAAGCCGGCGGATAACACCACCATGCGCCGGCTTCCGGACAGCACGAAAGAATACACGCAAGCGCAGATCAACGATTTGCACAATCCGCCCGACTGGTACCCGAGCATGCACCCGCCAATGCCGCAGGTCGTGGCGCACGGCGGACCGAAACCGGCCGGTTTTGCCTGCGCGGCGTGCCATTTACCGTCTGGCGACGGCCATCCGGAATCATCTGGTCTCGCCGGACTGCCGGCCGCCTACATCGTGCAGCAGATGGAGGCGTTTAAGAGAGGCGACCGCACCGGGGTTCGAGCAGGCGTCATGGTCGCGATTGCGAAGGCGCTCCCGGCGTCCGATGTAAAGGCGGCAGCGGATTATTTTTCGTCGCTGAGGCCAACGGTCGGTTTCAACAAAATAATTGAGAGCGGTACTGTGCCGGTCAGCTATGTCGGGGCAGGCGGAATGCGCTTTTCCCAAGGAGGCGATGCTCGCGAGCCGATCGGCCAACGTATCATCGTACTGCCGAAGGATGCCGCAAGAGCCGCGGCAAAAGATCCAAGGTCGGGCTTCTTCGATTACGTCCCCATCGGCAGTATCGCCAAGGGTAAAGCGTTAGCGACCGGCGGCGACAGCAAATCGCCAGCCTGCGCGACCTGTCACGGTCTGAACCTCAAGGGTCTCGGAGAAGTGCCCGGTATCGGCGGCCGCACGGCTACTTATATATTCCGTCAACTCAGTGACATTAAGAGGGGAAGCCGTAAGGGAGCGACGGTCGCTTTAATGGAGCCGGTGGTCGCTAGCCTTAGCGAGGACGACATGATCTCGCTTGCGGCCTACCTGGAGTCTCAAGACCCCTAAAGCGATCAGAAGCGAACACACTTGGAGCCGCGGCGCGCGCGGCTAAGTGCGGACAGTCCACGTTCGTATGCCAATTTGCACAATTAAGCGGGAGGGCCAACTTCTGCTTATGGCCAACAGCGACGTACCCCGTCGCTGGGACAACCGGCAGATGGCTGAATCCTCAGAGCGGCTCTTTCCTCAGTTCCAGGTTGAACGGTACGGTCTATGACTTCAAGGGGGAGCAGTATGGAAAACGCATATCGGCCAGAGTTGTGGCGCGACCTGTATGTAATGCTGGGCACATCGTCGGCCGCGCTTATTGGGCTGCTATTTGTCGTCACATCGCTTCATCTCAATGAAGTCGTGAGCAAACCGGTCTTTCGCACTCGAGCGTATAATCAAACGCTGTACCTTTTGATTTTGCTCGTCGAGGCGGTCCTAGTTTTACTTCCACAACCGGTTGCAATTCTTGGAGCCGAGATGGTAGCTATTAATCTGCTTGGGCTTTGGTTGCCGCTGAATAACATTTATAATTATTTCTACAAAAACAAAGAGGCTAGTCGCAGTGGCGGGTGGGCTATATCCCGCGCGATAAGATATATCGTGGCCTTTCTATTCGGACTCGCTGGGAGCGCGGCCCTAATAGAGCACGCGAACTGGGGCATGTATCTGATGACAGCTTCCTACGTATTCCTTCTGATTGCGATCGTATTGAATGCTTGGGCTATCATGTTGGGGATCGGACAATTGGAACAAACGACAAAGGCAAGCTGAAGGGCGTAATCAGCGGAACAATGTCTGCTGTTGGCCCATCCCGTTGGTTAGCAGATGTCTGCTTTTGCGCCGCTTGTGGCTGTGAAGCGGACATTCAGACCGCGCCTTATAGGGACCGTCCGGGGATGGATACAGTGCCATCCTAATCGGGATCACCGGGACTCGCGCCTTCGGCGCGACCCGGTGGCGACAAAGAAAATCAAAACTCCTCCACCGCCGCGATGAGCCGCGCGATGTCTTCGGGCCGCGACAGGCGGTGATCGCCGTCCTTGATCAAGGTCAGCACCACGTCGTCGCGTGAGAACCGCGACACGAGCTCCACCGCGTGCCGCCACGGCACATCGGGGTCGTGCACGCCCTGTAGAATGTGCACCGGGCAGCCGGGCTCGATCAGCCCGCCAAGCATGAGATGCTTGCGTCCGTCCTCGATCAGCGCGCGCGTGATCGGATAGCCCTCGGCTGAGTGTTCCGACGGACGGATCCACTCGCCCTTCGTCTCGATGTCGCGTTTCATCTCCGGCGAGAATTGCTTCCACATCAACTCCTCGGTGAAGTCGACGGCCGGCGCGATCAGCACCATGCCGGCAAGCGGCGGCGCAGAGCCTCGCACCTTGCGCAATTGCGCCGCCAACAATAACGCGATCCAGCCGCCCATCGACGAGCCGACCAGCACCTGCGGTCCCTTCGCGAATTCCATGCAGACGGCGAGGCTCTCCTCGAGCCAGCGGCCGATGGCTCCGTCGCGGAAGTCGCCGCCGGATTCGCCGTGGCCGGAATAATCGAAGCGCAAACAGGCGCGGCCCTTCTCGTCCGCCCAGCGGTCGAGCGCCTCCGCTTTCGTGCCCTTCATGTCGGATTTGAAACCGCCCAGCCAGACCAGGCCGGGGCCCTTGCTCTGGCCCTTGCCCTCGCGCACGCGCACGGCGATGGTCCGGCGAGGCGCAGGCGATTCGATGGTCAGGGATGTGAGACGAGCTTCGCTCATGCTTGAGGCCGTTTCCGCACAGGAAGAGACGAGGGGCGCCGCCCCTTCTCGCCGCATCGATGCCACGCGCGCAAGGGGGCTGGCGTGCCCGTGAGTCAGCCGAACCGCGGCAAGCCGCGTTCGCTCGCCGGCGCCACGATCCTCCAGATCGTTCCCGCATTGAGCGACGATCCGGCCGGGCACGCGGCCGTCGAGATCGCGCTGGCGCTGATGCAGTCCGGCGCGCGCGCCATCGTCGCCGGCGACGGCGGCCCCTTGGTGGGGGAGTTGCGCGCATTCGGCGGCGAATGGTTGCCCCTGCCGAACGACACCTGGAATCCGCTGCGCATTCGCAAGAACGCGGCCATGCTGACGCATCTCGTGGCGGCGGAGCGCGTCGACATCGTGCACGCGCAGAGCGCCGGCGCCGCCTGGAGCGCGCTTCAGGCAGTACACCGGCAACCGGTGTTCCTTGTGACCTCGTTCCCCGACCGCATGCCGTCCGGCCGGTGGCCGCGGCGGATGCTCAACGCGTCGCTCGCCCGCGGCGATCGGGTCATCGCGCCGTCGAGCTATGTCTCACTGGCGATGATCGAACGCTACAGGATCGCGCCTGAGCGCATCACCGTCATCCCGCGTGCGGTCGACACCGCGACCTTCAGTCCGGCGGCGATCAGCGGCGATCGCATCGCCGCGCTGCGGCGGGTCTGGGGCCTGCTGCCGGAGATGCGCGTCGTGCTCGTCGCCGGACGCATGGCGGCACACAACGGCCAGATGAGCATGATCGACGCGGCGCGCCTCATTTTTGCCCGAGGGCGGCGCGACATCGTCTTCGTTTTCGCGGGAGAAGATCGACTGCACATGCGTTACGCGGCGAGCGTCCGCAAACGCGCACGCGTGCACGGCATCGACACGCTCTGCCGCTTCGTCGGCCACTGTTCGGACATGCCGGCGGCGCTGGCGGTCGCGGACGTGGTGGTGGTGCCGGCGCTGCAATCGCCGCTCACCGGCCGCATCGCGGCCGAGGTGCAGGCGGTTGGACGGCCGGTGGTGGTGACGACGGTGGGTATGCTGCCGGAAAACGTGCTGGCGCCGCCGCGCATGCGCGAGGATTTGCGCACCGGCTGGGTGGTGCGGCCGGGACGGCCGGGCGAACTCGCCGGCGCGGTCGCCGCCGCGCTCGCCAGTAGCCCCACCGCCGCGGAGGCGCTCGGCGCGCGAGCCCGGCAATTCGCCGAATTCATGTTTTCGCCGCAGAGCGTTGCCGAAGCCATTCGCGGGGTCTATACGTCGCTTCTATCACGCGATAGTTGACGCCCGTCTGCCAGAAGGCCCCCGATCCAAGGGCTCCGTTTCCATTGCGCCGCTTTGCTTGAAGGCGCCCGTTGCGAGGATGCGATTTGTCGATGTCGTCTGCTTCTGCGTCGAGCGGCCTGCGGCAAGCTGCGCATGAGTATTCGCACAATCCGATGCGCGTCCTGATCGTCGCGCCGGCGCTCGAGGTCGGCGCGGCGGATGCCGGTGCCGTGGAGCTTGCACGCATCCTGAAGCACGCTGGGCACGACGCCATCGTCGTCTCGCGCGCCGGACGCCTCGTCGCCGACATTAACGCGGCTGGCGCCGAATTCGTGCCGCTCGATGTCGCGACGGCCAATCCGATCCGGATGTTGCGCAACGCCTTCACGCTCGTGCGGCTTGCGCGCGAGAAGCGCTGCGACTGCATCCATGCGCTCGGCCGCTCCGGCGCGTGGAGCGCGCTGATCGCGGCGCGGCTCTGCCGGCTGCCGTTCCTGACAAGCTGGTACAAGGGTTTCCGCGACCAGAACCTGTTCAAGCACCTCTACAACAGCGTCATGGCGCGCGGCGACCGCGTGATCGCCGTCAGCGAGCAACTGGCGCAGCTCGTCAACGACCGCTACGGCACGTCGTGGGAGAAGCTCGCTGTCGTGCCCTGCGCCGTCGACCTCGAGCGCTTCGATCCAGAGCGCATGACGCAGGCGCGCATCGACGCCATCCGTCAGGCCTGGGGCGTGACCGGCGAGACCAAGGTCATCCTGGTCGTCGGCCGCATCCTGCGCCGCAAGGGCCACCATGTGGCGGTGAAGGCCGTCGAGCGGCTCAAGGCGATGGGGCTCAAGAACTTCCTCTGCGTCTTCGTCGGCGAGGATCGCGGCCGGACCCACTACACCGGCGAATTGTGGGATCTCGTCCTTGCGACCGGCACGATGGACGTGATCCGCATGGCCGCGCCGGTCCACGACATGCCGGCGGCCTACGCCGCCGCCTCCGTTGTCGTCTCCGCGGCGATCCAGCCGGAGGGCGTGCAGCGCGCGATCCTCGAGGCGCAGGCCATGGGCCGGCCGATGATCGTCTCGGACCTCGCCGCCGGCAGCGACGTAGTCCTGACCGCCCCATTCATGACCGAAAGCCGGGTTTCGGGCTTGCGCTTCCCGGCCGGCGACGACAGCCGCCTGGCGGCAACATTGTTGCACCTGTTCTCGATTCCCGCGCCGATGCGCGCGGCCATGGGCGCGCGCGGCCGCGACTGGGTCTTGGGCCATTTCAACGGTAACGTGGTGGCGGAACAGACGCTGCGTCTCTATGGCGAGACGACCGGCCGCCCGGCGGCGGCGGACGCCAAAGCTGCGGCCTGAATGCCGCAGGGACTTACAATTTGAACGCCAAACCGCCCTTTCTTTGCCGCGAAGCCCAGGAACCGCGTTGACTTATGCGCGGTTTCTACCAATCTCTTATGTCCGGGGCCTCCGGTAGGGCGCCCCGGCTTTCGTCGCAACAACAGAGGAGACACCAGCCATTCGTCGTCCGATGAAGTCCGCGCTGCCCGTTCAGAAGGACGGCCCGCGCATCAACGATGAGATCCGCGTCCGCGAGGTTCAGCTGATCGATGCCACCGGGCACAATCATGGCCCGACACCAATCCAGACCGCGCTCGAAATGGCGCAGGCCGCGGGGCTCGATCTGGTCGAGATCGCCCCGAACTCCGAACCCCCCGTCGCCAAGCTCCTGGACTACGGCAAATACAAGTACCAGGCGCAGAAGAAGGCGGCCGAGGCCCGCAAGAAGCAACACGTCGTCGAGATCAAGGAGATCAAGCTCCGGCCGATGATCGATGATCACGATTACGACGTGAAGATGCGCTCGATGAAGCGCTTCTTCGAGGAAGGCGACAAGGTCAAGGTCACCTTGCGCTTCCGCGGCCGCGAAATGGCGCACCAGGAGCTTGGCTATCAGCTCCTGAACCGGGTGAAGGGCGATACCGGTCCCATAGCCAAGGTCGAGTCCGAACCGCGTTTCGAAGGCCGCCAAATGGTCATGGTGCTGGCGCCGCGGTGAGGGCGCTTCACCTTCTGTGAAGTTCCCTCCCCTGAAACGGGGAGGGACGGGGCCTGAGCCTGCTGCCCCGTTGTGCGACCGACGATTGCCTTCCGATCCGCTGACGCGGTCAGACCGCCCCCTCCCAGGTGGCGGTGGCGGGCGGCTGCGCCCAGTTGCAAGCTGCGGCCGGCTCTGCCATAAACCCGCCGCTCGCCGCCCGGCTGATAGGGCTGCCGTGGCGACGACCCCGCTCAATCCCGAGCACCCTGCCTAAACCTTTGTGGTTCAAGGCAATTTCGGCCGTTGCGGTCACCCGCATCCGTGCCGCCAGGAGAGCCAAATGCCCAAGCTGAAGACCAAATCGGGCGCTAAAAAGCGCTTCAAAATCACCGCCCAAGGCAAGGTGAAGTACCAGCAGTCCGGCAAACGTCACGGCATGATCAAGCGGACCACCAAGACCATCCGTGAGCATCGCGGCACCAGCGTGCTGTTCAAATCCGACGGCGACAACATCAAAAAGTACTTTCTGCCGAACGGCTGATCGTATTTCGTCACGCCGCATCATCCGCGGCTGTCCCGTCCGAACGTTTTGCAAGATTAGCTTCAGGAGTTTCCCATGGCCCGCGTCAAACGTGGCGTCACCTCACACGCCAAGCACAAGAAAGTCTTCAAGGCTGCCAAGGGCTATTACGGCCGCCGCAAGAATACGATCCGCGTCGCCAAGCAGGCGGTGGAGAAGGCCAACCAATACGCCTTCCGCGACCGCAAGCGCCGCAAGCGCACCTTCCGCGCGCTCTGGATCCAGCGCCTGAACGCCGCGGTGCGGCCCTTCGGCCTCAACTACTCGAGGTTCATCGACGGTCTGGCCAAGTCGGGTCTGCTGGTCGACCGCAAGGTGCTGTCGGATCTCGCTATCCATGAGCCGGCGGCGTTCGCCGCGATCGTGGAAAAGGCCAAGGCCGCGCTGCCGGCCGAGGCCGCTGCCACGGCGTAAGACTCTCAGTCGTCATGCCCGGCCTTGCGCCGGGCATCCACGCCTTCTCGACTTGCCAAGACGTGGATGGCCGGGACCCGGCCGTGACGGGGCACTCAAACGAGTCTCGCCATGTCCGACGTTGCAAAGCTTGAATCCGATCTGCTGAGCGCCGTTGCCGGGGCTACGGACGAGCCGTCGCTCGAGGCCGTGCGCGTCGCCGCGCTGGGCAAGAGCGGCTCGGTCTCCGCGCTCTTGAAGACGCTCGGCTCGATGACGCCGGATGAGCGCAAGGTCATGGGCCCGGCGATCAACGGGCTCAAGGACAAGGTCACCGCCGCGATTGCCGCGCGCAAGGACGAACTTGCCGCCAGCGCGCTTGACGCGCGGCTCACCAGCGAGACCGTCGACGTCACGCTGCCGGTGCGCGAGACGCCGGCCGAGACCGGCCGCATACATCCGATCAGCCAGGTGGTCGATGAGCTCATCGCGATCTTCGCCGATATGGGCTTCGCGGTTGCGGAAGGTCCCGATATCGAGACCGACGACTACAACTTCACCAAATTGAATTTTCCGGAAGGCCATCCGGCCCGGGAGATGCACGACACGTTCTACTTCAATCCGAAGCCGAACGGCTCACGGCTGCTGCTGCGCACGCATACGTCGCCGGTGCAGGTGCGCACGATGCTCACACAGAAGCCGCCAATCCGCGTCATCATTCCGGGCCGCACCTATCGCAGCGACAGCGACCAGACGCACACGCCGATGTTCCACCAGGTCGAAGGCCTGGTCATCGACAAAGGTTCGCATCTCGGTCACCTCAAGTGGATCCTGCAAGAGTTCTGCAAGGCCTTCTTCGAAGTCGACAACGTCAATATGCGCTTCCGTCCGTCGTTCTTCCCGTTCACGGAGCCGTCGCTGGAAGTCGACATCCAGTGCAGGCGCGACAAGAACGAGATCAGGTTCGGCGAGGGCGAGGACTGGCTCGAGATTCTCGGCTGCGGCATGGTCCATCCGAACGTGCTGCGCAATTGCGGCCTCGATCCCGACGAGTACCAGGGGTTCGCCTGGGGCATGGGCGTCGACCGCATCGCGATGCTGAAATACGGCATGCCGGATCTGCGCGCCTTCTTCGAGGCCGACCAGCGCTGGCTCGCCCATTACGGCTTCCGCCCGCTGGACTTCCCGACGCT